>JAFBAK010000047.1 GCA_019247795.1 Hyphomicrobiales bacterium | reverse complement strand
GAGGCTCGCGAGATCGTCCTCGCGCGGATGAGCGATGAAGACGGGTCGCTTGATGGCTTTCAACTTCGGCTTGATGTCGTCGACGAGCTTCCAGAACTGATAAAGCGAGAGCGCATGCGTGCTCGGATGGCCCGCAACCCCGCTATCCCCGCCGGACATCGATTTCAGGACGAAAGCGCGCATCCGTTCGTCCTTGACGCCGTAAGGCTCACGCTCCGGGAAGCGATACCGCTTGGCCGGCGGCAAGAACCAGAGCCAGCGCAGGAGGAACTGGTTCTTGGGGATGGTCCAGCCGTCGTACCAAAGCGTCGGCGCGAAACAGGCGACGCCATGGACTCGCTCGGGCTGCATGGCCGCAAGCCGCAGCGCGAGGATCGCGCCGATCGAGAGCCCGCCGACGATGACCGTGTCACAGACCGCCTCGAGCTTGGCGAGGGCTGTTTCGACGCTCGCGTACCATTCTTGCCAAGTGGTCGCGAGAAGCTCCTCCTCGGTGCCGCAATGGCCGGCAAGCTGACAGCAATGCACCGTGAACCCCCCCGACGCGATGCCTTTGGCGGCCATGCGCAGCTCGAGCGGCGTGCCGCCGAGGCCGTGCACGAGAAGAAACCCTGTCCGGCTGCCGGGTATGGTGAAGCTTCGATCCTTTGTCGTCATGGTCTCTTGCAGGTCCCTCACACGCCAAGGCGGAGAACCGTTTCGACGGCCCTTGCCCTTTCTCTCGAACTTCTCATGCCGACCCCGCGACGATCGCGACGCCGAAAGTCACCAGCCAAGCACCCATCCATTGAGGACGTCCCACCCGCTCGCCCAGAATGGTCGCGCTCGCAAGCGTTACGCCGAGGAAATTCAGGCTGGCGATCGGATAGGCGATGCTCAACGGCACATCCGAGAGAATCCTGGTCCAGACAATGGTTTCGATCGCATAAACGCAGAGGCCGGTGACCAGCCACGGACTTGAGAGCACGGCACGCGAGATGCCGACCGGCGAGCGGCCGGACGGGAGACGATCAGCCCCGATCTTGAAACAGAGCTGGCCGCAGACATCGCACATCACCGAGAGCGCGAACCAGAAAACGAGGAAAAGGCTCACGCGAACACCTCGTCGAAACACGCAAGCAGGCGCGCATTGGTGGCCGCGTTGCGCCGCAAGACTTCCGGCGTCGGCTCGGGCTTGGAAGGGTGATCGAAATGGGCAAGCGCGGCCCGGAACGGGTCGCCGAAGCGCGGCGTAGAATAGTCTCCGCACACATCCACGCCGAAAAGTCGCTTGCGCAGCGCGAGGAGCCTGATTGCCTCGATCAGATGATCGACGCTCATCCCGCCCTGGTCCCAATTCGTCGCGGCCTCCTCTTCGACGAGGACATCCTTGTCGATTGTGAGCCAAACCGCACGCGTCGGCACGCCGGCGATGACGTCGTCCAGCGCCGCGCGCCAGTCGTCATCAGCGAGGTTGGCCCATTCGATGTAGCCGCCTTGCGAGCGATGCGCGGGTCCGCGGTCATAATCGCGCAAGACTCGCGAAGGCGGATGTTGCCACGGACGGATCTCCAACAGACCCTCGCGAACCGCGGCGAGATTGGCGGATTTGAGCTCGGGCCAGGCGAGATCGTCGCTGCAAGGGCCAAGCGTCACCACCTTGCGGACATGTGGGAGCTGCAAGGCTCGATTGACCCACGCGCCGCAATTGAAAGTCGGCGGGAAGCTCACCCAGTCCGGATGGTTGTCGAAATGGATGACCGTAACCGGCTCGTTGGCGAGACGCAGCAAGCCTGCCGCGAGATGATGAAAATCGCCCGAGCCGTAAAAGGTGACCTCCGGCGCACCCGCGGCGTATTCCTCCCCGATCAGCCTCTCGCAAAAGGCCTCCATGGCGCGCCGGCGCGCCACGATCCTGAGCGAGGCCGACATGCCCTTAAGATCAACATGCTCGGCGCTCCCGTCGGCGAGGCGCTCGGCGAAGGGCGCCTGACTGGGTAGGCTGCCATCGAGATCGAGAAGGCGAAGCCGCATGCCGCTCACCGTCGCGTGACGCGATGGAGGAGGCGGTCACAAAGCTTCAAGGCGAGACCGATCTCGTCATAGGAGATGGCCCGTGCCGGGGCGGGCGTGATGAAGTTCTTGTAATAGCCGCCGACGTCGAGCACGAGGCGATGGCGTTCACCCTCGGGTTCGAGATCGCCTTCCAGCCCTTCTTCCCGATCGAAGATCTTAGGTGGCTCGGCGCAATGCACGGTGTCGCCATGCGAGCAATATCGCTCGAGCTCGAGCAGGGCGGCCTCTTCCTCGATCGGGGGACGCGACCTCCTGGCAATAAGGGCAGCCGTGGCCATCACCCGTTCAGCTTGGTTCGGCTTCTGCATGCTCATGCGCAACCTCCGACAAGGATGCGACATGCTGGAACCAGTCGTCGAACAGAAGCGTCGCCTCGGTCAGATTGGCTATCGGCGCATGCGCGATGCCGTTCTCGACACAATGGGTCCGAAGACGACCTTTGGCGAAGACATAGTCAGCGCTCCCTGCTGCGCAGAAATCGGAACGTCCATCTCCGACGACAATCCGCGGCCCAAGCAATGCCGAGGCCGCGTGCGCGCATTTGCAGTTGCCCGACGCGCTCGAGCAATTCGCGCTCGCATGCGGGAAGGCGAGCCTCCATCGGTCATCGCCCGATCGCTCGAGACGATTGGCCGCGATCGGCAATTTGAGGCCGGTGCGCTCGATGACGCCGCGCACGATGCGATCGAGCCCATCCGAGACGATCATGATGTTGAACCGAGCCGCTGAGCAGGCTTCGACAAAGGAGAGGAAACCGGGGTCGACATGCACTTGGGAGATGAAGCGCTCGAGATCGGATTCACTCGCACGAAGGAGATCGACCTGTTGCGCGAGACAATCACGCGACCCGATCAACCCCGCCTCCCAGGCATCCTCGACGTCGCGCCAGGACGGTTCCGCGAAACGCTCGAGAAGGCAATCCGTCGTATCCTCGATCGCGATGGTGCCATCGAAATCGAGCAGAATTTGTCCACGCATCATCTCAAACCCTCAGCATTCTTACAGAAAAGTAAGCAAGATACGGGCCACGCTGTTTATTAAGCTGTATCAGCGGTTTATGTTCTCTTAATTATGGCATTGTGCTACAAATTTTGGAGTGATTTTCAAAGTATGCGGATGTTGCGAGCCCTACCCTGTTTACACATCATCGGGAACGAAAGCGCTTTTTAGGAGCGTCTCGAGGGCACGAGCCTCACTTGCGCTTTCGAATATAGGCAAGGATCTCGCCCGCGACACCGCGCCGAAACAAAAGGACGCAGACAACGAAGATCAGGCCGATCAGAACGGTCACGGGGAAATCGATCGCCGCGAGATAGGTTTGCAAGCCGACCGTGATCGCCGCTCCGATCGGCGGCCCCGCCAAGGTGCCGATGCCGCCGAGCAGCGTCATCAGGATCACTTCGCCCGAGCTTTGCCATTGCACGCCGGTCAAGGTCGCGAGCTGGAACACGATGGCATTCGTGCCACCTGCGAGACCGGCAAGCCCGGCCGAAAGAACGAAGGCGCGAAGTTTGTAGCTGTCGGCGTTATAGCCGAGCGAGATGGCGCGGGGCTCGTTGTCGCGGATCGCCTTCAAGATGTTTCCAAAAGGCGAATTCACGATCCGCCAAATGGCGAGATGACCCGCGGCGACGATCGCGAGAACGACGAAGTAGAAGGCGAGGTTGTTGTCGAGATTGACGATCCCGAAAAGGGTGCCGCGTGGAACTCCCTGGATTCCATCCTCACCATGCGTGAAGGGAACTTCGAGGCAGATGAAGTAGAACATCTGCGCCAAAGCGAGCGTGATCATCGAAAAATAGATGCCTTGTCGTCGGATCGCCAGAAAGCCGACCACGAACCCGAGCGCGGCGGCCGCGAGCGCGCCGAGGAGAATCGCAAGCTCCGTCGGCAATCCCCAGACCTTTGCGGCGTGAGCGGTCACATAGGCCGCGGCGCCGAAAAAGGCCGCGTGGCCGAAGGATAGAAGACCGACGAAGCCGATGAGAAGATTGAAGGCGCTGGCGAACAAGGCAAAGCACAGCACATTCATCAGGAAAACGGGATAGATGATGAAAGGCGCGGCAAGGGCAGCAAGGAGGGTCGCGGCGACGAGCAAAGTGTTGAACCCCGATCGCCCCTCGGCTGCGGCTCCGCGTTGTCTCGCCGCGAGGCTCATGCCGCCCTCCCGAACAGGCCGGCTGGCCGGAGCAAGAGAACGATCGCCATGACGACGAAGATCACGATGTTCGAAGCCTCGGGATAGAACACCTTGGTCAACCCTTCGAGAAGCCCGAGAATATATCCGGTGACGATGGCGCCGAGGATCGATCCCATGCCGCCCGCCACCACAACGGCAAAGACGATGATGATGAGGTTCGTACCCATCAGAGGGCTGACCTGGTAAATCGGAGCGGCCAGAACTCCAGCGAAGCCTGCAAGCGCGGCGCCGAACGCATAGGTCAAGGTCATCATCAAAGGGACATTGATGCCGAATGTCTGGACCAGCACCGGGTTCTCGGTCGCGGCGCGGAGATAAGCGCCGATCCGGGTGCGCTCAATGAGAAGCCAGGTCCCGAGGCACGCTAGGATCGAGACGAGGACCACCCAACCCCGATAGATGGGTAGGATCATGAAGCCGAGATTCAAGGGGCCGGAAAGCGCGGCTGGCGGTGGATAAGGCTGCCCCGATGCACCGTAGAAATATCGGAAGGTGCCTTCGATCACCTGGGTGATGCCGAAGGTGAGGAGGAGACCGTAGAGCGGATCGAGACGGTACATCTGGTGGAGCATCGTCTTCTCGATCACGACCGCCACGACCCCGACCGCAAGGGGCGCGAGGACGAGCGCTCCCCAATACGGAATGCCGAATGCGATCGAGAGCCACCAGCTCACGAACGCGCCGAGCATGTAGAGCGCCCCATGCGCGAAGTTGATGACGCGCAGCATGCCGAAAATCACCGCGAGCCCAAGGCTGAGCAAGGCGTAGAACGAGCCGTTGATGAGGCCGAGCAGGAGCTGGCCATAGAGAGCGATGAGCGGAAGGCATTTCACATAGGGGATGCAGAACACGGCTTTCTCCGCCCACCTAAACGCCGAGCTGCTCGGCGAGCCCCGCCATCTTGGCGTCGAGCTCCGAGGCGCCGAAGCAATCGATCGCGCGCCCATGCTCGACGACGACGTAGCGATCCGCGAGCTTGCGCGCGAAATGAAAATTCTGCTCGACGAGCACGATTGTCATGCCGCGCGCCTTGAGGAGCTTCAGGACCTCGCCGATCCGCTCCACGATAACCGGGGCGAGGCCTTCGGTAGGCTCGTCGAGCAAGATGACGTTCGCGCCCGTGCGCAAGATGCGGGCGATGGCAAGCATCTGCTGCTCGCCGCCGGAAAGCTTTGTGCCTTGGCTCGCGCGGCGTTCGGCAAGGTTCGGGAAAAGCCGGTAGATCTCCTCCTCGCCCATGCCGCCATCCTTGACCACGGGCGGGAGGACCAGGTTCTCGGCGACCGTGAGGCTCGCGAATATGCCGCGCTCCTCGGGCACATAGCCGATGCCGCGCCGCGCGATCCCATGCAGCGGAACGGCCGTGAGGTCTTCGCCGCGAAAACGGATGGCCCCTTGGCGATTGCGGACGATGCCCAGAATGGCGCGCAGGGTCGTCGTCTTGCCCGCGCCGTTGCGGCCGATCAGCGAAAGCGTCTCGCCCTCGCGCACCTCGAACGAGATGCCATGCAGGACATGGCTCTCGCCATACCAGGCGTTGAGATCCTCGATCTCGAGGAGAGCGCCATCAATGGGCATGCTCGGACCCCATATAGGCGGTACGCACCCGCTGGTCGGCCGAGACTTCGGCATAGCTCCCCTCGGCCAGGATCTCGCCGCGCTGCAGCACCGTGACGCGATCGCAGAGATCTGCAACCACCGACAAATTGTGCTCGACCATCACCACGGTGCGACCCTTCGCGACCTGGCGCACGAGATCGATGACACGCGGCAGCTCCTCTCGTCCGATGCCGGCCATCGGCTCGTCCAGGAGGAGCACCTCCGGATCGAGCGCGAGCGTCGTTGCGATTTCGAGCGCGCGCTTTCGCCCGTAGGCGAGCTCGCCCGCCGGCGTATCCTGGAACTCGGACAGATTGACGTCGGCCATGAGTTTGGACGCCCGCTCGTCGAGCACCCCGAGGCTCTTGTCCGACAACCAGAATTGATGCGCGAGACCGTTCTGGCGCTGCAAGGCGGCTCGTAGATTGTCAAGCACCGTCAGATGCGGAAAGACCGCCGAGATCTGGAAGGAACGCACGACGCCGCGCCGCGCGACAGCGGCCGGCTTCAGGCCGGTGATGTCTTCGCCGCGATGGAAAATGCGCCCGGCGCTCGGCTCCAGGAACTTCGTCAACAGGTTGAAGCACGTCGTTTTGCCCGCACCATTCGGGCCGATGAGCCCGTGGATCGAGCCTTCCGCGACCTTGAGATCGACACTGGAGACGGCGACGAATCCCTTGAATTGCTTGGTCAGCGCCTGGGTTTCGATCACATTCGCCATGCGTCGATCGTACCGCTCGGTTTCTTATCGTTGTCGACGAACCCGGCTGGCAGCGCGCGGCCTTGAATCGCCGCGCGGCCATCGGGCCTTCTCAATTGGTGAGCTTGCAACCGCTGTCCTGGAAGGTGAAATAGGCTTGCGGCCCCGGCACCGTGGCGAGAAGCTTGTAAAGGTCCCACTCGCCTTTGCTCTCCTCCGGCGTCTTCACCTGGAAAAGATACATGTCGTGGATCATCCGCCCATTGGGCAGCACCTTGCCGCCTTTGGCGAAGAAATCGTCGACAGGCATCTCATGCAGCTTTTTCGCGACCTTATCGGCGTCGTCCGAGCCCACGGCCTGAACGGCCTTGAGGTATTGCATCACGGCCGAGTAGGTGCCTGCATGCACCATGTTGGGCATGCGGCCCGTGCGCTTCATGAAACGGTTGCCGAACTCGCGGCTCTTGTCGTCGAGATCCCAGTAGTAGCCCTCCGTAGTGATCGAGCCTTGGGCGGCCTTGAGACCGAGCCCGTGCACCTCGGCGGTCGTGTAGAGGAGTCCGGCGATCTTCTGGCCGCCGGCCACGATACCGAACTCGGCCGCCTGCTTGATGGCGTTCGTGGTGTCGAGACCCGCATTGGCGAGTCCGACGACCTTCGCCTTCGAGGCTTGCGCCTGCAGCAGGAAGGATGAGAAATCCGAATTGTTCACCGGATGGCGGACGGCGCCCAGCACCTTTCCGCCGGCCGCTTCAACCGCAGCCGTCGTGTCGGCCTGGAGGCTCGTGCCGAAGGCATAGTCGGCAGTGAGGAAGAACCAGGTGTCGCCGCCTTGTTTCGTCATATAACCACCGGTGCCCGTGGCGAGCGCATGCGTGTCGTAGGCCCAGTGGAAACCATAAGGCTCGCAGGCCTTGCCGGTGAGGTCCGAACTGGCGGCGCCCGTGTTGATGGTGATCTTGTGCTTCTCGGCCGAGAGCGCCTGAACCGCGAGCCCGACAGCCGAGTTCGTCAACTCCGTGATCATGGCAACCTTGTCGACATCGTACCATTGCCGCGCGATGGTGGAGGCGAGGTCGGGCTTGTTCTGATGATCCGCGGACAAGATCTGGATCGGCGCGCCAAGCACGGTGCCGCCGAAATCCTCGACCGCCATCTTGGCGGCTTCGACCGACCATTTGCCCCCGATGTCGGCGTAGACGCCCGATTGGTCATTGAGCACGCCGATCTTCAGCGCGTTATTCGCGATTTGGGCCTGCGCCGTGGTCGCCAATAAAGCCGCGAGCGCGGCCCCCGCAAATCCCGCTTTGATCACGTATGCTCCTCCTTGCATTCTCGACGTGCGCTTCACGTCGATGACAAGACATGCGCGTTGCACGTCTCTGCTTTGCGTTCGGCGCAGCGATACCCGATCCTGAGGACCTCGTCGAGTGCGGGGAAATGCGACTTTCGTTCACTGAAGTCGAGCATCCGATCCGGACGCGTCGATCGCGAACGCCAAGGCCTTTTTGAGCCCTTTTTGGACAATGTGGTCTTACGCCCGATGAGCTACCAGACGGTTCACTGGTTTCGCTTTCCTGCGACGGGATTTCATGCCGAGTTGCTCACCTGCCGTACCGTTTCCCTGGCGCCTACTCGCAGCAGAAGCTCGAGCGCCGAGGTGACCGGTTCCGAGAAGCTTCGGTTTTCTGCGAGATCATCGCCGAAAATCTCGCGCACGCGCAGGAGCGAGGCCACGATGCTTCCTGCATCGGGGCGCGCGGCATCGACAAGCGCGCGCAAGCGCGCGGCATAAGGATCGCGCACGTCGATCCGCGCACCTTTTTCGTCGATGCCGCCGACGTAGCGCATCCAAGCCGCGACGCCGAGCGCGATGCGGGTAATGGGAGCGTGCACAGCGATGCGCTCTCGCGCGCCGGCGAGCAGGCGCTGCGGCAACTTTTGTGAGCCGTCCATGGCGATCTGCCACGTCCGATGCCGCAAGGCCGGGTTGCGGAAACGCTCGAGCAAGGCGCGCTTGTAAGCCTCCACGTCCGCACCCGCCGGAAGCGAGAGCGTCGGCCCCATCTCCTCGTCCATGAGACCCGCGACGAGTCGAGCAAAGCTTTTGTTCCCGACCGTCTCGGCGATAGTCTCATAACCTGCGAGATAGCCGAGATAGGCGAGTGTCGAATGGCTGGCGTTGAGGAGACGAAGCTTCATCGTCTCGTAGGGTGCGACGTCCCTTACGAGTTCGGCCCCGTATTCCTCGAAGCGTGGTCGGCCTTGCGGAAAATCGTCTTCGATGACCCATTGCGTGAACGGTTCGGTGATCACGGGCCAGGCATCCGAGAGGCCGAGGCGCTGCGACAAGTCGGCGCGATCGGTGTTGGTTGCCGCCGGCACAATGCGATCGATCATGGTGGACGGAAAGGCGACCTCACCGGCGATGAAGGCGCCAAGATCGGGATCACTGAGGCTCGCATGGCGCGCCAAAACGCGTCGCAGCGTCTGTCCATTCGCGGGAAGGTTGTCGCATGAGACGATGCTGAAGGGCGCGGTTCCCGCGGCACGGCGAATTCGCAACGCCTCGGCGAGAAATCCGGTGGTCGAACGCGGGCGGCTCGGCGTCGAAAGATCGGCGCGGATGTCCGGGTGGTCTTCGTTGAGCTCGCCCGTCGCCGGATCGTGACAATAGCCTTTCTCGGTGACCGTGAGCGTGACGATGCGGATCGTGGGATTGGCCAGGGCGGCAAGTAGGGCTGCAGGGTTCTCGGGCGCGACGATCAGGCCGCGCAGCGCACCGATGACGCGCAGCTGCTCGCCTTCAGCGGAATTCACGGCCAATGTGTAGAGTCCATCCTGTGGTGCAAGAGCATCGCGTGTGCTCGTGTGCCTGAGGGAGGCTGCGACGATCCCCCATCGGCGTTCGCCCGCCGCCAATGCATCCTCGACATAGATCGCTTGGTGCGCCCGATGGAAAGCGCCGACCCCCAGATGCACGATACCCGCAGAGATTGCTGAGATGTCGTAATCCGGGCGGCGGATATCGGGCCTGAGTGTGCCAATTGTGCGCAAGGAAAGTCGCGGCAAAGAGCCTGACATGTGAGATCCTGGGGAAAAAGGCAGCGGGCGCTCCCCGTTTGCGCCCCTGCAGGCGAGCGCTCGCAGTCCCTGGGTGGGATCGAAGAGATGCGACTATTCGCTTTCCTTCAACTCACTTCGTTTTTGACCCGCCGATCTCCTGATCCCAACGCTTGAAGGCGAGCACCATCTTGTCGTTGTCGAGCGGTGTCTCGATCGGCGCTCCTGCGATCCACTCCTCATATTGCGGCCGTCCGAATTCCTTGATCGCCGCCTGGCTCGCCGCAGGCGCCATCGAGAGCGGGACGTCCTTCACGGCCGGCCCTGGATAGAAATAGCCCTCGTCATAGGTGAAGGCTTGCTGATCGGGCCGCAGCACCCATTTGATCAGCTCGAGCAGCACCGGCAGCTTCTCTTCGGCTACACCCTTCGGGATCGCCATGTATTGCGCATCCGAGACCCAGTGAAAGCCCTTCAGCCGTGCGACCTCCGCCGATTTCGGCACGATACCGAGGACGCGTGGGTTGATGTCCCAGCCGGTCGTCGAGGCGATGATGTCACGGGTGCCGTCGCCGAGCTCCTTCATCGTAAGGCCGGTGCCAGTCGGATAATATTCAATGTATTGGCCGAGCTCCTTGAGATAGGCCCAGGTTTTTTCCCATCCCTTTTCTGGGTCCTTGGGCGCAGTATCGCCGAGCATGTACGGAAGCCCCATGAGCAAGGTCCGGCCCGGCCCGGAATTGGCCGGGCGCGCATAGAGGAACTTGTTCGGATTGGACTTCGCCCAGGCGAGAAGCTCGTCGGCCGAGCCGGGCGGAGACTTCACTCTCTCGGGCGCATATTCGAGCAGGGGGCCTGACGGGTAGTAGACCATGCACATGGCGCCGCCCTTGCCGAGCGCCTGCATATCGAGCGCGCCCTTGGAATAGATGGCCTCGGGCTTCGGCAGGATATCCGCGTATTTCGGGAGAAGGTCGGACCAGAGCTTCTGCTCGTTGCCGGCGGAGACGATGTCGAGCCCGCCAAGCACGAAATCGATGTCGACGCGGCCGGCATCCTGCTGCGCCTTGAGCTTGCCCGGAAGCTCGGGTGCGGGCGCCTTGGTGAAGGTTATGCGCGAGACAAGCTCCGGCTTGGCCGCGCGAAAGTTCTCGATCGGCTTTTGCACCAAGGCGAGCGCCCCGCCGACATCTACGAGATTGATCGTGACCGGCGATTTCGGCATCGCCATCTGCGCTCCGGCTCGACGCGAGAATGTTCCGGCGGCGAGCGCGCCGGCGGTGCCGGCCAACAGAGCGCGGCGGGACACGCGATCGATCGTCATGGAACCTCCCTTCGGTTGCGGCCTTTGCGGCCCTCAAAGTTTGTAGGCGGCCTTCGGCAAGCGATAGGCAAGATCGAGCGCGACCTCTTGGGCCTCGTCCTCGTCGAGGCGATGCGTCGCCACGAGTTCGGCGAGATATCCGCAATCGACGCGGCGCGCCACGTCGTGGCGTGCCGGAATCGAGCAGAAAGCTCGCGTGTCGTCGTTGAATCCGACCGTGTTGTAGAACCCTGCCGTCTCGGTCACGATCTCCCGGAATCGCCTCATTCCCTCATAGCTGTCGAAAAACCACCAAGGTGGGCCAAGCCGCAAGCACGGGTAATGACCCGCAAGCGGCGCGAGCTCGCGACCATAGGCGGTCTCGTCGAGCGTGAAGAGGATGAAAGTGAAGCCGCGTGCGTTGCCGAAGCGATCGAGCAGGGGCTTCAAGGCGCGCGCGTATTCGGTGGCCGTCGGGATGTCGGCTCCGATGTCGCGCCCAAAGCTCGCATGCAAGAGCGGATTGTGGTTGCGCAGCGAACCGGGATGGAGTTGCATGACGAGCCCGTCCTCGAGGCTCATCGCTGCCATCTCGGTGAGCATCTGCGCGCGGAAGATTTCTGCGTCCTCAGGGCTCGCCTCGCCATGGCGCACTTTGGCGTAAAGCGCCCGCGTTTCGTTGCGCGAAAGATCGGCCGTTTGCGCGCTCGGGTGCCCGTGATCGGTGGACGTCGCTCCCATTTCGGCAAAGAAGGCGCGGCGCTTGCGATGGGCGTTGAGGTATCCCTCGAAGCTTCCGACATCCTCATCGGCTATCTCGCCGAAGCGCCTGAGATTCTCGGCGAAGCCATCGAATTGCGGATCGACGACCGCGTCCGGCCGATAGGCGGTGATGACCCGGCCGTTCCATCCGCTTACGCGGATCATCTTGTGCCAGCGCAAATCATCGAGCGGACTTTCGGTCGTCGCGAGTGCCTCGATCCTGAAGCGCTCGAAAAGAGCACGCGGCCTGAACGAAGGCATCGCGAGGTGCGTCGAGATCTGGTCGAAACAGGCATCAGCGTTTCGTGCCGAAAGGCGCTCGTCGAAGCCGAAGAGCATCGTGAAGGCGTGCTCGAGCCAGGCGCGCGTCGGCGTTCCGCGAAAGAGGTGATAATGCTCCGCGAAGCGTCGCCACACCTTCCGCGGATCCGCTTCGACGGGTTTGCCGTCCTTGCGCGCGATGCCGAGCTCTTCGAGCGTCACGCCTTGGCTGTAAAGCATTCGCGTGACGTAATGATCGGGCTTGACGAAGAGCGTCGCGGGATCCGGAAAAGGTTCGTTTTCGGCGTACCAGCGCGGATCCGTATGCCCATGCGGTGAGAGGATCGGCAGAGCGCTGACGCTTTCAAAGAGGCGTCGCGCAATGTGACGCGCCTCGGGGTCGACCGGAAAGAGGCGATCCGGATGCAAAAGCGAGTGACCTCTTTCGGCTGAGCTTGATCTTGTCCCCGGCTGTGCGGGTGTAAGAGACGCAGACATGACGTCCTTGCAGAAATGCCGAGGTTTTGCCGTCCCCACCATGCAAACTCGAAGCTACCAGGGCTCGGGAGGGTTTGGAAGCGATCCCGATTCCGCTCTTCTATTGCCCGTTGTTATCGTCGAAGCGAGAAGCCGCATATGCGTGCGCCCGTCGCGAGGACGCCGGCATAGGCGACGCCACCGATGAGAACGAGACCTGCAAGCCTTGTCTCACGCTGGAAATGGGCCAGCGTCGCTGTGAAGCTTCCGAGGAGGGGATCACAAATGAGGATCGCGGCGGCAAGCGCCGCGGAGGCTGCCAAGACCACAATGAACGTTTTCGCAAAGGCGCGGTCGGCACGCGAGACCCCTTGACGGTGGGCGAGCAGGTGGAGCGCGAGAAAATTCGTCCAGGCCCCCGCCGACGTCGCAAGCGCGAGCCCGGAGGCGCCGAAATACGGTGTCAGGAGGAATTTCAACGGCACATTCACCGCGACCGCCCCGAGCGAGACGAGCATGGGCGTCTTGGTGTCGCCGCGTCCCTGGAACGACGATACGGCGGAGCGGATCAATACGACCGCCGGCAGCCCGATCGCATAAGCGGAAAGCACTGTTCCCGCGGCTTCAGCGGCCTCGAGATGGAACCGGCCGTGCACCAGCAAGGCCGCGACGATGAGGTCGGGTATCAAAAGGAAGGCGACCACGAACGGTGCGGCAAGCATCAACGTCCAGCCCATGGCCCGATTCTGCGCGTGAACGGCGCCCTCGATATCACCTTGCGCGATGCGCCGGCTCACCTCGGAGAGGAGCACCGTTCCTGCCGCGATCCCGATCACCCCGATCGGCAATTGGTAGAGCCGTTCGGCGTTGTAGATCGATGCCATCGCACCTTGCCCCAGAAGCGACGACAGGGCGGTGTCAGCGAAGATTGCGATCTGAAGGCCGGCCGTGCCGATCGTCGCCGGTCCAAGCCTGCGGAAAAAGCCCTTGAGACGCTCGTCGAAAACCGGCCGATGCGGTATGGCGAATGCGTCCGCGCGTTTCGTCGCCACCATCAAGACGATAAGCTGCAACACACCCGACAAGGTCACACCGAATGCCGCTGCATGCGCCGCGCTCGGAAACAGAAAGGCGAGCGCGACGCAAAGCACGAGCGAGACGTTGAGGAGGATCGGCGCCGCCGCGCCGACCCCAAAACGGTGCAAGGCGTTGAGCGTTGCCGTGTGCTGGGTAACGAGCGTGATCAGGAGGAGGTAGGGGAAGGTGATGCGCGTGAGCGTCACCACGAGTTCGAATTCCTCGGGGTGCTCGGAGAGTCCGGGCGCGATCAGCCTCACTAGCGTCGGCATATAGATCCATGCCAGGACGAGGATGATCGCCTGGGCGCCAAGGAGCAGCGTGAACACGCTGTCCACGAGTTGGCGAGTGGCGCGCGTTCCGCCTTCGGCCTCCGCTTTGGCGAAACTCGGCACGTAAGCCGCGTTGAAGGCGCCTTCTCCAAAGATCGCGCGAAAATGGTTCGGCAGGCGGAAAGCGTAGGCGAAAGCCTCGTACATCACGCCTGAACCCAGCACGGCCGCAATCACGATGTCGCGGACAAGTCCCGCGACGCGCGAGGCGAGCGTCCAGCCGCCGACGCCAAGGATTTGCTTCAGCATCGGGCTGCGCGACAAGTTCCGGTCGCTCGAGCGAAGATGGCGCACCTCGTCCGCCGCGAGCAAGAGGCGCGCAGCGGCTGCTTCGTTTCCATCCGATCGCCGCAACGCATTCCTCTCCACGGCTCGCCTGCCGCCCCGATTTCTCAAAAGTTCACCTTAAAGCGCCGCATTTAACAAAACTGCTTCTCTCCTCTTGACCGCGATAGGAAGCGGCGGCCAATCAACGCACCCCGTGCTCGCACGTCATCTTTTCGGCTCTTTCATGACGAGATCGGCGCGAGTGTTGAAGAAATTTCCGTTGATCTTGGTGGCTCGTTAATCCTGGCGCGGCGCTAACCCTTGCGCGTTATTGATCTTGTCGCATCCGCAAGGCATGAGAGCGAGCACTCATTGGTATCAAGTGTTAACTTTTGAATTCCGGTAGCCGGAGGGAGCCGCATGCGTGTTGCGATGATCGGGTCGGGCTATGTCGGTCTCGTCTCCGGGGCGTGCTTTGCCGATTTCGGCCATGTGGTCACCTGCGTGGACAAGGACGCCGGCAAGGTCGCCGCGCTGCAGCGCGGCGATATGCCGATCTTCGAACCGGGCCTTGCCGAGCTCGTCGCCGACAATGTCGAGGCGAAACGATTGGCCTTCACCAAGGATTTGCGCAAGGCGGTGAGCGAGGCAGACGCGGTGTTCATCGCGGTCGGCACGCCATCGCGCCGCGGTGACGGCCATGCCGATCTGACCTTTGTCTATGAGGCGGCGCGCGAGATCGCCCACGCGCTCGACGGATACACCGTGATGGTCACGAAATCGACCGTGCCCGTCGGCACGGGCGATGAGGTCGAGCGCATCGTGCGCGAGGCGCGGCCGGATGCGGATTTCGCACTCGTCTCCAATCCCGAGTTCCTGCGAGAGGGCGCGGCCATCGCCGATTTCAAACGTCCGGACCGCATCGTGATCGGGACGGAGGATCCGAGGGCGCGTGCTGTGATGACCGAGCTCTACCGGCCGCTCTTCCTCAACGAACCCCCGATGGTGGTGACCTCCCGTCGCACCGCCGAACTCATCAAATACGCGGGCAATGCCTTTCTTGCCACGAAGATCACGTTCATCAACGAGATCGCGGATCTCTGCGAGAAGGTCGGTGCCAATGTGCAGGAAGTGGCGCGCGGCATCGGCCTCGATAATCGCATCGGTTCGAAGTTTCTCCACGCCGGCCCCGGCTATGGCGGCTCCTGCTTTCCGAAGGACACGCTCGCGCTGATCAAGACGGCGAGGGAAAACGACGCTGCCATACGCATCGTCGAGACCGTGGTCTCCGTGAATGAGGAACGCAAGCGCGCGATGGCGCACAAGGTGATCGGCGCCTGTGGGGGCCAAATCCGCGGCAAAAAGGTCGCGCTCCTCGGCCTTACCTTCAAGCCTAACACCGACGATATGCGCGACGCTCCTTCGCTCGCCATCGTCTCGACGCTGCAGGAAGCAGGAGCCTTGGTCCGCGCCTACGATCCCGAAGGCATGGAGCAGGCGAAGGGTCTTCTCCACAAAGTCGAGTACACGCCTGACGCCTATTCCTGCGTGGACGGCGCCGATGCGCTCGTCATCGTCACCGAATGGGATGCCTTCCGCGCGCTCGATCTCGATCGAATCAAGTCTCTTTTGCACGAACCGCTGATCATCGATCTGCGCAACATCTATCGCCCCGAGGAGATGCGCCGGCGCGGCTTCCGCTATGTGAGCGTCGGACGACCTTCATAGGCGCGAGCCTCGCCAAGATGTGAAGTCTCGCTTCTGGCTTGGTGCGCCCGGCGCTCGTAGGGTCCTTCCGGGGTCGGGCTTCGTTGAAAGCTCGAATCGTGGCGCAAGCGAGGATTTCTTGATGATGCGGATCGACAAGGGTTGCGCACGTATTCAGGGTGGGCTTGCCGCGGGAATCCTCCTCTCGCTCGCCGGCTTCACGGCACCGGCCGAGGCGCGCATCACGAGGATTGAGATCACGAACGTGCAGTCGCCGAGCTTCGACGGGCTCGCCTTCGGCACAGTGGGCCAATACGAGAAGCTCGTGGGACGCGCCTATGGCGAGGTCGACCCCAAGGATCCCCTGAACAGCCTGATTACCGACATCACGCTCGCCCCGAAAAACGCGCGCGGCATGGTCGAGTATTCGAGCAACATCATGATCATCCGCCCGATCGATCGGGCGAAGGGCAATCACAAGCTCCTCTTCGAGATCAATAATCGGGGCAACATCTTCGCTTTCGCCTCGCTCAATGATGCGGCGGAGAACTCGAACGATCCGACTCGTGCGGCCGACGCGGGCAATGGCTTCATGATGCGCCAGGGATACACTTTGGCGTGGAGCGGTTGGGATGCCATTTCGGGCGTGACGCCGGGCACCGGGGGAGGACCCTTCGTGCTCGACGCGCCGGTCGCGAAGAATGCCGACGGCTCCACGCTCACGGGCCCGAGCCTCGAGGAGTTCGTGGTCGACAATGACACGACGGCGTCGGGCGCGCTGAGCTATCCTGCGGCGAGCCCCGACACCACGAAGGCGACGCTCTTCGTCAGGGCGCGCGTGGACGACGAGCCCACCCCACTCCCGGCCGATGCGTGGCGCTATGCCGCGGACGGCAAATCGATCAGCCTCTTGCCGGAAGGAACGAAATTCCAGGCGGGCAAGCTTTACGAGCTCGTCTATCCCGCGAAAGATCCCAAGGTGACGGGGCTCGGCTTCGCTGCCATTCGCGACTTCGCTTCGTTCCTCCGCCATGCCAAAAGTGACGAACATGGCCATGCGAATCCGCTCGCCGGCGACATCAAGGAGGTGCTCACATATTGCATCTCGCAGCCTTGCCGGATGATGCGCGATTTCGTGGCGCTCGGATTCAATCAGGATCCGAATTGGCCCCTTGGTCCCGATGCCCGCGCCAAGGCCATCGATGGCGTGCTCGATTGGGTGGGGGGCGGCAGTGGGATTTTCGTGAATTACCGCTTCGCCGAGCCTTTCCGCACGCACCGCCAGCATATTGCGCGATGGTACCCCGAGTACA
>JAFBAK010000380.1 GCA_019247795.1 Hyphomicrobiales bacterium | reverse complement strand
GCGCTGAAACGCCGGATCATGGGCTTGATCCATGATGAGGCCGTGCGGGCAATGAGGTGAAAGCAAGCCGAGGTGGGCGGAGCGTATCTGAATTGATCCGCTCGTCCCCGGGGAATGCGAGGACCCGGACATACCCTGATGCATATGCCTTCCGATCCTGGCTTCCCGCTTTCGCGGGAGGGAGCGGAGATGTGGTCTGTCACTCCTCGTGCGAGAGCGGAACCTCCGACGCGACCTCTTTCGCCGCTTTCCAGGTCGGACCCGGTTCGCCTTCACCCTGATCGGTGAGCCCGGGCATATCCGCCTGGTTCTCGAACGCCAGAGGCGGCTCGGCGGCTACCTCGCCCTCCTTCGGCGGCGGATGCAAGGTCGTCTTTTGCGAATCCTCGATGGCGACGAGCTCGCGCGCGAGCTCCCAATGATCGAGGTCTCGCCCTTCGGGCTTTCCTTCCGCGACCCACAGCTCATACGCCTTCCGGCGAATGCGCTCCTCGTCGGGATCGGTCGCGGCGTTCGCCGCGTCTGAAGGTTTTGTATTTTCGTCGGCCATTGCGGTACCCGCTTCGCTGTAGGGCTGCAGCACGAATCAAATCCGCGCCGCCGCGCCTTTGTTCCGGGATCTTGATCGAGGAGGAGGAGAATCAGGCGGGATGCTGTGTGCGCCCGCAAAAAACCGGGTCGGGAGGGGCGTCATCCAGGGCCACAGTTTTGGTGATCACAGCGCCGTTGAATTTGATCAAAACAACGCTAATATAGTCAGACAGGACGGAAAGGCACGACCGTGGCGACATGGCAAGTTCATGACGCGAAGACACGACTGAGTGAAGTGATCGAGCGCGCCCGAAGCGAGGGGCCTCAAACCATCACTCGCCACGGCGCGGAGCGAGCGGTCGTGCTGTCGATCGAAGACTACCGGGCCCTGGCCGCGCACAAGCCTGATTTCAAAGCCTATCTCCTCGGCGGCCCCAAGGTGGACGATTTTCCTACCGAGCGCGCCCGCGACCTCGGCCGTGACGTCGAGCTTTAGGCTGTGGCGTCGGGCTATCTTCTCGACACCAATATCGTTTCGGAAACGCGCAAGGCCCGCGCCGATAGCGGGGTCGTCGCCTTCCTTTCGGCGTCGGACACGACTGGCCTGTTTCTGAGCGTTTTGACCTTGGGAGAATTACGCAAGGGAGTCGCGGCCAAGCGCCGGACCGATCCCGTCGCTGCTGATCGGCTGGGCGCTTGGGTGGACGGCATCGAGACGACCTTCGCCGACCGCATTCTACCCATCGATGCGGCAACGGCCCGGCATTGGGGCGAGTTGTCCGTTAACCGAAGTCTGCCTGTGATCGATACTCTGATCGCAGCGACAGCGATTAGCCGCGGCCTCACCTTGGTCACCCGCAATACCCGCGATGTCGAGCCCACAGGTGTTCCGCTCGTCGATCCTTGGCAGATACGATGACGACGACAAAGACCGTGACGTAACGATCGTTGTGGCGCGCGAGAAGTGAATAATCGTCGCATTATTGCGACCTGCCATGTTCCCCTAAATCAACCCCCGCCCCGCCAGATTCCGCATCAGCGCCCCGACCCCGAACTCCCACGGCTCGCATTTGTCCGTGTGGCGCATGCGATTGACGAGGCGCCCGAGTTGCGGCGCCGCGATGGTGACGATGTCACCGACCTTGTGCGTGAAGCCCTTGCCTTTGGCGTCGCGATCCTCGACCGGCGCGAAGAGCGTGCCGAGGAAGAGCACCGCGCCGTCGGGAAAGCGGTGATGCGCGTTGACCATCTGCGCCACGAGATCGGCGGGATCGCGGCTGATCTTGGCGAGCGAGGATGAGCCATCGAGCCGAAAGCCGTCCTCACCCTCGACCACGAGAGTCACGGTCATGCGGCGCACATCATCGAGGGAGAAGCGCTCGTCGAAGAAGCGCAGGCACGGCCCGATGGCGCAGCTCCCGTTGTTGTCCTTCGCCTTCGACAGAAGAAGCGCCGAGCGGCCCTCGACATCGCGCAGATTGACGTCGTTGCCGAGGGCGGCCGCGACGATCGCGCCCTTTTGGCTCACGGCGAGCACGACCTCGGGTTCGGGGTTGTTCCAGGTCGAGGCTGGATGGATGCCGGCATCCATGAGGGTGCCGACCGCCGAAAGCGGCTGCGATTTGGTGAAGATCTCCGCATCCGGCCCGATGCCGACCTCGAGATATTGGCTCCAGGCGCCCTGGGCGACGAGCACCTCCTTGAGATGGGCCGCCTCGCGCGATCCCGGCTTGAGCTTGGCGAAGTCCTCGCCGACGAGGCGCACGATCTCGCCGCGGATCGCCGCGGCGGCGGCGGGATTGCCGCGCGCCCGCTCCTCGATCACGCGCTCGAGCATCGAAATCGCGAAAGTGACGCCCGCGGCCTTGATGGCCTGGAGATCGATGGGCGCAAGCAGCCATGGCTTCCTGGCATCGCGCGTGTCGGACGGTATGTTGGCGAGGAACTCGGCGAGCGCGCCGAGCTTCTCGCCCTTGGCGTCGCGCAAGGCTTGCGCCGGGCGCGGCGCCTCGCAAAGGTCCCGCATCGTCGGGAAGCTCGCTGAAATATCGAACACGCCGTCCGGGCGAATCGCGACGACCGAAGGGCCGCCGAGCTCGGGGCGCCAGACGCGTCCGGCAAGCGCCGCATCGCCATGATCATCGGGCAGCGTGTGCTCGGGGGTGAGGGCAAGATCGAGGTTCGTCGTCATGTGTTCTCGTCCCGGTTCATCTTTTCGAAGCGATCATTGCGGAGGGCGCGCCCATCACGCGCCGGCCTTGGCGTGCGCCAAGCGCCCGCCCGCGATCGGGCATTTCACGCCCGTGGTGAGCGGGAAGCTCAAAGGCAGGCCGCGCAATACGCGCACGGCGAGGAAGGCGAAGCACTCGGCCTCGATCGCGTCCCCGCGCCAGCCGACACTTTCGGCAAGGATGGGCGTGACTTGCGCCCGCGCGCCAATCGCTTCGATGAGTGCGGGATTGCGGCGCCCGCCGCCGCAGACGATGAGGCGCGAAGGCCGCTCCGGCAAAAGATCGAGCGCCTTTCCGACAGCCGACGCCGAAAAGGCGGTGAGCGTTGCGGCGCCGTCCTCGACGGAAAGGCCCTCGGCCATCGCGGAAGTGAAGTCGTTGCGATCGAGCGATTTCGGGAAGGGCGCGGAAAAATAAGGATGGCGGAGGAGTTCGCGCAGTCGTTCCTCGTCGATTGTGCCGCGTCTCGCGAAGCTGCCGTCACGATCCATCTCGCCGCCACCATGCCGGCGAACCCAATCGTTGATCGGCGCATTCGCCGGGCCGGTATCGAAGCCGATGATGCAATCCTTGCCGTCGCACCAGGTGATGTTGCCGACCCCGCCGAGATTGAGCACCGCCGTGTTCGACGAGGCGCCGAGGCGTCGCAAGAGTGCGACGTGATAAGCCGGGCTGAGAGGCGCCCCCTGCCCGCCCGCGCGGATGTCGGCGCTGCGGAAATCGAAGGCGACATCGATGCCGGTGAGGCGCGCCATGAGCTCGCCGTCGCCGAGCTGGCGTGTCGCGCCGCGCATGTCGTTGCGCGGCGCTCTGTGCAGCACCGTCTGTCCATGAAAGCCGATCACGGCGATCTGCGAAGCCTCCACCGCGAGCTCTTTCAGGAAGTCCGTGACCGCGCGTGACTGGGCGCGCGTCAATGCCTCCTCGGTTTCGTGAAAGATCGCGGGCTCCTTCCCCTCGAATCGCCATTCGGCCGCAGCCGCGACAGCGCTTGCGAGAAGCTCGGGGATTTCGGCAGCGTAAGGCGAAAGCTTCCAGGCGCCGAATTCCTGAATCTCCTCGCCATCCGTGCGCAAAAGGGCAAGATCGATGTTGCCGTCGAGCACGGTGCCGGTCATCAAGCCAACCGCAAGGACAGGCTTCATCGACAAGACCTCACCGGACTTCCAGGCTCCGCTCGTGGATTGAAGCGACCCGCGTCGTCGAACGCAAGGAGACGCACGCGCGACAGCCTCGATCCGGCGTTGCCCGAGATCTCAGGCGCTCGCCAGGAAATCGAGGTCGCAGCCATCCTCCGCCTGAAGAACATGGTCGCGATAGAGCATCTGCCAGCCACGCTTCGCCGCGCCTTCGCTTTGTGGCAGCCCGCGACGGCGACGCTCGAGCTCGGCGGCCTCGACCATCAGATCGAGCCGACGACCGGCGACCGAAAGCTGAACGCGATCGCCCGTGCGAACGAGCCCGATCGGGCCGCCGGCTTCCGCCTCGGGCGAGACATGCAGCACGATCGTGCCGTAGGCGGTGCCGCTCATGCGCGCATCCGAAATGCGTAGCATGTCCTTAACGCCCTTTTCAGCAAGCTTGCGGGGGATCGGGATATAGCCAGCCTCCGGCATGCCGCAGGCGCGCGGCCCGGCGCGGCGAAGGATCAGGGCATCGTCGGGCGCGACGTCGAGATCGGGCGCGTCGATGCGCGCCGCGAGATCAGCCAGGTCCTCGAAGACGACGGCGCGGAAGCTGCGCTCGAACAAGCTCTCATCGGCGGCGGCGCGTTTGAGGATCGCGCCGTTCGGCGCGAGGCTGCCGAACAAGGAGACGATGCCGCCCGTGGGGCTCACCGGCTTTTCCATGCTGCGAACGACGGCGTCGTCGATCCAATCTCCCGCCTCGGGGAGCGTCTCGGAAAGGCGTGCGCCCGTGACCGTCATGGCGTCGAGATCGAGCAAGGGCGAGAGGCGTCGCAAGAGCGCCCCGACGCCGCCAGCGGCGAAG
>JAFBAK010000366.1 GCA_019247795.1 Hyphomicrobiales bacterium | reverse complement strand
CCCGCCGCCGGAGACCGCCTGATGGATATCCTCGCCTCGATCCGCAAGATGCTCGTGCCGATTCATCGGGAAGGCTATGTGTTCATCCTCGCGGGCGTCGTGGCGATGCTCGTGCTCGGCTGGCTGTGGGAGCCTTTGTTCTGGCTCTGTGGCCTCATCACTTGCTGGATCATCTATTTCTTTCGCGATCCGCCGCGCGTCACGCCGCTCGGAGGCGGTCTCATCGTCTCGCCGGCGGACGGCGTGGTGAGCGCCGTCGGGCGCGCCGCGCCTCCTTCGGAACTCGGCCTTGGCCCGACGCCGCTCGCGCGCCTCTCGATCTTCATGAGCATCTTCGATTGCCACGTGAACCGCTCACCGATCGACGGGCGCATCGCCAAGATCGCCTATCGGCCGGGGCTTTTCCTCAATGCCGATCTCGACAAGGCGAGCGAGGACAATGAGCGCAACGCCTTCCTGTTCGAGACACCGCATGGGCAGCTGGCCTTGGTGCAGATCGCCGGCCTGATCGCGCGGCGCATCGTCTCCGCGGTCACGGAAGGCGAAAGCCCGCAAGCCGGCGAGCGCATCGGCATCATTCGCTTCGGCTCGCGCGTCGATGTGTATCTGCCAGAAGGCTTCGAGATACTCGCGGGCCAGGGCCAGCGTGCGATCGCGGGCGAGACCGTGCTTGCGGCTTTCGGCGCGGACCGAAGGGTGCACGGCTTCCGCAAGGGGTGAGTTTATGCCCGACCCGGGGGGAATGGCGCCAAGGGTGCCGTTTGCGGTAGAATAGGGGCCGATGAGGCAAGACAAGGAGCGGAATGGCCGCTCCTTTATCGAAACGTGCTCGACGAAATCTTTCGGCTCATCCCCGGGAAAGCGGGGATCCAGGTTTTCGTTCATTGCAACATGAGTGAACACTGGACCCCCACTTTCGCGGGGATGAGCGGCGATGCGGGATCGACGCTCATTTCGAAATAGAGGAATGCGAGACAGAGCTCGAATGAAGGACCGGCGCAGATGGGATGACGCCTCGATCGAGGCCCGCAAGAAGCGGGGCTTGCGGTCGGTGCCGCTGCGCGTGCTCATCCCCAACCTCCTGACGCTCTTCGGCCTTGCGCTCGGCCTCACCGCGATCCGCTTCTCTTTCGAAGACAGGGTGAAGCTCGCGGTGATCGCGGTGGTGGCCGCGGCCGTGCTCGACGGGCTCGACGGGCGGGTCGCGAGATTGTTGCGCGGCACCTCGCGGTTCGGGGCCGAGCTCGATTCGCTCGCCGATTTCGTGAATTTCGGCGTCGCTCCCGCGCTCATCCTTTATGGCTCCGTCCTGCACGCCGCTCGCTCGCTCGGCTGGCTCGCGGCGCTCGTATTCGCGACCGCGATGGCGCTGAGGCTCGCCCGCTTCAACGTGGCGCTCGACGATCTCTCCCGCCCGGACTGGAAAAAGAACTTCTTCACCGGCATCCCGGCCCCCGCCGGCGCCATCACGGGCATGCTGCCGCTCTATTTCCTGAAGCTCGGCTTCGGCGATCTTCCGGGCTTCGTGCCGCTCTCCGTCGCCTATGCGCTGGTGATCGCCTTTCTCATGGTCAGCGAATTGCCCATCTATGCGGGCAAGACGCTGGGCACTTCGGTCACGCGCGACAAGGTGCTTTTCGTCTTTCTTGCCATCGTCCTGTTCGTGACCCTCGTCGTCAATTTCACATTCGTGACGCTTGCCGTCATGACCCTCATCTACCTGGCTCTCATTCCGCTGAGCGTGCGCCGCTATCGCTCGCTCGATCGCGCTTGGAACAAAACCCGGCTCACGGATGAATCGGTGAGCGGCGAGAAGGCTTGAAGCACGCTCCGAAAGAATGCCGCGCCGCGCGCCACGCGGGAACCGGGAACGAAGAGCTCGAAAGAGGTAGCGATCCGAGCCCCCGAGGAGAAGGCGTGCCCCGGAAAGCCTACGACGAAAGAGCCCTTCCGGATTGCGCGTGCGAGAGAGTAAAAGGGAAGAGGAAGCCGCCTCTCTGATTATAGGCGACAAGCTCCGGGGCCGGCCTTCGGGCCCAACAAGGCCGGCCCACCATCTTTTCAGAACTCAAACATGGCAGCGTTGTCACGATGTTCGCGTCGGTGCGAGACCGCAAGGCCGAACGACGGGTCGCGTCGAAAAAACGCCAACCGCGCCGTGATCAAGGCCTGATCTCGTCGCAAAAATAGTTTCCACTTTCCCGGTTCATGCTCTAGTACTTCGGCGCGGATAGGTGATACGATCATCAAGCGTCATGGCCGCACTTGGTGCGGCCATCCACGCCTACCTCCCTTCCTCCACAAAGGCGTAGATGGCCGGGCCGAAACCCGGCCGTGACGCGAAAAAGGGCCGAGTCACCTGATTGCAAGCGCACTAGAGCATGCCGGCGAGGGCTTGCGTCGTGAAGAAAGGATGTTGATGTCGAAAGAAGAGCTTCTGGAATTTCCCGGAATGGTCACCGAGCTTCTGCCGAACGCCATGTTTCGCGTGAAGCTCGAGAACGATCATGAGATCGTCGCCCATACGGCGGGCAAGATGCGTAAGAACCGCATCCGCGTACTCATGGGGGACAAGGTTCTGGTCGAAATGACGCCCTATGACCTGAGCAAAGGCCGCATCACTTACCGCTTCAAGTGATCTTGCCGCTTCAAGTGATTTTGGCCGACCGGCCGGTTCCCGACCGCGGTGATCAGGGTGAGGATTTACAGCGTGACCCCAGCTCAGAGGCCCTCCCTGATCCTGGCCTCGGCCTCGCCGCGACGCTTGCAGCTCCTCGAACAGATCGGCGTGACGCCCGACCAGATGATTCCCGCCGACATCGACGAAGCACCTCGCAAGGGCGAGGCGCCGCGCAGCCTTGCGACGCGGCTCGCGCGAGAAAAGGCAGAGGCCGCGGCGAAGATCGCGCGCCTCAAGGGTGAAGGGGGAAGCGCGATCGTGCTCGCCGCCGATACCGTCGTCGCCGTCGGCCGCCGCATCCTGCCGAAGCCCGAGCTCGTCGACGAGGCCGCCGCGTGCCTTCGGCTCCTGTCGGGGCGGGCTCACAAAGTGTTCACCGGCATTTGCCTGATCACGCCGAAGAATGCGCGCCGCGAGCGGCTCGTGGAGACGCGAGTGCGATTCAAGCGCCTATCGCGGACCGACTTCGATGCCTACCTCGCGAGTGGGGAATGGCGCGGCAAGGCCGGCGGTTACGCCATCCAGGGCAAGGCGGGCGCGTTCGTGCTCAAGCTCATCGGCTCGCCGTCGAACGTCGTCGGTCTCCCGTTGCAGGAGACGCTCAATCTCCTCAACGGGGAAGGCTATCCGGTGCATCTCCATTGGCTGAACTCGGCATAAGCGCGAGCCTGCCCTCGACGCTTATCGGACACCGTCTCCGAATTTGTCGCGCCAGGCCGGCAAGGCATTCCTGAAGGGAAGCGCCGTCGCTTCATAGACGCCGCGAGCCACGGCGCGCGCAAGACAATCCGACGCCAGCGCGCCGATTTCCACGAGGTCGCGCGGCGAATTGCGCAAAGGCTTACACCCGGTGGCGGCGGCAAAGACGGTGTCTCCGTCGAAGATCGCATGGGCGAGCCGCAGCCCTTTCGACAATCCGCCTTGCGCGATGATCGCAAGGCGCTTTGCCTCGGGCTTTGTCAGCACCGCGTCGGTCGCGACGAGCGCGATCGTGGTCGCAAGCTCAAGCCCGCCTTTCCATACAAGGGCCCGCTCCTTTGCTCCGAAATGCGACGGCAAGCCGAGGCCGCCGAATTCATTGCCTTGCTCGAAGGGCGCCGCCCAGAAATGCGGACCACCGCCGATCACGGCGGAGCCGATCGCGTTGACCACGGCGAGGGCGGCGACCACATGATCCGATCTCGTTCGAGCGCTTGCCGAGCCCTGCCCGCCCTTGAGGTTCACGGTCGTCGCGCCGAAGCCGGCGCCGGCGCTGCCGAGCGGCAGCTCGCGGCCGGCACTTTCGCAGGCCGCATAGGCAAGCTCGCGATAGGGCGGATAGCGATCCCAATCCTTGTCGCCGCCATTCAGGAGGTCGAAGCAGATCGCTTGCGGCACGATCGGCACCCGTGTTCCCCTCACGGGCACGCCGCGCCCGCGTTCGCGAAGC
>JAFBAK010000358.1 GCA_019247795.1 Hyphomicrobiales bacterium | reverse complement strand
TAAGTGCATTGTCCACCATGATGCCAAGAGCTATACCACGCTTGACGTTGAACGTGGATCGTCATACGTTTCCCATATGATCAGATCTTGGGCGAATAGTGCGACCCGGCGATTTGGTGAGGAGCGTAGGAATAAATTTTCAGGACTTGACGAGATGGCGGCGATGGAGCTGCTCGCGGTGCTTAACGCCGCTACCTCGCTAGCGGACCTAAGTCCCCTCCAATCGGTCGGGCTGCACAAGCTCAAGGGTGATCGAAGAGGCAAGTGGGCAATGACGGTGAATGGCCCATGGCGCATCTGCTTCCGGTTCTCGGATGGACACGCCTGGGAAGTCGAGATCGTAAACTATCACTAGGGAGTGCTAAGTGATGCTTCCTATCCATCCAGGCCGCATCCTCAAGCGTGAGCTTGTGGCGCGCGGTCTTTCGGCGAACAGGCTCGCGCTGGCACTTCGCGTGCCATCCGGCCGGATCACCGATATCCTGAACGGCAAACGGGGGATTTCGCCCGAAACCGCGCTGCGGCTGGGTCGGTTTTTTGGTAACAGTGCTCGCTTCTGGCTCAATCTCGACGTCGCTTATGAGCTCGCCGTCGCCGAGCGCCAGATCGGGGCCCGAATAATGTCCGAGGTCGAGCCGAGCGCCGCCTGAATCCAGGTCGCGCATTTACGGTGACGGTGCACTTAATTACGGTGACAGTGCACTTAATTCACGGGATCGCTTATCCCTTTTGACGAAAGCCGCAGTGTGAATTAAGTGCACTGTCACCGTAATTCACCGCGCCCGTGAAATAAGTGCACTGTCACCGTAATGCACCGTGTTGCACATGAGCAGTTGACCTTTCCATCGCATCGAAGCTATGACGCGGCATGGCTCGATTAGCCCGTCTTGTCATCCCCGGCGTCGCCCATCACATCACTCAGCGCGGCAATGCGCGCGCTCGCACCTTCTTCGGCGATGACGACTACCAGCTCTACCGCGACCTCCTGGCCGAGCATTGTCAGGCGGCCGATGTCGAGGTGTGGGCTTGGTGCCTGATGCCCAATCACGTCCACCTCATCCTGGTGCCCTCTGACGTCGACGGGTTGCGGCGCGCGCTTTCCGTCGTGCACCGCCGATACGCGGGAGTTATCCATACGCGGCGGCGACGCACCGGTCATTTCTGGCAAGGGCGCTTCGGTGCAGTCGCCATGGACGAGGACCACCTCGCGGGCGCCTTGCGCTATGTTTCCCTCAATCCCGTGCGCGCCCGTCTCGTCGCCCGCGCGCAGGACTGGCGCTGGTCGAGCACGCGTGCCCATCTCACCGGTAAGGACGATGGCGTGACGACGAGAGGCCCTGTTCGCGAGCGCTTCCCGAGCTTTGCCGATCTACTTGCGATCAAACCGGACCTCGACCTGATCGCGCGCTTGCGGGCCGCCGAGAGCATCGGCCGGCCGCTCGGGAATGATCGATTCATGGCCCGTGTCGAGCGTCTTACGAACCGCGACGTCAAACCGCGCAAACGCGGGCGCAAGGCGGTGGAATTACGGTGACGGTGCACTTAATTCACGGGATCGCCTGTTCCTTTATACAAGAGCCGTGGTGTGAATTAAGTGCACCGTCACCGTAATTCACCGTAAGGGATTCTCGGCCGCCGGCAGATCGTGCAAATGACACGCGGCCCATTGCGCTTCGCCCAAGGGACGCAACTGCGGCTCCTCGGCGCGACAGCGATCGAAGGCGTAAGGGCAACGCGTATTGAAGCGGCAGCCTTGCGGTGGGTTGATCGGGCTTGGCACATCGCCCCTCAGCACGATGCGCGTGCGCGTGTTGCCAGGCTCGGGGACGGGGACAGCCGAAAGGAGCGCAAAGGTATAGGGATGCTTCGGTGACGCGAAGATCTCTCGCTTCCTTGCCGTCTCGACGATCTTGCCGAGATACATCACGGCGACGCGATGCGTCATGTGCTCGACGATTGCAAGATCGTGGCTGATGAAAAGAAGCGCGAGACCGAGCTCCCGTTGCAGGTCCTGCAAGAGATTGACGATCTGCGCCTTCACGGAGACGTCGAGAGCGGATACCGCCTCGTCGCAGATGATGAGATCGGGCTTCGCGGCAAGCGCCCGCGCGATGCCGATGCGCTGGCGCTGACCTCCCGAGAATTCATGCGGAAAGCGGTCCATGGCGTCGTGTGGCAGACGCACCGTGTCCAGAAGCTCCGCTATCGCTTTCCTGAGGTCGGCCCCGCTTGTCGCGAGGCCGAAGTTGCGGATGGGCTCGGCGAGCGTGTCCTTGATGCGTAGACGCGGGTTGAGGCTCGAGAAGGGGTCCTGGAAGACGACCTGCATGCGCCGACGCAGCGGTCGGAACTCGGAGGCGGAGAGATCGTCGATGCGCTGCCCGTCGAGCAGGATTTCGCCCGCGGTGATGTCGCTCAGTCTCAACACCGCGCGTCCGACCGTGGATTTGCCGCAACCGGATTCGCCGACGAGCGACAAGGTCTCGCCGCGTGCGATCTCGAAGGAGACCCCGTCGACGGCGCGCACGAAACCCGCCGCCCCGCCGCGCCGCGAGCCGCGCACGGCGAAATGCTTCTTGAGACCGTTGACGGCAAGAAGCGGCGCGCTCATGCGGCAAGCGCTTCTTTGGGTGCGTGGTGGCACGCCGCGACATGGCCGGGCGCCTTCGCCTCGAGAACCGGCGCCACCTTCCGGCAGATCTCGGTCACGCGCGGACACCGGCCGGCGAAGACGCAGCCCTGGATGCGCTGCTTGAGACTCGGCACGATGCCGGGAATCTCCGACAGGCGCGTCGCTTCGCCTTCGAGCGAAGAGCCGAGCTTGGGCACGGCGCCGATGAGGCCTTGCGTGTACGGGTGGCGCGGCATGCGGAAGAGGTCGGCGACCGGAGCTTCCTCGACCTTGCCGCCCGCATACATCACCATGACGCGTTGCGCGAACTCGGCGACGACGCCGAGGTCATGGGTGATGAGGATGATGGCCGTACCGGTGCGGCGCTTGAGATCGGCCATCAGCTCGAGAATCTGCGCCTGAATGGTGACGTCGAGCGCCGTCGTCGGCTCGTCGGCGATCAAGAGTTTCGGATTGCAGGCGAGCGCGATTGCGATCATCACGCGCTGGCGCATGCCCCCCGAAAGCTGATGGGGATAGCTGCGGACGCGCCGGCGCGGCTCAGGAATGCCGACGAGATCGAGCATTTCGATAGCGCGCGCTTCGGCGGTCTTGCGATCGAGCCCTTCATGCAGGCGCAGCGTCTCGCCGAGCTGGCGCGCCACGGTGAGAACCGGGTTCAGGCTCGTCATCGGTTCCTGGAAGATCATCCCGATGTCGTTGCCGCGAATGGCGCGCATGGCGCGTTCAGGAAGGGTAAGAAGCTCCCGCCCCGCGAATCTGATCGAGCC
>JAFBAK010000313.1 GCA_019247795.1 Hyphomicrobiales bacterium | reverse complement strand
CGGGAAGCGCTCGAGCTTGCCGAGAAGAAAGGCCTTCCGCGTTACGAGACCTTGCAGCCGCTCTACAACCTCTACGATCGCGAGGTTTTCGAGAAGGAGCTCGAACCTATCTGCCTCGCCAAAGGCGTCAGCGTCATCAACTATTATTCGCTCGCTGCGGGGTTTCTCACGGGCAAATATCGAAGCAAGGCGGATGTGGAGGGTCGGGCCCGCGGCCAACGCGTCGGCAACACCTATCTCAACGAGCGTGGCCTTGCGATTCTTTCCGCGCTCGACGCGGTCGCGTCCGAGCTGAAGGCGACGCCGGCACAGGTGGCGCTCGCTTGGCTCATGGCGCGCCCAAGCGTCACCTCGCCGATTGCCAGCGCGACGAGCGTGGCGCAGTTCGGCGAGCTCGCCAAGGCGACGCGCCTCAAGCTGAACGCGGCCGCGATCGAGCGCCTCGATCAGGCCAGCGCATGGGAAGCGAAAGACGCGGCTTGAGCTAGCCGCCGCCACCTGCCGCGCAGCAGCTCGCGGCGGCTCCGCCCGCTCGAGCTTCCTGGATGGGAGGACAAGGCACGTCTCCATAAGAGCAGAATACGCAGCAATCACCGCTCTTTGGCCGCAGCAGCACGCGGCATCCCTTACACTCATAGAAGAACTGGCAGGCGTCGACCGGCATTGCCTCCCTGACTCGGTGACCGCAATCCGGGCAGGTGATCGTCGAATGAACTTCCATCAACCTATCCCCATCAGGCGCAGCAGCGCGGGCTCGATGAAATCCCAAACCGTGGCCACCACGACCATGAGCGTGGCCAAACAAAGCATTGTTGTCGTCGCGTGTGATCGCGTGATCACCGCGCAGAGGGCGCCTGTTTTGCAGCTCGCCAAGCCTTTGCGCCAGTGGAGCCACCATCCACCTGCGACCCCGAGGCCTCCGAACGCAATGAGTGGAAGCCTGAAGGAGCTCAGCGCGTCCAACGCGGTGAAGACCCCCGCGCCCGCGCCCACCGCCGCCAAGAGGACCGGGATTGCGCAGCACGAGGAGGCGAGGACCGCCGCCAGGCCGAATGCGGCCCCGCCGGCAGCCAGCAGCCCCGAAGGCGTCGCGGAAGGTGTGGAAGGGGAGGATGACGCGGAATCGCGAATGGAAACGATGTCAGGCAATGCCATGCTTGTCCCTCATGGAGATTTGAGCGAGCATGATGCATGCACCCTGTAGTCCCTACAGCATCAAGTGACCCGGTCATCACAAAAATGCGAAAACTCACGATCGGCCGATTGGCCGAAGAGACGCGAGTCAACCTCGAAACGATCCGCTACTACGAGCGGATCGGCCTCATGCCGTCACCGCGCAGAACCGAAGGCGGGCATCGGGACTATGATCCGGCGCACGCGCGGCAGCTCGCCTTCATTCGTCGCGGGCGGGAGCTCGGCTTCAGCATCGACGAAATTCGCGCTTTGCTCGCGCTCGCGTCCACTGAGCGCGGCTCCTGCGCTGAGGTGAGGGAGATCGCAACATCCCACCTCCTCGAGGTCCGCGCGAAGCTTGCCCATCTTCGCAAGCTCGAAAACATTCTCGCGGAAACGGTGGCGAAATGCTCCGGTGAATCATCTCCCCACTGCCCCGTGCTCGACGTTCTGGATGCGGGCGCGCCGGCCGCGTGACGCGGCAGTCATGCCCTTGTCGGGGGACGCTCGACAAGACGAACGCGATCATGGCCGAGGCAGCACGCGAGATTGCGCAAGCCCCTTCGGAAACGTGGCTCAGCGCTCCGGAAGGGGGATGAATTCCGTTTCCCCCGGCACCCCTGCGAATCGTCCCATCTTCCAATCTTCTTTCGCCTCCTCGATGCGCTCCTTGCGCGATGAGACGAAGTTCCACCAAATGTAGCGGGGACCTTCCATCGCGGCTCCTGCGAGGAACATGAGGCGCGCTCGGCGCTTCGCAACGATGGTGATCCGATCACCGGGCCGGAAGACAAGCAAGCGCGGCGCCTCGAAGCTGTCACCTGCGATCTCGACCTCGCCCTCGGCGACGAAGATCGCGCGCTCCTCGTGATCGGGATCGAAGGGGACCTGCGCGCCAGCCTCAAGCACGACCTCGGCATAAAGCCAATCCGAAAAGGTCTCGACGGGCGAGGCTTTTCCGAAAGCCGATCCCGCGATGACGCGCGCCCAAACGCCCTTGTCCTCGATGACGGGCAAGCTCGCCGCATCGAAATGCTGGAAGGACGGCGCGATCTCCTCTTGATCGCGCGGCAACGCGATCCAGCTCTGGATGCCGAACATCGGCTGACCCGTCTCGCGCGCGCTTTGCGGCGTGCGTTCCGAATGGGCGATGCCGCGTCCGGCCGTCATCAGGTTCATCGCGCCGGGCGCGATCTCCAACGCGTTGCCTTCGCTGTCGCGATGCATGACGCGCCCGTCGAACAGATAAGTCACGGTCGCGAGCCCGATATGCGGGTGAGGCCTCACATCCATGCCTTGCCCTGCAAGGAATTGAGCCGGCCCCATCTGATCGAAGAAGATGAAGGGCCCGACCATCTGGCGCTTGGCGTGCGGCAAGGCACGGTGCACCTCGAAGCCCCCGATGTCGCGTGCGCGCGGCACGATGATGAGCTCGAGTGCATCGCAACTGCGCTTGTCGCCGAGGATCGGATCGCTTGCGGGAAGCCAGCTCATTTGCGCCTCCGTGGTAAGTTGGGGAGCGAATTGCACCTCGATGGAGGCGTTTTGAAGTCGTCCTTCACAGCGTCTCCTCCGAGCCGAGGATGACGGTCGCCTGGCTCGACAGCACCCCGCCATTGCCGTGGGCGAGAGCCACCTCGCACCCAGCAATCTGCCGCTCTGCGCACTCACCGCGAATCTGACGCGCCGCCTCGATCAGGAGGAAGATGCCGTACATGCCCGGATGACAATAGGAGAGGCCCCCGCCATTGGTGTTGACCGGCAAGCGCCCGCCAGGCGCAATGGCGCCGCCCGAGACGAAGCGCCCGCCCTCGCCTTTCGGACAAAAGCCGAGATCCTCCAGAAACAAGATCGTGTTGATGGTGAAGGCGTCGTAGAGCTCGGCGACGTCGATGTCGGCGGCCGAGAGCTCGGCCATCGCGAAGGCGACCTCACCCGAACGCTTGGCCCCGGTCACCGTCAGATTCGGCATCGCCGAAATCTGCATATGGGTCGAGGTCGCGCCCGTACCCAAGATGAAGGCGGGCGGTTTGGCGAGCGAGCGCGCGCGATCGGCGCGGGTGAGGATGACGGCACCGCCGCCATCCGTCACGAGGCAGCAATCGCGCACGGTGAGCGGGTCGCTCACCATGCGCGAGGCGAGCACCTCGGCAATTGTGAGAGGTTGCTTCTCGAAGGCTGCCGGGTTCATGAGCGCCCA
>JAFBAK010000288.1 GCA_019247795.1 Hyphomicrobiales bacterium | reverse complement strand
GCCGCCTCGCTGCGCTCAAGACGCTCTGCCGCGTTCAGCCAATCGATGGCGATCGAAAGCAGCGCGTCGCGATCGTGCTTTCGTCGTGTCACCTTCGCCATTCGTTTGGCGTTTTGGGCGTGCGCCCGCAGCAAATCCGCGCGTCGCCGCATGTGCCGCTCTCCCCGCAGTTCTGCGTAGCCTAACACCCGAAGCCGGCGAAGGTTTCGAGAAAATCCGAGCTACTCAAATAGAGATTATGGGAAATTTGTCCGGCAACCAAGATCCGTCGGGTTTTTCTTGGCAACTACAATCATCTGAGCTGCCAAGGCGGCCGCTCTTCACCGGAAGCCCGAACATCGCCGCTCCTCGCGCACCGAGATTGCGCCCCCATCCTTTCCCCAAGAGCCACAAGACCGTTCCATTTGCGTCGTCAGTTTTGCTCTGCAAAGCCCTTTGGAGACGAATAAGCCGCTGAGGTCGAGTTGTGGATCATGACGCTTATGCGATCCGGCCAGCGGGGGTTGGCAAAACAGGAACGAGGCGCTAACAGGATTGCCGACGCGCGACCCGCATTGCCAACCAGCGAAAACTAAGCGGCTGATATAAAGAAGTTTTTCGTTGGGGGATAGTTTAACGGTAGAACAGCGGACTCTGACTCCGTTAGTCTTGGTTCGAATCCAGGTCCCCCAGCCAATTCTCTTCCTTGAGCGACTCAATTCTTGAGCACGTTGTCCATGGCCTCGTTGAGGAGCTCGAGCCCGAGGTCGATTTCGGCCTGCGTGACGGTCAAGGGCGGCGCGATCCGCATGACACCGCCCGATGCGCCGGCTCGCACGATGTTCGCGGAAAGACCGAGACTCAAGGCGTGATCGGTGACCGTGTCGGAGAGGACGGCCGCCGAGCGCTTCTTGCCTTCCACCTCATCGATGAACTCGAGGCCCAGCAACAAGCCTCGCCCGCGTATGTCCCCAATGCAGGCGTGGCGGGATTGGAGCTCGGCCAGACCTTTTTTCAACTGCGCCCCCATCGTCGCTGCCCGTTCAGGCAATCGGTCACGCTCGACGATCTCGAGCACCTTGAGGCCGACGGCCGCAGGCAAAGGGTCGTTCACATGCGTCGTGTAGAACAGGAAGCCGCGCCTCGCGCATTCCTCCCCGATCGCCTCCGAGGTCATCACGGCCGAAAGGGGAAGGCCGGCGCCCAAGGTCTTCGAGAGCACGAGGATGTCGGGTGTCACCCCGTCGCGTTCGAAGGCGAACATGGTGCCGGTTCGCCCGAGCGCCGTCTGGGCCTCGTCGAGGATGAGCAACATGCCGCGCTCGGCACATTTTTGCTTGAGAGCCGCAAGATAGCCTTGCGGTAGTTCGATGATCCCACCGCTGCTGAGGATGGGCTCGGCGATGAAGGCGGCGAGATTGCCCGTGCTTTGTCGATCGAGAAGGTCGAAGGCGTCGTCGAGCTCCGCCTTCCAGCTCAGATTGGCGAAGCGTGGCCGGAAAGCATTGGGCGCGGGTATCGCGAAGGATCCAGCGGCAGCGGGGCCATAACCGCGTCGCCCTGCCTTGTAGGTCGCGGCCGCCGCGCCACCCGTCATGCCATGCCAGGATTGAGCAAATCCGACGACTTCCCAACCACCTGTCACTAATTTTGCGATCTTGATCGCAGCCTCATTGGCCTCTCCGCCCGTCGACAAAAGCATGACTTGCGGCAAGGGCGGCACGAGCCGCGCAAGGGCCTCGGCGAGGTCGACAACCGGCGCACTGAGCATGCTCGAGAACAAATGATCGAGCGAGGCCGCGGCGCTCGCGATGGTGGCCACGATCTCCGGATGCGAATGCCCGAGGATCGCGCTCATCTGCCCTGACGTGAAGTCGAGAACGCGCCGGCCCGTCCTGTCATAGACGAAGGCACCCTCGGCGCGCGCCGCGACGAAGGGAACGAAATGGCCGCCAAAGCTCAGCATATGGCGGCGTGCGCGCGCCCAGAACGCTGCATCGCCTGCTTGGGTCGTCGAGGCGTCCATCTGGCTTTCTCTCCTGCGAGAGCGACAACGGTTCTGAAAGCATCGCCCTCGGATCAGCCTCACGCGCCGAAAGGCGTGATCCGAAGCCTTGATTCTCTACTGCGCTTTCATCTCGCCGAGATAGGCTTGCTGCACCATCTCGTTGTCGCGCAAACTCTGCGCGGAACCCTGAAGCACGACTTCACCCGTTTGCAGAACATAGCCGTAATCGGCGATCGAGAGCGCCATGTTCGCGTTCTGCTCGACCATGAAGATGCTCGTTCCCTGCTTGTTGATCGCCTGGATGATGTCGAAGACCTGCTCGACGAAAGCCGGCGAGAGGCCCATCGAAGGCTCGTCCATGCATAAGAGCTTGGGTCGCGCCATGAGCGCTCGCCCCATGGCGACCATTTGCTGCTCGCCGCCCGAAAGCGTGCCGGCCAATTGGGTGAGACGCTCCTTGACGCGCGGGAAGAGGCCGAACACGCGCTCCTTGTCCGCCTCGATCTCGTCCGTATCGGTCCGCGTGAATGCCCCCATCTCCAGATTTTCCAGAACAGTCATGCGCGGGAAAAGACGGCGGGCCTCCGGCACCGGGGCGATGCCGCGCCTCACGCGCTCGGCGGTCGGCAGCCGGTCGATGGGCTTGCCCGCATAGGTCACGACGCCGCTCTTCGGCCGCACGATGCCGAGAATCGTCTTCATCGTGGTCGATTTCCCGGAGGCGTTGCCTCCGAGAAGACACACGATCTCGCCGTCTCCCACCCGGTAGTTCACGCCTTTGAGGACGTGAAGCTCGCCGTAATAGGTGTTGACGTCGTTGAACTCAAGAAGCGGCGGCCGCCTCTGCGACTGCGTCTGTGGAGCGTCCGAGATAGGCACGCAAAACTTCCTTGTTGGAGTGGACTTCCTTGGGAGTGCCTTCGGCGATCTTCTCGCCATGATCGAGCACCACGACTTTATCCGCGATCTGGTTCACCACGGCGAGCTTGTGCTCGATCATCAGCACCGTCACGCCGCGATCTTTCAGATGCTGGATCTGATCGGTGAGCTCGAGCGTCTCGGTCGGGTTCATCCCGGCGGTCGGTTCATCGAGGAGAATGAGGACCGGCTCGGAAACAAGGGCGCGCGCGATCTCGAGCCGGCGCCGATTGGCATAAGAGAGCGTGCGGGCGAGGTGCTGGACCCGAGGCATCAAGCGATTGCCGAAGATGCGTAGCGTCTCCAGGACGCGTTCATTGGCGGCGCCTTCCTCGCGACGTACTCGCGGCGGCCGCAGCACCGCTCCGATCGCACCCGTGGTCGTGCGCGTGTGCGTTCCCACCAACACATTCTCGAGCAATGTCATGTTCGCGAACAGGCGCAAATTCTGAAAGGTGCGCGCGATGCCCCGCTCGACGATCACATGCGGCAAAAGGCCCGTCACATCCTCGCCCGCAAGCAGCACCTTGCCACCGTCCGGTTTGGTGAGGCCGGTGATGAGATTGAAGAACGTCGTCTTGCCCGAACCATTCGGACCGATGATGCCCACGATCGATCCCGGCATGACGTCGAGACTGAAATCGCGGACGGCCTTGATGCCGCCGAAGGACTTTGAAAGTCCGCGGATCTCGAGAAGCGGCTTGTTCGCATCGATCGGCCTGCGATGCAAAGGCGCGAGACCGCCCGCGACGGCGCCGCGCGTAGGAACCGCAGTTTGCTGCGCATGCGTCAGAGCGGTCACGGCGGCGCGCTCGGGAACGAGTCCCTGGCGCCTGAAGCGCATCATTACCACGAGGATGATGCCGAAGATCAGCTCGATCGATTGCACGAGGTCGAGCTGCTTGAAGAATTCAATTCCCGTCAATTCGCCGAACGCGTGAACCCATTGCGTCATGTCCTGCAGGATCACGGATTGCAGGAGCTGCAAGATAAGCGCTCCGAGAACGACGCCCGCGACGCTTCCCATGCCGCCGAGCACGATCATCACGATCAGCATGACCGAGACCGGGAACATGAACATTTCGGGGGCGGCCGTCTGCAGCTTCGCCACGTAGAAAGTTCCGGTCGTCCCTGCAAATCCGGCGCCGATCCCGAAGGCGAGAAGCTTCAGCTTGACACGGTTCACGCCCATGGCTTCCGCGGCAATCTCGTCTTCGCGGATGGCGAGCCATGCCCTTCCGATGCGCGAATTCTTGAGACGAAGACTTATGAGGATCAGGAGTCCCGCAAGCGCGAGCCCGAGATAGTAGAAGGGAAGCGATTGGACACCGAAGGAGTAGCCGAACAGCGTGGGGGAGGCGACACCGTTCAACCCCGCGGCGCCGTTCGTCAGATAGGGAACGTTGCGAGCCACGATCGGCACGATCTCGCCAAAGCCAAGCGTGACGATGGCGAGGTAGTCGCCTTTGAGACGCAGGGTCGGTGCGCCGAACAGCACCCCGAAAAAGGCGGCGATGAGCGCGGAGATCGGCAGCATGAGCCAGAACGAGACGGTGAAATGCACCGTGCCGGGGCCGTCGGGAGAGGTCATGTGCTGGACGAGGCCGAGCCACTGGAAGGGCTCCCAGAACCCCCACCATTCAGGCTGCACCTGATAGGAGGAGAAGATGCCATACGCGTAGGCGCCGATGGCGAAAAAGGCGGCGTAGCCGAGATCGAGAAGGCCGGCGAAACCGACCACGATATTCAAACCGAGAGCGAGGATGGCATAGGCAAGCGCGTTGGCTCCCGCGTCGATGTCGCCCTCATTGCGGTCGATGAGCGGGAGAAGCGCGCCGATCACGAGGAAGGCAATCAGAAAGCCGCGGCGACCGGCGATGCCCGTGGCGCGGTTCCAAATGGCGGGGATGAAGCTTGTTTCGCGGCCCATGGCCGGCGGTGCGGCGGTCTCGGACGGTTGAAGCTGGGTCTCTGTCATTTCGAAATCGCCCTAGGATTTGGTCGGGGAGGCTCGCCCGAGAAGGCCCGTCGGCCTGAACACCAGCACCAGGACGAGGATCGAGAAGATGATCACGTCGGTCCATCGCACCGCGAGATATTGCCCACCTAGAGACTCGATCAGGCCGATGAGCACGCCTCCGAGCATGGCGCCCGGGATATTGCCGATTCCACCCAACACCGCCGCCGTGAAGGCGCGCAGTCCAGCCGTGTAGCCGATGCCAAAATTCGTGTAGTTATAATAAAGGCCGAAGATCACGCCCGCCGCACCCGCCAGCGCCGATCCGATGAAGAACGTGATTATGACGACCCGATCCACGTCGACGCCCACCATGCGCGCCGCCTCCTGGTCCTGGGCAGTCGCCTGCATCGCCTTGCCCATCTTGGTGCGCCGCACGAAATAGTGGAGCGCGAGCATCAAGACGAGCGAGACGCCCCAGAGAATGAGCTCGCGCAGATGCAAGACGGCGTCGCCGAACTCCCAGCGAATGTTGGGCATCGGGTTCGAGTAGTTCTTCGTGTCGGCGCCCGCGCCGAGCAGGATGACGTTGAAGAGGATGTAAGACAGACCGATCGTGGTGATCATCGGCGCGGTGCCCGAGACGCCCCGTAGCGCGCGCAAGCCGAAGCGCTCGATCAGCGCTCCGAGCACGCCGGTGGCCACCATGGTGACGCAAAGAACGAAGACGAGCATGGCGGTGAGGGGCAACCCGTAGAGCACATGGCTTTGCCCCGTGAAGCCCATGAGCTGCATCACCCACATCGCGATGAACGAACCCACCATGAAGATGTTGAAGTGGGCGAAGTTGATGAGCTCGATGATGCCGTAGACCATCGTGAACCCGAGCGCGAGTAGCGCATACATCGCGCCCAGGCTCACCCCATTGATAACCTGCTGAAGCAGGATCTCCCAAGATTCCACGCTAGGACTCCTGTTTCAGCGTCGAAGTCGCGTGCACTCAGGACTGAGGCGCTACGCCGATATACGGATTTTGATGCGTGAGATCATCGTCCGGATATTTGGCGTCGTGCTTGTATTGGAAGACGCTGACGGTGCGGTCCTTGATGTCGCCATTCTCGTCGAAGGAGACGGCGCCTTGGAGCGTCTTCAGATTGCTCGTCTGCATCGCGTCGCGCACGTTCGCCCGATTCACTTCCTTGCCGCTGTCGGCGACCCGCTTGATGGCATCGAGAACCACCTCTGCGCCATCATAGGCGGTGATGGAGTAATCGCTCGGCACGTCCTTGTACTTGTCCTGGTAGGTCTTGACGAAGGCCGCGGCCGCCGGATCCTCCGTGAGGTGCGGACCTGCGTTCGTCGAATACCAGCCTTCGACCGCCGGGAAGCCGCCGCCCTTGAGGAAGCTGCCGCCCTGGATGCCGTCGCCGCCGCCCTTGATCATATTGGGGATGATGTCATAGGCCTGCTTGGCGAGCTTCACGCCGGCCTGTGCCACCCCGCCGTAATAGAGGGCGTCGGGCTTGAGGCCTTTGATCTTCGTAAGGATCGTCGTGTAGTCGGCTTCTTTCGGGTTGAGCTGATCGCGACCCAGCACCTTGATGCCGTCCTTCTCGGCCTGCTTTTGGAAGGAGTCCGCGATCCCGACGCCATAAGCGCCGGAGTCATCGAGCACGTAGACGGATTTCACCTTGAGGTTCTGGGCAAAGAAATTCGCCATGTTCGGGCCTTGGAAGGCGTCCGTGGTCACCGTGCGGAAATAGATTGCCTTGCCTTTCGGCTTGAACGTCCCTGCCATCGCGGGATTGGTGATGTCGGGATTGGTGGAGCTCGGCGTGATCGTCGCCAGATCGGCTTCGCTGAGGATCGGCGTCATCGCCTTGCCTTCACCGCTCATCTGTGGGCCGAGATTGGCGACCACCGCCGGATCGGAAACCAGCTTCTTCGTGTTGGTCGCCGCTTGCGCCGGATCATATTGGCCGGCCGTCGCCGTCGCGCTGTCGAAGACCACCGTCTCGATCTTGTAGCCCGCGACGCCGCCCTTCGCATTGGCTTCGTCGATCGCGATCTGGAAGCCGTTCTTGATCTTCGCGGCATCATCGGCATCGGCGCCGGTGAGCGGCAAGGTGATGCCGAGCTTGATGGTTTTTTGCTGCGCCTGCAGGCCGGAAATGCCCGCAACGCTCGCGAGAACCGCAACGCTCGCGACCGCCGCGAAGTTGAAGGCTCTGCGCGTATGTCTGGACTGTTTCATGGTTTCCACCTCCTTGACAGTCAACCCTTTGTCCTCCCGCGGTCGCATTCTCGACGGCCGCGTCATCGCAACGCAATCAAAGCTTGCCATCCTTGCCGACGGCCCAAGCTGCGTGCGTCCCGGCACAATGCCGTTCTGCCGACGATCCGCAGCCCGTCAGCTCCCAGAGGGCACCCCGCAAGCAACCCTTGGGTGCAAGCTAAGCCGCGATGCGCCGAAAGGGCAACAAGAATCTGCCGAGACCTTCGTCTAACCGTCTAATTTCAGGCGGCCAAAGCTTGTCGTCGCCAACTGCATGGCGTCTGGCTCCGTTCATCGGCAGGCACCACCGATTGGGTGAAATCGACCGCGGAAATCTCGGATCGCTCGGCGGGTGGCACGGCTTTGGCCGTCCCCGTCGGTCTCGAGATAAGTGGGGCCGATGGGTGATTTGCCATGGCCCCCCGGTATGTCGAGGACGTAACTCGGCAGGCACAGCCCCGACACTTGCCCCCGCAAGGCGCGCATGAGCTCCTGGCCGCGCTCGATGGCCACGGCGAAATGTGCGGTTCCTGGCGCACGGTCGAGGTGGTGAAGATAATAAGGCTTGATCCGTGCGGCCACGAAAGCGCGCATGAGCGAAGCGAGCGTTTCCTCGTCGTCGTTCACGCCCTTGAGCAGGACCGTCTGGCTCAGCATCGGGATGCCGGCATCGATCAGCCGCGCACAGGCGGCGCGGGCTTGCGGCGTGAGCTCGCGCGGGTGGTTGGCGTGGAGGGCGACGTAAATCGCCTTTCCGGCGCTCTTCAACGCACGAATGAGCGCTGGGGTAATCCGCTCCGGCGCCACGACGGGAACGCGCGTGTGCCAGCGCATCACGTTGACGTGAGAGATGGGGCCGAATGCCTCGACCGCCGAACGAAGCCGTCGGGGAGACAAGATCAAGGGATCGCCGCCGCTGAAGATCACCTCCCAGATCGCGGGTCTCGCGGCCACATAGGCGCGTGCCGCCTCGAACGCGCTCGCGGACAACAGCGCCTCGCCCTTTTTTCCGACCGTCTCGCGCCTGAAGCAGAAGCGGCAATAGACCGGGCAGACGCTCACGAGTTTGATGAGAACGCGGTCGGGATAGCGATGCACGAGCCCCTCGACCGGAGAATGCGCGTCATCACCGATCGGGTCGGCGCTTTCAGCGGCGCTGATGTCGAGCTCGGACGGGTCAGGCAGAAACTGCCGCGCGATCGGATCTTCGCCATTGCCCGGATCGATGAGCGACGCCATCGCCGGAGTGACGGCGATGGCATAGCGCCTCGCCACGCGCTCGGCATCTTCCCTGCGTTCCGGCGGCACGAGGCTGGCAGATACGAGAGCGTCGGGGCTGGTCAGCGAGGTTCGGGCCCGCGACTTGCCGCGCGTCACGGGGTTCGAGCGGAGCTTGGTTTCCATGCCTTTCCCCTCGCTGCGCAAGCGCGTCAGGTCAAGGCCGATCGCCGGGCAGCGCGCGCGACACTCAGGGCAGGGGCGTCCACATCACCTCCTCGATGCGCGCGGCGCCCGTCGCGAGAAGCAGCAGGCGATCGAGGCCGAGCGCGATGCCGCTCGTCAAGGGCATGAGCTCGAGCGCGGCGAGGAGCTCTTCATCGATCGGATAGCGCTCGCCATAGCGGCGCTCCTTCTCGTCCATATCCGCCTCGAAACGCCGCCGCTGCTCCTTCGCATCGACGAGCTCTCCAAAGGCATTGGCGAGTTCGACCCCGCAGGCATAAAGCTCGAAGCGCTCGGCAAAACGCGGATCGGAAGGCTTGGGTCGCGCCAGCGCCGCTTGCGAAATCGGGTACTCGAAGAGGATGGTCGGCCTGCCGATGCCGAGATGCGGCTCGATCTTGTCGGTGATGACGCGGCTGAAGATATCGGAAAGATCATCGTCATGCGCCACGCGTATGCCGGCGGCGTCGGCCGCGGCCGCGAGCTTTTCGCGAGCTTCATCAGAAGGGGCGTCGAGCGCTGACGCGAGGTCGATCCCGGCAAAACGGAAGAAGGCCTCGCAAACGCTCAGCCGCTCTGGGGCCGCGAAAGGATCGGCCTCGCGGCCGCGCCAACGAAGCGAGACGGCGCCGCAAGCCCGTGCGGCCGTCCCGAGAAGGGCGGCACAGTCGTCCATGAGCGCCTCATAGCTCGCATCTGCCCGATACCATTCGAGCATGGTGAATTCGGGATGGTGAAGCGCGCTTCGCTCCTTGTCGCGAAAGACGCGGGCGAGCGTGAAGATGCGGGTCTCGCCGGCGGCGATCAGCTTCTTGCAGGCGAATTCAGGCGAGGTATGGAGGTAAACCTTGCGGCGTTGCCCATCGGAGGCCTCGACGGTCGTCGCCATCGCATGCAGATGGGTTTCATTGCCCGGCGAGGCCTGGAGAATCCCCGTCTCGACCTCGACGAAGCCGTGATCCTCGAACCATCGACGAAGGGCACGAAGGACGCGGGCACGCGCGTGCAGGACGGGCGCCCGGTCGCGATGCGCGTGACGCGCCCACCAGGGCGCCGGAGGGGGAGCGGCATTCGGGCGGCGCATGGTTCAAGCGCATAGTTCACTTGCCTTCGCGGCGCAAAGCTGGAAGAGGGAACAACGCTCGCGCCCGAGCGCAACCACTTTGCCTGTCGCCGTTTTGCCAGCGCGACCAAATTCGAGGATGGAGAGCCGTGAGGGTCATCGCCAGTTCGCTTCGCAAGGGGAATGTCGTCGATATCGACGACAGGCTCTATGTCATCTTGAGCGCCGAGAATATCCATCCGGGCAAGGGCACGCCGGTGACGCAAGTCGACATGCGGCGCATCTCCGACGGAACGAAGGTCTCCGAACGCTGGCGCACGACCGAGCAGGTCGAGCGCGCGCATGTGGAGGATCGTGCATACACCTTCCTCTACGAGGACGCCGAAGGCTTCCATTTCATGAATTCGGAGACCTACGATCAGCTGCAGGTGCCGGCCGACATCATCGGCGATCAAGCCCCTTATCTCGCCCCCGA
>JAFBAK010000200.1 GCA_019247795.1 Hyphomicrobiales bacterium | reverse complement strand
TCGCCGGGTTTTGGAGGGGTGCCCGTCGTTTTCGGCATGGACAAGCCGAACGGTTTTCGGTCAAAGCGGGGCTGAACGGAGGGTGAGACGCCATGGCGAGCGCGAACAAGGCCGATTACGTCTGGATGGACGGCAAGTTGGTCCCGTGGGACGCGGCGACGATCCACGTTTCCTCGGAAGCGGTACTGCGCGCCGCCAGCATCTTCGAAGGGATGCGCGCCTATTGGAGCGACAAGGACAAGGAGCTCTACATATTCAAGAATGCCGAGCATCTGAAGCGGCTTCGCCAATCGGCGAAAATCTTGCGGCTCTCGATCCCATTCCGCGATGAGGAGCTCACAGCGGGCTTCATCGAGCTCTTGCGCAAGCTCGAGTTCAAGGACGGCGTGCATTTCCGCCCGGTCGTGTATTTCGACGAGGGCGAGCCTTATGCCTGGAAGCCGGAGGACATCTCGACGCGCGTCTTCGTGCTCGCCTTCAGCCGGCCGCACGAGGCCTCGATCTCGAAAGGAATGCGCAGCTGCGTGAGCACCTGGCGGCGCAATTCGGACAATGCCTCGCCGTCGCGCCTCAAGGCCGCGGCCAATTACCACAATTCGCGCCTTGCCACCGTCGAGGCGAAGCTCAACGGCTTCGGCACGCCGATCCTGCTCAACGATCGCGGCAAGGTCGCCGAAAGCCCCGGCTCCTGCTTCATGATGGTGCGGGACGGCACGGTCGTCACGCCGCCCGTCACCTCCGATATTCTCGAAAGCATCACACGCTCGACGCTCATCGAGCTTTACCGTGACGAGCTCAAAGTGCCGGTAATCGAGCGCGAGATCGACCGCACCGAACTCTACATTGCCGACGAGACCTTCTTCTGCGGCAGCGGCCACGAGGTGCAGCCGATCATCTCGGTCGACCATTATCCCGTCGGCGACGGCAAGGTCGGCCCGCTGACGCGCAAGGTCCAGGAGCTCTATTTCGACATCGCCAAGGGCAATGTCGCGAAATATCGGAAATGGCTCACCCCGGTTTACGGAAACAAGCGGTAAAGGGCGCGGCGGTCAGAGCGACCTATCGAAGATGGAATTCATCCAAGGGCTGCTCCTCAAGATGGGCAACGCTCAACGGGGCTTTTCGCCCGCTCGAAACTGGTGCAAATACCTCGAGAGTTGAGCCGTAAGGCTTCACTTCTCGATAAACGCGTAAGCCGTCCGTGCTCCTATAGATGACGACGGATTTACCGTGGGGATCGAAAGATTGGCTGGCGCCCTCTCCCACGAATGCCATTCCGATATCGTGGGATTGGATACCTTGTTCGTTAAGCCAGACATTAAACACGAACGAATTTTTTATTTCGAAGGCTTCAGGACGTATTCCGTGATTGAACGGCATGCGAGAATAATCGGCTCCCAACGCTTGCGCACGCTGGAATGGTCCCGACTCCGCTTTCATCAGCATCTCGATGGAAGGGGCAATAAAGTTAGATCGAAGTAGCCATGGGGAGAAACCGACAATGCTGCCTGCATAACGATACCGCTTCCCGATGTGTTTATAAAACGACATTGTAGCTTGGATAATTTTGTCGGTTATATTAGGGACTTTTGAGATCGAGATCAGCTTTCTAGCGATCTCAAAACCTCGAACCCTATCGATAGCCGAAAGCTTCAACATCACGAATACCGCGAAGCCCTGCTCGTGATCAGATAGAGTCTGGCCCGTTATTAGATTTATGCCAGTTAAGGCTTCGTAGATCGCGCGCGAAACTCCAGTGACAGGTTGAAATGGATCATGGATGAGGCCTAACGTAATCGAATCGTCGTTGTGAGTAGGATTCCGCCATCTAAATTCGTAATCGTCAGGCCCCGAGGTCACTGCCCCAGATTTGATTAACCACTCGGCTGTGGCTACGCCGACGCTGTAGTCGAAATTGGCCTCATCGATTTTTCCGGAAGCGAATGCCATGTCGGCATCGATAATGGCAGTCGCTCCCACCGCCTGAAGCGACCTGTTAGCCACATCGAGAGGTTTGGCACCGCGGACATAATAAAGCACACGTGCCGCCTGCGCCTGGAAGGAGGAATCCGTCGTCATCCATTTCCGTAAATGAGAGGGATCGAGGTCCCTCGCATATTGATCCCCGGGTTCGCTTGGTCTTTGAGGGGGCGGCTTGGGCGCTATGAGCTGCCTATATTCTTCATAGGAATAGATGGTTTGACGTAGGGGTCCCCGAAATTTCCATATATGAGGCCGGAGCCCTGGCCACTAAACGCCCGACTGATCGCCCGCCATCGGGAAAGGATATCGTAGTAATCGGCCTCGGTTCTTAACGGGTCACGTGATAGCGGGATATTTTGCTCGCTTGGTTCTTTAAAAATATATTGTAAAGAACCCTGCGCCACGCTCCCTTTCATCGGAGCAAGAAGCATGCACGTGGTGAGCGCCAATATGAGCGGCGCGCGGCTCAGAATACCGTGCAGGCCCATGTTTAGGCAGTCCCCGAGTTAGCGTCGTTACCTACGCCGGTTCGGTCGCCGGCCGCGGCGCCGCGAGTTTTTCGCCCTCCGCACCAGTCTGCGCCGCCTTTCCGTGCACCCGGCGATACATCCAGGCTGTGAGCATCGGGGTGAGGAGCGCGGTGACCACGAAGGAGGCCGTGACCTGCACGGTCGCGATCGGGGCGATCGCCGCGTAGGTCGGATCGGCGAGGGCGACCGCCTTCGGCACTGCCGTGGAATTGCCCGCGGTGCTCGAGGCGGCGGCGCCGGCGATCCCGCGG
>JAFBAK010000140.1 GCA_019247795.1 Hyphomicrobiales bacterium | reverse complement strand
GACGGCCGCTTTGCGGCTTGCGGCCGCGCCATGGGTGCCAAATCTTCCGCAACGGGTTTCGCCGATGCGTATGAACGGCTGTTGCGAGCTTGCGGTCTTAAGGTGTCGGTTGCCGATGAATTCGCGGGCATCTCGGCGGAGGAGCTCGCCCGGCAAATGGCGCGGCCCGAGAACGCATCGATGCGGGCCTCCAACAGGCGCGAGGCGAGCGAAGCCGACCTTTGCCGTCTCGCCGAGCGCGTGCTCGCTCAAGCGTGAATTGCGACCACCCTGCCCGTCGGAAGGAGAGCCGGGAAGGCGAGCGACCGATCTTCGGAATGACCCGGGGACGCACATGATCCGATGGAAGTGCAATTGGGGAGTGCAGGATGGGCGAGGCTTCCGTTCCGAAAGTCACCATCACGGCGATCGAGATCACGCAGCATCGCCTGAAATTCGACACGCCGTTCCATGCGAGCTGGGACACGAAGCCCCGCCATCATTGGGATGCGACGATCGTCCGCGTGCACACCGATGCCGGGCTCACGGGCGTCGGCTCAGGCGATCTCATGGTTGGCTTTGCCGGCCATGAGCATTTGTTCGTGGGTCAGGACGCGCTCGCGATCGAGCGGCATTGGCGCATCCTCAACAATATCAGCTTCCATTACGGGCGGTGCTGGCCTCTCGACCTCGCGCTCTGGGATCTCGCCGGCAAGATCACCCGCCAGCCTTGCTGGAAATTGCTCGGCGGCTTGTCCGACCGGGTACGCGCTTACGCCTCGTCCGGCACTCTGCGCGAACCCGGAAAGCTCGCTGATGCGGCCGAGGCTTATCTCGCGCGCGGCTTTGCGGCGATGAAGATCCGCTTTCACCGCGGCGATTGGCGCAAGGACATCAAGGCGCTCGAGGCGGTGCGCAAGCGCGTGGGTTCGACATTCGAGCTGATGGTCGATTGCAATCAGGGCTGGCGCTCTCCGCAGGACACCTACGCGCCCTGGTCGTTGAAGGACGCGGTGACCGTCGCGCGCGAGCTCGAAAAGCTCGGCGTCTATTGGATGGAGGAGCCGCTGCATCGCGGTGATCGCGACGGCATGCGCCGATTGCGCGACATGACGGATCTCCGCATCGCCGGCGGCGAGATGACGCGCGAGCTTTACGAATTCCGCGATTTGATCACGCAGGGAGCGCTCGACGTGCTGCAGCCCGACGTTGCCCTTGTTGGCGGAATCACGGGTTTGCGCCGCGTCGGTCACATGGCGGCCGAGCACAATCTCGTCTTCACGCCACACACCTGGACGAACGGAATGGGCGTGATGGCAAATGCTCAGCTCGCCGCTGGCATGGCGGACGCGCCTTTCCTCGAATTTCCCTACGATCCGCCGGAATGGGGTCTCGACCGGCGCGACTACATGCTCGCGTCTGCGCTGGACGTCGATCCGGACGGGTATATTGTCCTGCCCGACCGCCCCGGCATGGGCTATGAGCTCGCCGAGGACGTGTTGCAAAAAACAAGGATCGGCTGAAGTCACGACCGAAGCGGCGCTGCCCCTGCATCCTCCCTGCCGCGGCGCGGGGAGGAACAGGCTGAAGTTACGACTTCCCCAGCGAACATTGGTTCGTTGCGCGGAGCGCGCAGGTTCGGCGCCCCTTGTCCAGGTGGGAATGCGTGACTAGGAACGACGGGTCAAGCGAAGCCGGCGCTTCGCAGCCGGGTGCGATAGTCATTCCCGAGAACGACGCCATTCCTCTCCCGATCGAGCAGCACATCCCTGCGATTCTCGCGACGCTGCGCGACTCGTCGAATGCCGTGATCGTCGCGCCGACGGGTGCCGGCAAGACGACGCTCGTGCCTTTGGCACTTCTCAACGAAACTTGGGTACGAGGCCGGCGCATTCTCCTCCTCGAGCCGCGTCGGCTCGCGGCGCGGGCCGCCGCTTCTCGCATGGCCGCAAGGCTCGGCGAGAAGATCGGCGAAACGGTCGGGCTTCGCATCAGGCTCGGCTCCCGCATCTCGCGCGATACACGCCTCGAGGTTGTGACGGAGGGCGTGTTCACCCGCCTCATCCTCGAGGATCCGTCGCTCGAAGATGTCGCCGCCGTGATCTTCGACGAATTCCATGAGCGCTCGCTCGACGCCGATTTTGGCCTTGCGCTCGCGCTCGACGCGCGAGCGGGATTGCGTGAGGATCTGCGCCTCATTGCCATGTCCGCGACACTCGATGGAGCCCGCGTCGCGACGCTTCTCGACAATGCGCCGCTACTGACGAGCGAGGGCCGCGCCTTTCCGATCGAGACGCGCCATGTCGGGCGAAATGCAGGCGAGCGCATCGAACACGCGGTGACCCGGATTTGCCTGCGCGGGCTCCAGCAGGATCGAGGCGGAATCCTCGTCTTCCTGCCGGGGCAAAGCGAGATTTCCCGCGTGCAGGCCCTCCTCGAGGAGCGGCTCGGGCCGCAACCGCACGACCTCGACATCCTGCCGCTGCACGGCGGGCTTGAGCCGGAGCGGCAGGATCGCGCGATCGCGGCGGCGCCGGCCGGACGGCGCAAGCTCGTGCTGTCGACCTCGATCGCCGAAACGAGCCTCACGCTCGCCGACATCCGCATCGTCGTCGATTCCGGGCTTGCCCGCGTGCCTGTCTACGAGCCAGATGTCGGCATCACGCGTCTCGAGACCGTGCGGGTCTCGCGCGCCTCCGCCGATCAGCGGCGTGGTCGTGCCGGCAGGACCGAGGCCGGAATCTGCTATCGCCTTTGGGATGAGGCCGCGACAAATTCGCTGCCGGCCTTCGCGTCGCCCGAAATCCTCAATGCCGACCTTTCGGGTCTCCTGCTTGATTGCGCCGCCTGGGGCGTGCGCGATCCGGCGCGGCTTGCTTTCCTCGATCCTCCTCCCCGTCCGGCCCTCGTGGAAGCGCGCAAGCTCCTCGTGGGTCTCGATGCGCTCGACGCCGATTGTCGTCTGACCGATCGCGGCCGCGCCATTCGCGCCTTGCCTCTGCCGCCGCGCCTCGCGCGCATGGTGCTCGAGGCGGCACGGCTCAACGTCGCCGGGCTCGGCGCCGAGATCGCGGCCCTCATCGTGGAGCGGGGGCTCGGGGGCGGTTCGGCGGACCTCGTGGAGCGCCTGGAGCATTTCACGCGCGATCGCTCCGAACGGGCGCGTTCCATGCGCTCGCTCGCCGCCAATTGGGCGAGCACCGCAACGGCGGCGTTGGGCCCCTTGTCGGATGCGGAGCTCGTTTCGCGTGATCCGCCCACGCCGGGCCTTTTGCTCGCGCTCGCCTATCCGGAACGCCTCGCCAAGGCGCGCGGCCGACAAGGCGAATATCTTCTCGCCAATGGCCGGGCGGCCGCGCTCGATCCGGCCCATCAATTGGCGCGTTCGCCTTTTCTTGCGGTTGCCGAGATCGCCGGGAGAGCAGCGGCCGCCCGCATTCTTCTCGGCGCATCGGTCGAGAAAGCCGAGATCGAAGCTGGGTTCGCTTCGCATATCGAGGTCGCCGATGAGTCCGCGTTCGACGCCACCTCACGCACCGTGCGCCGCAGGCGGCAACGCCGGCTCGGCGCGCTCCTTCTCGACGACGCGCCGGCCCCGGTGCCCCTCGACGAAGCAACCGCGCTCGTGCTCGCCAAGGGGATAGGTTCGCTCGGCGTCGACAAATTGCCGTGGACGGATGAGCTGCGACGCAGGCGCGGCCGCGCGATGTTCTTGCGCAAGATGCAGCCGAGGGTGACGCAGGAAAGCACCGAGCGGAATTCGCAAGTGAGCGTCGACAATCCTTGGCCCGATCTTTCCGACGCGGCGCTCGCCGCGAATGTCGAGACCTGGCTCGCGCCTTTTCTTGTCGGAAAGACGAGCCTTGCCGAGATCGGCGCTCGTGATCTCGCGCTTGCGCTCGAAGCGCTCCTTCCCTTCGATCTGGCGCGCCGTCTCGAGGAAGACGCGCCCTCGCATTTCGAGGCGCCGTCAGGCTCGCGCCTCCCGATCGAATACGGTGAAGAGGGCGCATCGCTCGCGGTGCGCGTCCAGGAGCTATTCGGCCTTGGCGAGCATCCACGCATCGCGCGCGGGCGCGTGCCCCTGGTGCTGCATCTCCTGTCGCCTGCGCATCGCCCCATCCAGATCACGACCGATCTTCCGAGCTTCTGGCGCGGCTCGTGGGCGCAGGTTCGTTCCGAGATGCGCGGACGTTATCCCAAGCACCCCTGGCCTGAGGATCCGCTTGCGGCACCAGCGACGAACCGAGCGAAACGAAGGAGCGAGTAGCGAGTAGCGAGTAGCATTGGTTGGTTATGTTCTATTCGCTATTCGCTATTCGCCATCTCCCATTTATCGATGTCGCCTCATTCTCGCTCTTCACTCGCTCAAGAAAGCCCCTCGATCGGCGTCGCATGCCAGCCTTCGGCGCGCCTTTTCCAAAAGGTCTCGCGCAGTTTCATGGAGATCGGACCCGGGCGATCATTGCCCATGATGCGCCCGTTGATGCGTGAGGCGGGCATGATGCCGCCCGCGGTTGTCGACAGGAAGATTTCATCGGCGTCGAGAACTTCGGCGCCGCTGATTGCCCTGATTTGATGTTCGATGCCGAGATCGTCACAAAGTTCGAAAACCGATTTTCGCGTGATGCCTTCGAGCGCACCGCGATCCGGAGAAAGGACCACGCTGTCCTTCACCACGAAGGCGTTGAAGCCGGGTCCTTCGGCGAGATTGCCGTGGATGTCGAGAAGAACGACGGTATCGACACCCTTCTCCTGAGCTTCGAAGAGACCTCGGGTCAAATCCCCCCAATGGAAATTCTTCACTTTCGGATCTACGCTTTCGTCCGGAATGCGTGGTGTGCTCGCGATCATGAGATGTGCTCCGCGGGCCTGAACATCTTCGGGGATGACCCAGACCCAGGGCACCGCGTATGCGATGAGGTGGTTCTCGCAATTCGAGGGATGGCGCGGCATGCCGGGACGCGGCGCGCCGCGCAGGCAGTCCATCGCCACGTAAGCCTCGCGCTTTCCCAAAAGCCGCACGCATTCGGCGAGGATCTGTCGCAAGTCGTCGATCGATTCGGCAGGCTCGAGGCGCAGCGCGCGCATCGAGGACTGAAAACGCTTGAGGTGATCCTCCAATCTGAAAAACACGCCATTCCAGACACTGACGACATCGTAAGTGACGTCCGAGCGCCGATAACCGAAATCCGTGACCGGGATGGTCGCTTCTGCAATGGGCACGAAGCGGCCCCTCACATACGCCGCTCCCGCAGCGAAGTCCGAGCGTGGGCGTTCGAGATGGGATCGATCGATCTGCATGGCAATTCGTCCCTTGCGATGGTGGCGGTAAATCAGAGCGGCTTCAAGCGAGCGGGTGAGATCATATCCTTTGTGAGGCCAAGGCGTGCAATCGGCGCTGGAATATTCTCACCAAGCGCCAGGGCGGCGCAAACCTCACCGGCGGCGCGCGAGGCCATGACGCCATTCCCGCCCTGACCCGCGTACCAGATGAAGCTCGGCTCCTCGGGGTCAGGACCGATCACAGCCTCATGATCGGGCGCGAAAGTTCGCAAGCCTGCCCAACGGCCGTTGAGGCGATCGACCTTCAGGCTGGTGACGCTTTCGACACGGTCGATGGCGACCGCGATATCGTAGGCATCGGGCTGCGCATCGCAGGGTTCGGTCGGCACGAGGTCGGCGGGTGACACATGATCTGCCGGCCTTCGGGTTTGAGATACCAGGTTTCCGCGAGGTCGAACGTCATAGGCCAGCGACGGGCTTCGTGCCCGGCCGGGGGAGCGAAAGTGATTGCCGTGCGCCGCAAGGGCGTGAGACCGCGACGCGGTAAGCCGGCACGTGCCGCGACCTCGTCGGCCCAGGCGCCCGCCGAATCGATGAGAATCGGCGCCTCGAAAGTTTCGTTGCCGGTGGCGATCTGCCAAATGGACGATGAACGCGTGATGCTACCGATCTCGGCTTTGACCATGATCTTCGCGCCACGCCGCCGCGCCTCGCGCAAATAGCCGTTGAGCAAAGCGTTGGTGTCGAGATCGACGCATCCCGGCTCGTGCAGAGCCAGCGCGAAATTCTCCATGTGGACCATGGGTACCATACGGCCCGCCGTTTCCGTCGAGATCAGCTCGCACGCAACGCCACGTTCGACGAGGTCGGCGGCCCGCATCCTCAAGCTCTCTTCTTCGTGCGCCGAGCCGAGATAAAGCGCGCCGAGTGGTTTCGCCAAAGACGTCTCCGTGAAACGTTCGGGCGGCTCGGCGTAAAAGCCGGCGCTCGCGGCCGAGAGGATTTGCCAGCTTCGCGGGCCGTAAGCACAGGAGAGGACGGCGGCCGAGCGGCTCGTGCTGTGGAAGCCGCATTGGCTCTCCTTCTCGAGGAGGGCGACACGGCCGTGCCGCGAGAGTACATAAGCCGCAGAGGCGCCGGCGATCCCGCCGCCGAGCACGATGAACTCGAATGAGGATGGCATGGCGCAGCTATCCTTCGGGATCAGCGCGCGCCCTCGGCCCGGTGAGCTTCGACGAATTCGGCGAGGCTTTTGAATTGGAAGTCGAGTTTCGGCGGCTTCGCGGGCTCTCCCGTCGCGCCGGCGCCCTTCTTTTCGAAGCGGCGATCAATCCAGGCTCTCGCGAGATTGACTTTCTCGGCCGGCGCATGGTCGTGACGCAGACTTTGCGCGGTATGCAAGATCTCCGAGCGACGAATGCCGAGATCGGCTTCCATGTGCTCGATAAGGTAAGCGAAATTACGCGGGTTCGGCTTGTACGAGCCGATGTCTTCGGCCGTGTAGATCGCGTCGAAAGTCACGCCGAGCTTGTTGTTGCTCGCCGCGAAGCTCGCACGGTCGACATTCGAAAGGATCACGAGGCGGTAGTGACGCTTCAGGTAAGCGAGTGCGTCGGCTGTATCGGGGAATGCCGGCCATTCGGCAACCGAAGCGCCGAAACGATCATTGAGATCGGCGAATATGTGTGCGCCGAAATGTCGAGCGAGTCGCGCATGGACAGTGGCGAGCAAGGAGGAATAGCGCAAGGATGGCGTCTCCTCCTCTTGCGCCTTTTCGAAGCGACCGAAGGCCTCGAGCGCCTCCTCACGCGTGAGCTCGAGACGTCCCTCGCTCAGGAGCGGCTGAAGCGCGTTCCAGATTCCGGTCTCCCAATCGATCAAGGTGCCGTAACAATCGAAAGTCAGGGCTTTGAAGTCGGTGAGATTCATCGGTCATCTCCGGTCTTTGAGCCGAAGGTTAATTCAGATAAGCGCCGAAGGGATGAGGCAAAGCTCCGATTGGCTTTGCTGAAACTACGCTTCGTCCGGGCTTCGCCGTCACTAGCTCCACGAGCGCATCACGCTCGCGGTGCGCGCTCCAATCGGAGCGAGCGAAACTCGGTCGGTGTCACGCCGAAGCGCTGCTTGAACAATCGATTGAATGAGGAGACATTCGCGTATCCGAGCCCATAGGCGATCGATGAGACGGATTCGCGGCTCTGGATCAAGCGGTCGACCGCTTTGTCGAAGAGCTTGTCCAAACGAAATTGCTTCGGCGTTTTTCCGTGGGTCTCAAGAAACAATTCGTGGAAGCGGCTTTGACCGAGCCCCGCGCCGCGGGCGACTTCCGCGACGCGCGCCGCCGTGCCGACTTCGCTCAGCTTCTCGGCGGCTTCCCGGATACGACGTCTCGGCGCTGCCTCTGGAGTGAAACTTGGCACAGCACGCATGAGCTGCAGGCCGGTCATGGCCAGCGGAATGATCCTCTCCGCCGTCCGAGGGTCGCTCGCAACCTCGGCGCCGAGAAGCGCGAAGAGCCGCCACAGCCACGGTTCCATGGAGACGAACGCCGATGCGCCTTGGCGCAAGACACAGGGAATCTGTTCATTTGCCAGCGCCGCCGCGTCGATGTCCATCACCAGGAGATTGCAATCGCGGCTCGGAACGAAGTCGTGCATATGCTGCTCCGGAATGACCGCGATCCGGTGGCTCGAGACGATGCCCGTGGAGCAACCCTCGATGTCGACCTGCATCGAGCCTCGTAAGGGGAACAGGATCTGCGTGAAGCCGTGGCGATGTCGGCCGCCACCGCGATAGCTTCGAATCTCGAGATTAAGCGACACGGTATGAATCACTTTTCTGGAATCGGGACTGGGGAGCTTGCGTCCCTTCAATGGAGGGCGCCCCTTTCGTATATCACAGGATGTCGGATTTGCGGTTTGGCGCTTGTGCTTGGAGCAGGGGGTGCGCCCCGAAGAGTTCGTGCTCATAAATTCGAGCATGGTGACGCTCCAACATCAGGAGCTATGCTTCTCAAAGTCGGAGACTGATCGATGCTCAACGCGCAGTACCGCTGGATCATCGTCGCCGCGGGTGGCCTTTTGGGCTGCGTCGCAATGGGCGGGATGTTTTCCCTGCCGGTGCTTCTGCGGCCCATCGCGCAAGATACCGGATGGTCGGTCACGGGCGTCTCTGCCGCCATGACGATCGGCTTCCTGGCGATGGCGCTCGGCAGCATGGCCTGGGGCAGCCTCTCCGATCGGCTCGGCGCGCGCGTCGTGACCGTCATCGGTTCCGTCCTCCTCGCCGCGAGCCTTGCGTTGGCAAGCCGCACGACATCGCTCGCGACCTTCCAGCTTCTCTTCGGTGTCGGTGTCGGGCTGGCGGCTTCGGCCATCTTTGCGCCGATGATGGCTTGTGTGACCGGGTGGTTCGATACGCATCGCAGCCTCGCCGTGTCCCTCGTCTCGGCCGGCATGGGAATGGCTCCGATGACGATGTCACCCTTGGCGGCTTGGCTGGTCACGAACCACGACTGGCGCACGTCGCTTTTGATAATCGCGGTGCTCACGGCCGTCCTGATGGTGCCGGCGGCGCTCCTCGTCCGACGTCCTCCCGCCAGCCCCATGGGCGTGTCGCAGAGGGACAACTCGCCTGCGATGTCGGTGAACCAAGCTCTTCGGTCGCCGCAATTCGTAATCCTGGTTCTGACCAATTTCTTTTGCTGCGCGACGCATTCCGGTCCGATCATCCACACCGTGAGCTACGCGGTGACCTGCGGAATTCCCATGATCGCGGCCGTCTCCATCTACAGCGTCGAGGGATTTGCGGGCATGTTCGGTCGTATCGGCTTCGGAGTTCTCGGTGACAGGTTCGGAGCCAAGCCTGTCCTCGTGGCCGGCTTGCTGGCACAGGCGATCGGCGCGCTCGGCTATGTGCTGGCCGGCAACCTTCTCGGCTTCTATGCCGCGGCGGCGGTGTTCGGCTTCATCTATGCGGGGATCATGCCGCTTTATGCCGTGATAGCGCGCGAGAACTTCCCGATGCGCATGATGGGGACCGTGATCGGCGGCACGGCCATGGCCGGAAGTCTCGGCATGGCAGCGGGGCCGATCGCGGGCGGTCTGATCTACGACGAGATCGGCAGCTATCGCTGGCTCTATGTCGGGTCGTTTGCGATGGGCCTCGGCGCCTTCCTGATTGCCTCGATGTTCAGGCCATTCCCGAAAGAACACGACATGGCGCAAGCGCCTTATGCGCCGGGCGCCACGACATGAGCCCGGTCAAGTCTCTCGCGCATTCCAATCCGCGATTTCGGTTGCGAGAGCTGCCGCGGTCTCGACGACCTGGCGCGGCGGCGACGTGACGAACGAGGCGGTGAAGCTCATCGGGGACGGAACCCACCCGCATTTGAGGGTGACGAGGTCGCCCGAGGCGAGGAAACGTTGAACCGACTGCCGAGGAAGCGTCGCGATCCCAAGTCCATCGAGAGCGAGATTGAGGCAGGCCGCAAGGTTGCTGGAGGAGATCGGACGATTGAGTCGAACGCCGTTTCTTCGGAAATACTCGACGACCTCGGTGTAGGGCCGCGTGTTCTTCGCATGCGTCAAGATGGGAAAACCGGACAAATCTTCGGCCTTGGCTCCCGCCGGTATTTTGGCCGCGATCTGGGGTGCGGCGACCCATAGCAAAGGAACCGTCCCCAAGGGCAGATTGGTGACGGAAAGTTCGGATATGGGGCCGTTGAGAAACGCGAGGTCGAGCGTTCGCTCGAGCAGATTGCGTTGCAGATTGACCGTCAGGTCCACCGTCAGTTCGACGATGACATTCGGTAGACGGCGGCTGATTTCCTTGAGGAAGCGATGAAGCCAAGTTTGCGCCACTGTTTCGGCGACCCCAAGACGCAACACGGCTTGTTCCCGCGTAGTGTCTCCCGCTTGAAGAAGGGCTTGAACCGCTTGCAGCGTGCGCTCCGCGAGCGGAAGAACCGACTGCCCTTGATCAGTGAGTACGACTGAGCCGGCGTCGCGTTCGAACAACCGCAAGCTCAAAGCCTCTTCAAATGAGGAAATGCGCGACGAGATGTTCGGCTGCGTCGTATTCATCTGCTCCGCGACCCGGCGAAAATTTTTCAGGGCCGCGAGCCAGACGAAAGTCTCGATCTGTTTCAGGGTGATGTTCATGGGTTACCTGCCCGTCTGCGAGCGAGTGAGAGACAATAAATAAAATTTCTCATCATAACATAATAAAATAATTGGACGTGATTGTTGAACGTCGTCAAATCGAGAGCGGGTAATGTCGGCGCCCGCTTCCCGCTCCGCCCAAGGAGAGTGCATCAGGTGAGCATCATTTCGTCCGCTCGCGGTTATCTCGGCGCCGATATCGGGGGCACATTCACCGATGTTGTGCTCGAGATCGAGGGCCAAAGCTTTTCGACGAAGGTCTTGACCACCTATGAGGCGCCCGAACACGCGGTCCTCGAGGGAATGCATCGTGTGTGCGCGAAGGCTCGCGTCACACCGCACGCGATCTGCAGGATCATCCATGGCACGACTCTCGCGACGAACGCGCTGATCGAGCGGCGCGGCGCCAAAACGGCGCTGATCACCACCGAGGGTTTTCGCGACACGATCGAGATGCGAACCGAAAGCCGGTTCGAGCAATATGACCTCAATCTCGTGCTGCCGGAACCGCTCCTGCCTCGCAACCGGCGCTACACGCTGCGCGAGCGCATCGGCGCCAACGGCAAGACGCTCATTCCGCTTGCACGCGCGGATGTGGAAAACCTTGCCGAGAAGATCGCCGAGGCCGGGTACGAAAGCGTCGCGGTCGGCCTCATTCATTCTTATCTCGACCCGGAGCACGAGCGCATGGTCCGCGACGTGCTTCTCGAACGAATTCCCGGCCTTTCTGTCTCGATCTCTTCCGAAGTCTCGCCGCAGATGCGGGAATACGAGCGGTTCAACACGGTCGTGGCGAACGCCTATGTCAAGCCGATGATGAAACGCTACCTCCTCAAGCTGGCGCAGAAGCTGGCGGGCGAAGGGGCCGACTGTCCGATCTTCCTGATGCATTCGGGCGGCGGGATCATCTCGCTCGAAGGCGCGGCGGAATTTCCGGTTCGGCTCATCGAGTCGGGACCCGCGGGCGGCGCGATTTACGCCGCCCATTTCGCGGCTCGCTTCGGCCTTGAGCGCGTGCTCTCCTTCGATATGGGTGGCACGACCGCGAAGATCTGCCTCATCAAAAAGCAGACCCCCAAGACCAGCCGCGTGTTCGAGGTCGCACGCAGCTATCGTTTCAAGAAGGGCTCGGGCATGCCCATCTCGATCCCGGTGATCGACATGGTCGAGATTGGCGCCGGCGGCGGCTCGCTCGCCCATGTGGATGCGATGCGCCAGATCCGGGTCGGACCGGAAAGCGCCGGCTCCGACCCTGGCCCGGCTTGTTATGGGCAAGGCGGTGAGCGGCCCGCGGTGACCGATGCCGATCTCCTGCTCGGCAAGCTCGATCCTGAAAACTTCGCCGGTGGCAGCATGCAGCTCGACATGGACGCGGCGCGGCAGGCCATCATGACGAATGTCGGCGAGCGGCTGGGGATGGACGACGAAACCGCTGCCTTCGGCATTACCGAGGTGGTCGATGAAAACATGGCCAATGCCGCGCGCGTGCACGCGGTCGAGAATGGAGAAGACCTTTCGAGCTATACCATGATCGCCTTCGGCGGCGCCGCACCGCTTCATGCCGGCCGGCTTTGCGAAAAGCTCGGAATCGAGCGTGTGCTCGTTCCTCCAGGTGCCGGCGTCGGTTCAGCGATCGGCTTTCTACGGGCGCCCTTCAGCTTCGAGGCGACGCGAAGCGTCTATATGCGCCTGTCCCGGTTCGATGGAGGTGCCGTTTCCACATTGCTTGGCGAGCTCGAGAGCGAAGCCCGAAGCTTTGTACGCTCCTGCGATGCGCAGGCGCCGATCGGCACCGAGGCGAAGGCGTATATGCGCTATGTCGGCCAGGGTTGGGAAATCCCGATCGATGTGACCGATGCCGAGCCGGCGGCCGATCGTTACCGGGCGCTGTTCGAGGCCGAATACGCCAAGTTGTTCTCGCGCAGCGTGCAAGGCCTCGATGTCGAGATCACGGTCTGGGCGGTCAACGCAAGCACCAGAAAGACAACTCCGGCTGCCGCGATACCGCTCGGGTCCCTCGCGCCGATCGAGGCGTCGACGGCGCGCCATGTCTACGACTCCACGCTCGGCTACAAGGTCCGGGCCGCCATTTTTGCGCGGGAGCAGCTCAAGGTCGGTCAATTGGCCGAGGGACCCTGCGTCATCATCGAGGACGAGACCACGATCATCGTGCCCTCGCATTCGGCCGCGACCTGCCGATCGGATGGCTGCATCGAGATCTTCAAACGTGACAAGGTCGGCGCGCAGCCCGCGCTGGCCCTCGCGGTTGGAGCTTGAGCCATGCGCAACCTGTCCACAGTCTCGCTCCAGGTTATGTGGAATCGCCTGATCTCGGTGGTGGAAGAGCAGGCCCAGGCGCTCATCCGCACGGCCTTCTCGACCTCCGTACGCGAGGCCGGCGATCTTTCGGCAGGCATCTACAATAAGGCCGGCCTGATGCTCGCCCAGGCGGTCACCGGCACGCCTGGCCACGTCAACGCGATGGCCGACGCGGTCGCTCATTTCATTCGAGAGATCGGCCGCGACGATATCCACGAAGGTGACATCTACATCACCAACGACCCATGGATGGGAACAGGGCATTTGCACGACATCACCGTCGTGACACCTTCCTTTTACAAGGGAGCCCATGTCGGCTTCTTCGCCTGCACGGCCCATATCGTCGATATCGGCGGGCGAGGCTTCGGTGCCGACGCGAATTCCGTCTACGAAGAAGGCCTTTACATTCCGATCATGCGATTTGCCGATCGGGGCAGGGTCGATCAGGCCTTCGTGCGGCTCGTCCGCGCGAATGTGCGCGAGCCGGATCAGGTTGTCGGCGACATCTTCGCGCTCGCGACCTGCAACGATGTGGGCCACCGACGTCTCACCAGCATGCTCGAAGAGTTCGACCTCGACAATGTCGAGGTGGTGGGCGATTTCGTCCTCGAGAATTCCCGGCGCGCCACGCTCGAACGCATTGCCGCGCTCGAACCGGGGACCGCGGAAGGCTCGATGATGAGCGACGGATTCGCGACGCCGATCGAGATCAAGGTGAGGCTGACGATTGCGAAGGATGAAATATCGGTCGACTTCGACGGGACCTCACCGGTCGATCCGAAAGGCATCAATTCTCCGCTGGTCTATACCAAGGCCTATGCCTGTTTCGCCTTGAAATGCGCGATCGCGCCCGACATTCCGAACAATGCGGCCTCGCTCGAACCTTTCAAGATCAGCGCGCCGGAGAACACGATCGTCAACGCGCTCCACCCCGCACCGGTGGCGCTTCGCCATGTGATCGGTCACCTCATCCCCGACACCGTCTATGGGGCGCTCGACAAACTGCTGCCGGGCACCGTACCGGCCGAGGGCGCCGGCCCGCTGTGCAATTTCCAGGTGTCATTGCGGCCGGCGTCCGAGGCCGCACGCAAGGCCGGTGCTCAACGCGCCGAGGTCTTGACCTTCAACTGCGGTGGCTCCGGCGCTCGCCCGCATCTCGACGGCATGAATACGACCGCCTTTCCGTCCGGCGTCATGACCATGCCGATCGAGGCGACCGAACATACCGGACCGATCATCATTTGGCGCAAGGAACTCCGCCCCGATTCCGGGGGGGCCGGGGCCCGCCGCGGTGGGCTCGGCCAATTCATGGAGATCGGTGCCGTCGACGGCCACGTCTTCGACATTTCCGCGATGTTCGACCGCGTCAAATATCCTCCCCGCGGACGCCGCGGCGGGTGTGACGGCTCGCCCACGAAGATCGCGCTCGACGACGGGACGAAGATGGCCGGCAAGGGGCGTCAATTCGTCCCCGAAGGCCGCAAGGTGATGTTGGCTCTTCCGGGGGGAGCCGGCTATGGCCCTGCATCTGAAAGGCCGCGTGCCGAAGTGCTTCGTGATCTGGCGCTCGGTTATATTTCGTCCGACACGGCCAAGGAAATCTACGGACTGACCGAACCCGACGCCGCATCGGTCGAAGCCGGCCTGAAACATGGCGAGTTGCCGGCAAGCGGGGAAGGCCGCTCGGCAGCCAGCACCGACAAATGAGGAGAGACATGCCCCTTTACCGGCGCATCCTGATCACCGGAGCGGCGGGCCGCCTCGGATCACAGCTTCGCGCGGGGCTTGCCCCGCTCGCAACCACGCTTCGGCTCGCCGATCGCGAACCGCTTGGTGAGCGGGCCGCCCACGAAGAGCATGCGATTTTCGATCTCGCCGATCGGGACGCCACGATGGAGGGGACGAAGGATTGCGACGCAATCGTGCACTTTGGAGGCGCCCCCTATGAGCGCCCCTGGCAAGAGGTTCTCGATTCAACCATTCGGGGCTCGTATCACATTTACGAGGGAGCGCGAAAACATGGCGTGAAGCGTATCGTGTTCGCGTCGTCGGTTCACGCCATCGGCTTCCACAAAGTCGAAGCGCAGATCGATGCAAACGCTCCGGTGAGACCCGATGGCTTGTACGGTGTCTCGAAAACCTTCGTCGAAAGCCTCAGCCGGCTCTACTGGGACAAATTCGGCATCGAAACCGCCTGCCTGCGGATTTTTTCGTCCATGGCTCAGCCGAGCGATCGACGCATGCTCTGGTCGTATCTGTCTTTTGGCGATTGCGTGCGGCTCGTCGAAGCGGCGCTCACGGCGCCTCGCGTCGGGCACACGATCTCGTTCGGGATGTCGAACAACAAGGTGAAGACCGTCGACAACCGCCTCGGGCAACATCTCGGCTATGAGCCTGAGGACAGCTCGGAGCCTTTCCGCGCGGAAGTCGAGGGCAAGACTGCCGTTCCGGATCCGAAGGCCGCTTCGGTTCGCTTTCTCGGCGGTATATTCTGCGAGTTCGGCCATCCGGATGATATGCCGGTCTCGTCGAAGCGGACCTGATCGGCCTTTCGAATTCGTGGAGCGATGAATGCTGGGAAATAAGCGATCGCATGGGCTCTGGGAACTGTCGGCTCCTCCGCCCCCGCAGACCACGCAGCTCACCGAGGAGCTGTCGTGCGATGTGGTCGTGATCGGAGCCGGATATACGGGGCTTTCGGCGGCCCTCCATCTCGCGAAAAGCGGCAAGAAGGTCGTCGTGCTGGAAGCCCACGAGATCGGGTTTGGCGCCTCGGGGCGCAATTCTGGCCTCGTCAATGCCGGCATGTGGATGATGCCTGACGATCTCGTCGCGACGCTTGGCCCGATTTACGGAAAGCGTCTGATCAGTCTGCTGGGCGAAGCGCCAAAGGACGTTTTTGCTTTGGCCGCCCGGTACGGGATGGATTGCGAGGCGGATCACCGCGGCACCTACCATTTGGCGGTCGGAGAAAGCGGCCTCAGCCAGCTTCGCGAACGCGTCTCGCAATGGCAGCGCCTCGGCGCGAAGATCGAGTTGCTGGACGCGAATGAGACCGCAAAGCGGACGGGCGCCATCGGCTACAAGGGCTCGATCTACGATACGCGCGCCGGCACGATCCAGCCTCTCGCCTATGCGCGCGGCCTCGCACGTGCGGCACTTGGCGAAGGTGCCCGCATTTTCACTGACAGCCCGGTCGCTTCGTTCGAACGCGTCGGGGCCGAATGGTCGGTGAAGACCGAACTCGGGAAGGTGCGCGCGACTTGGCTCGTCGTGGCGACGGACGCCTATTCCATCGGGCCGGCCGCGCCGATCCGCAACGAGGAGGTGCTCCTTCCGTATTTCCAGATTTCCACGCACAAGCTGAGCGACAATGTCCGCAAGACGATACTGCCGAATGGAGGAGGCACCTGGGACACTAAGACCGTTTTGAGCGGCTTCCGATTGGACAAGGCGGGGCGGCTCATCGTCGGGAGTGTCGGCGCGCTGGAGTCGACGGGCCTGCGCATCCATCGCGCCTGGGCTCGTCGCTATATCCGCAGGATCTTTCCACAACTGGACGAGATCGAATTCGAGACCGAGTGGTACGGGAAGATCGGAATGACCTCCGATCATCTGCCACGATTGCATATATTCGGCCCGAACTCCGTCGGCATCAGCGGCTATAACGGGCGCGGCATCGCGCCCGGCACGGTGATGGGGCGGGAAATCGCGAACCTGATCACGGGGAAAGTCGACCTCGACGGCATGTCGCTTCCGGTCTCCAAGGTCTCGGTCCCGGCATTCCGCGCCGCGAAAGAGAAATATTACGAGATCGGCGCGCAAATCGCGCATCTTCCCTACGCGCCTTTTTGAGAGCGGGGCTCGTAAAGGTTCGCGGCGTTCCGCCGATCATTTGGCGCGAGCTCGTCCGCGGGCGCGTCTTCCTCTTCCGCCTGAAGAAACCGCCGAATGCCCAGCTTCAAGGGTGTGTTCAAAACTTGACCTCACGTCGGGTCGGCCCGTAGTGTAGCCGACGACGGTTCCCTTCGGGGATCAAATGGGAATGCGGTGCGGGCGCCTTGGCGCCTCATTCCGCAGCTGCCCCCGCAACTGTCGGCGGATAGCCCTTCGTCATTTTGCCACTGGGAACTCGGGTCCTGGGAAGGCGACGAAAGGGCGATGATCCGCAAGCCAGGAGACCTGCCGTCAACCGTGGTCACACGCGAGCACGTCGGGCGGGGTGTCCTGATGGTAGCCGAACCGAAGGCTCCGGTTGGAGCTCGAGGGGAGACTTCGTTCGCGGTGACGTGCCACTTGGCGTCCCGCCCGAGGTCTCATCATGGAACATTCGACATCGACGCACCGGCGAGGGTGTCGTGGCGCGCTTGCGCTCCTCGCCTGCTCGGTCTCCTGGCTTTGCTCATTCCATCCGGCTCGCGCTCAGACGACGCTGAGTGCCGGCGCGCCTGCCGATCTCGGCACCATCTCGGTCACGGCAACCGGCGTCCCCACGCCCACCGCCGAGCTCGGCAACTCGGTCACGGTGATCACCTCTCAAGAGCTGCAGGATCAGCAGCGACGTACGGTTCCCGATGCGCTGAGCACCGTGCCGGGCCTCAATGTGGTCCAGACCGGCGGCCCGGGCACCCTCACCTCGGTGTTCATACGCGGAACCAACTCGAACCATGTGAAGGTCTTGGTCGACGGCATCGATGTCACCGATCCGAGCACGCCCAACGGCGCCTTCGATTTCGGGCAGCTTGCGACCGGCGACATCGAGCGCATCGAAGTTTTGCGCGGACCGCAAAGCGGCCTTTACGGCGCCGATGCGATCGGTGGTGTCATTTCGATCACCACCAAAAAAGGCGATGGCCCTCCGAAAGCGACAGCGAGCGTCGAGGGTGGCTCGTTCGGCACCTTGAACGAGACTGCAGGGTTCAGCGGATCGAACTCGATCGTCGATTATGCCTTCAGCATCGTGCATCTCAAATCGACGGATACGCCGGTCACGCCGCCGGATCTCGTGCCGCCGGGCCGGCCGATCCGTGACTACTATTACGACAACTACACCTACTCCGCGCGCCTCGGAGCGCATCTCAGCGACAGCTTCAATCTCAATGGCGTTGCGCGCTATACGACCTCGACCTTGCTGTCGGTCAATGATTCCGGTTTTCCCGCTGTGCCCGACGCATTTCGGAGCACCCAGAACGACCACCAGTTCTTCACGCGGGGCGAGGCGGTCTGGGCGCCTTTGGGCGACGTGTTCGTCAATACGTTCGGGATCGATTACTCCAATCTCTGGTCACGCTTTCAAGGCTCGCCGGAGGATATCGGCGGCACGATTCCGACCCACAATCTCGGCGAGCGGGTGAAAGCCGATTGGCGCGGCGTGTGGACCTTCCTGCCCGGCCAGAAGCTCATCGGCGGGCTCGAAGCCGAGAACGACCGCATGGACACCGGACAATTCGTGGCCTCGAACGCCAACAAGGCCGGCTATCTCGAGCTGCAATCCTCTTACGCCACCTGGCTCTATCTCACCTCGAACATCCGCCACGACATCAATGATTCATTCGGCGGTCACTCCACTTATCGCATCGCTCCGGCGATCCTCATCGAAGAGACCGGCACGAAGTTCAAAGCAAGCTACGGCACCGGCTTCAAGGCTCCGAGCCTGAGCGAGCTCTTCCAGGATTTTCCGGCGTTTGGGTTCTTCGCCAATCCGAACCTGAAGCCCGAGCAAAGCAAGGGCTATGATGTCGGTTTCGAGCAGGCAGCGGGAATCTTGAGCTTCGGCTCAACCTATTTTCATAACGATATCCGCAACCTCATCACTGACAATGCCGATTTCACAACCTTCATCAACGTCGGTCGGGCGACAACCTGGGGGTTTGAGAATTTCGCCACGCTGGCGCTGACCGAAACGATCAGCCTGCGGGCCGACTATACCTTCACGGTCGCCAAGGACGACATCGCCCGCCAGGAGCTTTTGCGCCGCCCCAAGAACAAGGCGAGCTTGCAGGCCAACTGGCAAGCTTTGCCGCAGCTCAAGCTCTCGGGCTCGCTCGTCTTTGTCGGGAGCTGGGTTGACGGCAACCGCGATTTCACGATCACCAGGCTGAAATCCGATCCTTACGCGGTCGTCAACCTGGCGGCGAACTACGAGGTGAATGAGCGCACGACCGTGTTCGGGCGCATCGACAACCTGCTCAACCGCCACTACCAGGATCCCGTCGGGTTCGATCGACCGGGAATTGGCGTTTATGGGGGCGTGAAGGTGACTGCCCAATGAGATGCGCCAAGGCCGTCGCCTTCATCTTCGCGGCTTGCCTCGCTCTCATGACCGCGACGCTCGGACATGCGGACGAGGTGCGGCCCCAGCGCGTCGTCTCGCTCAACATGTGCACGGACGAGTTGCTCCTGCGGCTTGCCGACCCGGGACAGATCGCCTCGGTGAGCTGGCTCTCGCAAGATCCGCGCAACGCCAACCTGCCGGACGAAGCCAAACTCCACCCGGCCAATCACGGCCTCGCGGAGGAGGTGCTCTCCTACGACCCTGATCTCGTCCTCGCGGGTGCGTTCACCACACGCACGACCGTCGCGCTGCTGAAGCGGACGGGAATGCGCGTCATCGAGGTCGGGGTGCCGCGCAGCTTCGCCGAGACTCGCCAGAACATTCGCGACATCGCGCGAGCCCTCGGGCAGCAGTCGAAGGGCGAAGCGCTGATCCGCGAAATGGATGAGAGGCTCGAGCAGCTCGCCGCCCAAGTCGCCGGCCCGCCGCTCAAGGCTATCGTGCTGCGGCCGAACGGCTTCACCGTGGGGCGGGGCTCGCTCATCGACGAGATTTTGAAACGCGCGGGCCTCGACAATCTGGCCGCTCGGCTCGAGATCGACAACTATCTCCAAATTCCGCTCGAAGCGGTCGTACTGCAGAAGGCCGAAATCTTGATCCTCAACGGCGACAGCGAGAGCGCGCCCTCGCTCGCGACGCAAGCGCTGCATCACCCGATCGTCACGGCGTTGGCCGAGAAGCTGCGTCTTTTCGACATGCCGTCACGTTTGTGGACCTGCGCCGGTCCGTCGATCGTCGATGCCGTCCAACTCCTCATCGAGCGCACGCGCGCGCCTTCATCGGAACGCCCGCCCTCATGAGCGCTGACGCAATACGTGTGGCAACCGGAAGGTCGGGCTCTCTCCCATTGCTGTTCGGGCTGTCGCTGCTCTCCGTGCTGATGGCGCTCGCCTCCCTGGTGATCGGCTATGCCAGGCTCGATATCGTGGCTGCTGCGTCAGATGCGCTGCGCGGCACGCACAGCCTTCCCGCGTTGGTGCTGCTCGAACTGCGTGTCCCCCGCGCTGCGCTCGGTTTCGTCGCCGGCTTCAGTCTTGGCATCACCGGAGCCGCGATGCAGGGATTGCTTCGCAACCCCTTGGCGGAACCTGGTATCGTCGGCGTGTCGGGGGGAGCCGCGCTCGGCGCCGTGCTCGTGTTCTACTCAGGGCTCGCTGGCGCCTTTCTGCTCGCGCTGCCGCTCGGCGGCATTGCCGGTGCGATCCTCGCCACCGTCTTGCTCTTCGCCGTCGCGGGACGTGGTGCCGGCACGACCACCCTGATCCTCGCGGGCATCGCCATCAACAGCTTCGCCGGCGCGTTGACCACGCTTGCGCTCAACCTTTCTCCCAACCCCTATGCGGCTTTCGAGATCATCTTCTGGCTCATGGGATCGCTCGCCGATCGCAGCCTTCCGCAGCTCTGGCTCGTGTTGCCGCTCATGGCGATCGGCTGGGCGCTCCTGGTCTCGACCGCACCGGCGCTCGACGGTCTGACGCTCGGCGAAGATACGGCGGCGAGCCTCGGCTTCGATCTGCAAAAGCTGCGCCTCAAGGTCATCGGCGGTGCAGCACTTGCGGTCGGAAGCGCTGTCGCGGTCACGGGCACGATCGGTTTCGTCGGCCTGGTCGTGCCGCATCTGCTGCGCCCCTATGTGGGAAACCGGCCAGGGCGTCTGCTGCTGGTGAGCGGTTTTGGGGGTGCGTCGCTGCTGCTCGGCGCCGATATCGTGGTTCGGCTCCTGCCCATCCACCCCGAGCTGAAGCTCGGGGTCGTGACGGCGCTCATCGGCGCCCCTTTCCTCTTCAGCCTCGTCTATCGCCACAGGAGCGAACGCTGATGAGGATTGCAGCCGACGAGGTCAGCGTTTCACTTGGCGGAGCACAGGTGCTCGATCGCGTGTCGCTCGCGTTTGAGCCGGGCGAGCTTGTCGGCCTCATCGGCCCGAATGGTGCGGGCAAGACGACTTTGCTGCGCGTACTTGCCGGCCTTCACCAGCCTGACCGAGGGGCCCTTCACGTCGATGGCAGGCTCTCGACAGATCTCATTCGCCGAGAGTTCGCGCGCCGGATCGCCTACCTTGCCCAAAACGGCAGGGTTGAATGGTCGCTTCGCGTCGACCATCTCGTCGCGCTCGGGCGCCTGCCGCATCGACGACTTTTCGCCGCCGACAGTCCCGGTGACGAGCGGGCCGTCGAGGCCGCGCTTCATGCGACGAGAACCGCTCGCTTGCGCGGACGGATATTCCACACCTTGTCGGGAGGCGAACGCATGCGGGTCCTGCTCGCCCGTGCGCTCGCCGTCGAGGCCGAGATGCTGCTGGCCGACGAGCCGACCGCAGCGCTCGACCCGCTGCACCAGCTTCAGGCCATGGATTTGCTGCGCTCCGTCGCAAGTCGCGGTGCCGGCGTCATCGTCGTTCTCCACGATCTGACGCTCGCGACGCGCTACTGTGACCGCATCGTGCTCCTCGACCGGGGCCGCATCGTTCTCGATGGAGCGCCGACGACGCTCGGCGATGATCTGATTTCGGAAATCTATGGCGTCGAGGTGGTTCGCGGCCACCATGATGGCGCGCCGTATCTCGTGACGTGGCGCACGCTGCAAGCGGATGACAAGGAGGAGGAGCGGGGCGATGAAGAGCGAGGCTGACGACATCAAGAACTGGCTCGCACGCGAGCTGCAAGATGCGAGCACGGGCTGGAGCGCAGGCACCTTCGGCGCGATCGCCGAGTTCGTCCGCGATCCCAACGAAGCGGTCGAGGTCGCTGTCGACGGCACGGCCTTGAGCGTTGCAACCCAGCTCGGCGGCATCCGCTTTGAACGTTTCGCGGGCCTGCAGCCGGTCGCCTACGAGACGTTGAGTGCCAATCCGACGCAATGGAACCACGCGGTCGCACTCTGCTCGAGCCTGAGCGACTGCGCCATGCACGGACGGCATGTTGTCACGGAGCTCGGCCCTGACACGGCGGCGCTCCGCGATCAAGATCGCGGTGCGATCCTCTTCGATCTCGGACTTGGCATCCTGCAGGCCGATATTTGCGTCCGAACGGCGAATGCAGACCTCATTCAAACACTGCGAGCGGCTGAAAAAAGGAGCCTGTTCGCGCCGGGGAATCCGGCCATCGCTGCAATCCTCAGCCACGGCCCGCATCGGGTGTTCGCAACACGCCTCGGCCGCGTCGAGGTCTATCAGCCCATCCCCGCGTCAGGCGGCCAAAGCCCGGACGGACCCCACACGCATGTCCTGCCCAAGCTGCTTCAAAGCGGGCGAACCCACGCGGCAACCCATCCAATCCCCGCTGGCCTCGTCCCTTGCGCGCATCTCTATCCGGCCCATCCCACCAAGGAACGGAACGGAAGCGAGCGGTGCTTCGATCAGCGGCTGCACAGGCGTTTCCAAGCGCTTCTCGCGAAATATGGCGATCCGGAATTGTTCGCGCTCAAAGAACGCGCCAGACAGGCGGTCTGCCGGGGCTTGGATGCGGCAAGATTCGATTTCCCGAGTACCAAATTTGCCAGGACCGGCATTCGAGTCGCTCTGAGGCAGATGCGCGCCAGTGGCGAACCTGCTCCATCCCTCTCGGCGTGGAGCGCCTTCTTCGACCGCCAAGCATTGCCGGATGACGTGGATGATGAGCAATCGGAGCACGACACTCGGCGCGCCGGGCATTGACTAGCCGAGCAGGCAAAATCGCGACGAACCGGAGTCCGGACCTCAGCCCACCAGAGCGCCTCGCGCCGAAGCCCGCTGCGTCAGGGCTCCAAACAGAACGCCCAGGGCGGCCCACATGATCAGCTGAGCGCCTACGGAGGCGAGGCGAAAATTCCACAGCACCACGGCGGGAAACTGGTCCGGAACCTCATTGATCGACGGGAGCAAAAGCCCCGCCAGCACCATGAGGACCAGATATGTGCCGACCGCGGCCAATGTCCCGTTCCAAGCCCCCCAACTGCCGCTGACGAACCGTTTGAGTGATACGGAAGCGATCATGCCGGCGATGGAGACGGCAATCATGGTCAAGTAGAGAGCCGTGCGTATACCGATCGTGTCGGGCTCACCGACCGACGGCGGATTGGCGGGATATTTCAGATTCGGGATCAAATAGATCGCGACGAAGCCGATGACCGCCAAGAGCGCCGAGAGAGCTCGAGGCGTTGCCGCTTCGGGCGCGCGACCATAAGCGAAGGCGAAGGCCAGGGCGAACAAGCCGCCGAAGGCGGTGCTATAGACGAGCACGCCCGTAAAGAGACCCAGGCCAGCCTGCATTTCTCGGCTGACGAGCTCAGGCTGCTCCTCCTTGGACATATCCATGCCCATGGCTTTGTGAGCGGCTGCTTTGGCTTCATCCAGCTGGGTCTCGAAGGCGATGGCGCGATCGACCTGCGGCTCTCCGAACGTTTTCAGGAAAACGAAACAAAGCAATCCCGCCACGACCCCGACGAGCATCCCCCGGACGAGAAGGCGGCTGACCATTGTGAACGCCCTCGATGATCAATGGCAGGGGAACCCCAACAAGTGCCTTCCGTCGTGAACGAATTCGTGGACATACATGCCGGAGAAGATCGAGGTTGCCCCCTGCTCGGCACCCACGAAATAGATCGCGAGCAGCATCAGCAACCCGCCAAAGATCGCCCAGGGAACAAGATCCTTGAGCGGAATAGCGGTGGGAGCGGCAACCCGCTCGAGCGCGGCGTGGGTCATGTGATGCTCCTTGGGATAGCGCGTCCCGCTAATGCTCACCTCGCCCGGAGGGGGTCTGACTGACGATACGATTCGTTGGGTTTCGTAACGATTACAGTGGCGCGACCGTGCCGGACTTGCACCGGCTTCCCGACTCCTGACAAGCTCAGGCTAGGTACTTCATAAAGGCATGTCAAACGAGTGCGCGCCAAGAAAAACACATCGTTGGTTACGAGCGTAATACTGATCAGTCATGCCTCGACGCCCGCTCTGCGCCGGGCAGCCTTTCCTGTCGACGAGAGCATCGACGCGTCCGCGCGTGACAAAGCGGCGAAGCTCGGTCTGGCGCTTCGTTTGCGGCGCGCCTGGACGGGTCCCGAGCTGCGCACGATTGAGACGGCACGCGCCTTGGCGCTTGAGCCGGTCATCGAGTTGGCTTTGCGAGACTGCGACTATGGACGATGGACGGGCCGTCCACTGGCCGAAGTACAAGAGGCGGAGCCAGCAGCCATCGGCGACTGGCTGAGCGATCCCGGCGCTGCTCCTCACGACGGCGAATCGATTTGCGCCGTGCTCGCCAGGGTGGCTCACTGGTTGAACACGCTGCTGGAGGAACCTGGCCGCTTTGCCGCAGTGACGCATCCCGCCGTCGTGCGAGCCGCGATCATCCACGCGATTGGAGCGCACGCTCGCTCATTCTGGCGCATCGATGTGGCTCCGCTGACCGTGACGGTGCTTTCGCGATGCGACGGACGTTGGACGCTGCGTTCAAGCGGTTCCCCTTTGCGCGGCACGAAGATCTAAGGCCGGACCACTCAGGCGCTGGCGTTTTTCAGCCGCAGCAATCGCACTCCCGTGGCGGCCGCCACGAAGGGAGCGACCGCTGCGGCTCCGACCAGAATCGGCGCGAGCCATCCAAGCCAAGCGAAGGGTGCCATCAGCATCAGCGCGTCGTCCGGATCAAAACCCCATTTTCCGCCATAGGCGCGCGTGTCCGGCTCACTCTGCCGCTCCAAAAGTTCCGACCACCACATGCATAAGAAGAGAGCGACGCCGGCGAGCAAGCCGAGCGGTATCGACCAGGCGCCGAGCCATGAATTGCGCAATCCCACGCCGACGGCGACAAAAAAAACCGTGTTGACGAGAACATCCGAAACGTAATCGTAACGATGGCCGCTCTCGCTGCGCATGTCGCCTATTCGCGCAAGCTCCCCATCGGCGCGATCGAGGAGGGCGGAGATCAGCCAGATCGCGCCGCCCCATCCCGTTCCGGAAGGAGTGCCGAGCGAGAAACAGGCGCACGCGGCAAGACCGGAAACGAGACGCAAGGTTGTCAGATGGTTGGGCTTGACCGGCGTGCCGAGCAGCGGCCTGATCAATTGGCGAACGAGGAGATGCGTCCAGGAACCACCGATCACGAGGCGCCTCTCGACGATGGAAATGACGCCTTTTCTCGCCCGGGCCTCGATTCGAGCCATTGCCACGCCGCGAGGGCCGGCAGTCCGAGCGCGATCTCGCGCAGGCGCTTGATCAACGACAGCGCGATCGCGACTTCCGGCGACAGGCCGTAAAGCCCGCAGACGATGACGTAACCTCCCTCCTGCACGCCGAGGGCGGCCGGAACGGCAAAACCGACCGCCTTGAATGCCTGGCCGAGACTCTCGATCACGAGCGCGGTGGCAAGCTCGACGTCGCTCCCGATAAGGCGGAACGCCAACCACACCTCGACACTTCCGAGGAGCCAGGAAATCAGATGGTTGAGTGCCGCCCTCAGGAGCCGCCGCTTCGCGCCGTAGATCTCCATGAGCGCCGCGTGGAGAGCCGGCTCCTCGCCAGACTCCTTCCAGCCGATCATGCGGCCGATTCTCATCACCGAGATCTCGATCAGATGCGCAAGGCCCATCCACTGCGCGGCGACGAATGCGGCGGCAACCGCCGCGGCGGCAAAGAGGAGGATGGCGACCAGGCGGGCCGTCGGCCCATTGCCTGCGGTGAGCAGCAAGGCCGCGAGCCCGACGAGGGTGAACGCGATCTGCGTAACCAATTCAACGGTGAGGTCCGCGATTGCGCTCGCAATCGATGCTCGTAGCTCCGCACCTTGTCGGTTCAGCAGACGGGCGCCGACGAACTCGCCGCCGATCTGCGCAACGGGCAAAAGATTGTTGACTGCCTCGCGGATCCAGCGTGCTACCATGTAGAAGAAAAGGCTCGGCCGTTTCGTCGCCGGATCGAGGAGGACGCGCCAGCCTTCAGCGGAGAATACGAGCTGGACGACATGGAAGAGCACGATTGCGGTCAGGCCGATCCAACCGGCTTGTCGGACGAGATCGAGTATGCGCCACACCGCCCCTTCATTCGCCAGCATCCAGGCGACCAAGGCAGCAAGCACGACAACTCCGAGCAGTGCACCGAGCTTCATCCGTCTTCCTGAGCACTTTCCCGCGGTTGTCATCATATCGCGCGATGCGGCCACGCGTTGACATCGTCTGTCGAACACGGGAAGACGATCCCGTGTCGAGCCATTCCGGTCAAGCGGCCCCACGCGCCTTGATCCTCGCGGCGGGCGCGGGTGTGCGGCTGCATGACGGCAGGCCGAATGGGGAAGAATTGCCCAAGGCTCTCTTGCGCTTCGGTGGGCGCAGCTTGCTCGAGCGGCATCTCGCGAGTCTGCGCGCGGCGCAGGTGACCGACATCAGCATTGTGGTCGGCTATCGCGAGGACGCGATTCGCAAGGAACTGGATGGCAATGGAGGTGCATCGGCGCGGCTCATCATCAATCCTGATTTCGAAAAGGGCAGCATCGTTTCCTTGCTCACGGGCCGGGAAATCCTGGAAAGCGGCACGCCGGTGATCCTGATGGATGCCGATGTGCTCTATGACGTGCGGCTGCTGGCCCGCTTGCTTCGTGCCGATAAGCCGAACTGCCTTCTGCTTGATCGCGACATCGAACCGGGCGACGAGCCCGTCAAACTATGCGTGGCGAATGGCCACATCGTCGATTTTCACAAACGGCCAAAAATACCCCATGAATGGCACGGCGAGTCCGTCGGGTTCTTTCGCTTCACGCAAGATGCGGCGGCGGAGCTGGCCAAGCGTGCGCAAGCCTATGTGGAATCGGGGCTGACGAGCCTCGAATACGAGGAGCCCATCCGGGACATGATTCTCGCAAGTCCGCCGGACCGCTTCGGCTTCGAGGACATCAGTGGCTTGCCCTGGACCGAGATCGACTTCCCGCAGGACGTGATCAAGGCGCGCGCGCTTCTGCCGCTGCTCGGAGAATGAGGAAGCCAAAGATGCAGGATACTGCGCCATTCGAGCCCGACGCGACGCAACGAGCCGCCATGGAATCGGACGGTTTTCTCGTAACCCGCGGCTTTTTCAGCGCCGAAGAGACGGCCGATATTCTCGCCTGGACCGAGGAACTTGCTGCCGCGCCGGAGATCTCGGGGCGCCACTGGGTCTACCACGAGGACAGCTTGACCGAGCCCGGGCGACGGCTCGTCCAACGCATCGAGAATTTCTGTCCATTTCACGAAGGATTCGACCGGCTGGTCCGTAAGGGCGCGCTGCCCCGCTGGGTGGGCGGGCTTATGGGTGGGCCGGCGTTGTTGTTCAAGGAGAAGATCAACTTCAAGATGCCCGGTGGTCCGGGATTCAAGCTGCATCAGGATCAGCAGGCAGGGTGGACCCGATATGCCCCGCTCTTCGTCACCGCCATGGTGACGATCGATCCCACCACCATCGAGAATGGCTGTCTTGAAATCGCCGCCGGACATCACCGTGAGGGATTGCTCGGCGAGGAGTGGCGTCCGATGGCTGAAGACGCTTTGCCGTTGCGCGCAATTCCAACCGAGCCCGGCGACGTGATCTTCTTCGATTCCTTCGTGCCGCACGCCTCGAAACCCAACTACACGGCTCAGGCAAGGCGCGTGCTCTACCTCACCTACAATCTCGCGAAATACGGTGATCAACGGGCTCGCTACTATGCGGACAAGCACGCGTCATTCCCACCCGACATCGATCGGGACGGCACGCAAAGTTACGTTTTCCGCGTCTAATCAAGTCACGCGTAATCGCCTGCGCGACCACTCGGAAGGTCAGCGGGATTTCGCGTGTTTGGCTCGTCCCTGGGGGACTGGCGTGGTGGCCGGCGATTCGACGACCGGCGGCAGGCCTAGCGCCTCACGCAGATCCGCGCGGCGCTGCTGGTAATAGGCGGAACGCAGGAAGGCATAAAAATCGATCGATACGTCCTCGGCTTCCTTGAGCTCCGATAGCCGAACGGAGGCGTCCAACAAGCCGGTGCCGACCGTCGCCCCCCAGCCGAAACGTTGGCCTAAGAACCAGCCGACGGGATCGCCGACCGTATCGACGATCGTGCCAAAGGCGTCGCGCGCCGTCGACGGACCAAAGTAGGGCAGCAGCATATAAGGGCCTTCGCTGACGCCCCAGACGAACAAGGTCTGGCCGAAGTCGCCGCTTTGGCGTGGCAATCCCCCAAGCGTGGCCACATCGAAAAGACCACCGATGCCGATCGATGAATTCGTGATGAAACGTCCGAATGTCGTGATTGCCGCTTGAAAGCGCCCTTGGAGAACGTCGTTTGCAAAAACACGCGGCTCTTGCAGGTTCGCATTCAAATCGTGCAGTCGATCGTGGATGGGGCCGGGCGTGACGGTCTTGACCGCTTGAGACAAAGGATGGAGGACCGCCTGGTTCGCCGCGAATACGGCGCGATTGGATTTCTCATTGGGATCGTTGATGGGGAGCGACGCGTCCCGTTGGACGCTTGCACAGCCCGAGAGCAAAGCCGGCGCGAACAACATGATCGATAGCGCAACCCAAGCTTTGGCGCCGCGAGGCCGCCGCGAGCGACTTTTTGTTATCTCCACGAAACAAAATCTCCGCTTGGGAGGAATGAAAATTCGTAAGCTGAGCAACGAGCGGCGGCGCGCTCGAATCAATTGAGGAAACGTGCCAGCCTAGCAGGCGCTGCCGACCCTGACTGTCACTTTTTTGCCGCAGTTTGCCGCAGTTTTTGGCCGGCTATTCTGCGGCTTTTCGCTCGCCTTTTCGTTGGGTGGCGAGCAGTGCGGGCTGGAAGATGACGGCGGCCGACAGCGTCGTGATGAGGGACAGCGCCATCAACTTGCCCATGCTCGATGTGCCCGGATGATGCGAGAACCAGAGGCTGCCGAAGGCCGTGGCCGTGGCGCAGGCACTGAAGAAGACGGCGCGGGTCAGGCTCGATTGCAGGAAATTCGTCTCTCCGTTACGCCACGCCAACACGTAGTAGATCTTGAAGGCGACGCCGACCCCGAGAAGGAGAGGCAGCGCGATGATGTTGGCGAAGTTGAACTCGAGCCCTATCGCGACGCAGAGCTCGAGCGTGACCACGACGGCGACGAGAAGCGGCACGAGCGTCAGCGCGACATGGGTCCAGCGTCGCAAGGCGACGTAGAGAATCAGCGCGATCGAAATGACCGAGAAGGCGCCAGCTTCGAGAAACGCGCGCACGATCGTCGCTGCGGCTTCGATGATGAAGACCGGTGATCCCGACGCCTCGGGCGCGATCTTGCGCACCGCTTCGACGAAACGATGCAGCGTCGCGTTGTCATTGCCGTTGCCGCTGGGCGCGACCTCGATTCTCGCCTCGCCGTCCTCGGCGATCCAATCTCTCTTCAAGTCGGCCGGCAGCGTGTCGATGCTCACCGGCTCGGCGGAGAGAAGCTCGCGCACTTCCCGCAGCGTGGTCATGAGTGGCTTTGTTAGAGCGGCTTCAGCTTTCGCGCGTGCGTCGGGCGAAGACTTGGCCAGATCGAAGAGCAGGTCCGCGAGACGCCGTGCCTGGCGGGCCGCGGGAGTGTCGGCCTCGCCCGCCATCGTTTGCAGGTCCCGGGCCGTCGTCTCGATCGATTGGAGCGTATCGTCCTGCGAGGGCGGAGCTTCGACTTCGATAGGATTGAGCGTGTTCTGGAGAAAGAAGTTTGCATCCTCGATGATTTCGAGCTTCTCCTCTTGCTCTCCCGGAACGAAGCTTTGCAGCGTGAGCGCTTGGGCGACCTCGGGCAGCCGCCGAAGATTTGCTGCGACCTCTTCGGCCTTTGGCAGATCGCTCTCCAGGATGTCGATGGTATTCGGGCTGGTCTTGGGGTCTCGCAACAGGTCGAGCACTGTCGAAACGGACTCCGTGCTCGGTGAGCGAAGATCAAGCGGGTTGAAATCAAAGCGCAGCCCCGCGAGCAAAGGCAACGCGAAAATCGTCGCCGTGAGCGTCGTTCCGACCACCAGATTGCGCCGTCTCTCCAGAAAGCTGTCGAGTGGAGCCAGCCCCGCGTAACCGATCGGCTCTTTTTCGCCATGCGGTCGCAGCACCGTCAGCAGCGCGGGAAGAAGCGTCACCGTCGTGATAAAGGCGATCATCATCCCGGTTCCAGCGATCAGGCCAAGCTCGGAAAGCCCTCGATAAGCGGTCGGCAGGAAAGAGTAGAAGGCCGCCGCGATCGAGGCGGCGGCAAGCAGAAGCGGCGTTGCGATCATGCGCGCCGTCGCGAGAAGCGCCTCATGGAAATCGGGCAATTTCAGCCGCTCGGCGCGATATCTGACACTGAACTGAATGCCGAAATCAACGCCAAGGCCCACGAACAGGACGGCGAAGGCGACCGAGATGAGATTGAGCGCGCCGACCATCCACAGCCCGGCGCTCGCGGTGATGACGAGACCCACGACGAGTGTAAGCAGAACCGCGAGCACGATGCGCAGCTGCTTCAACGCAAGCCAAAGCAGCAAAACCACGACGAGCAGGGTCACGATGCTGTTGAGCTCGGCACCTTCGGCGATGGTGCCGAACTCCTCGTCCGAGAGGGCAATCGCCCCCGTGAGGCGCACCGTCGTGCCGGCGGCGGGTGTCAGCCCAAGCTTCGCGATGGCATCACGGATGGCTCGCGTCGCCTTCCCGCCAGGCTGAAGGTCGTCATAGTCGAGAACGGGCTGGATATTGACGAAGCGTCGCAGATCCGAGATTTCCGGAGCCCTCCCGGTGATGAGCTTTCGCCAGGAGAAAGCCGGATCCTTCCCCTCCTCGAGGCGCTCAAGCGCGTCGGCAATTGCGGTGACGGGCACCTGCAGGTCCTGAAATTTCGACCTTCCCAGGCGCACGCCCTCGATCGACTGGGACAATGTGCGCAGTACCCCCCGCAATGTCGGATCGGCTGCAAGAGTGCCGAGAAACGGCTCGGCAGCAATGAGATCTGCGGCATCGCGGCGCACCTCGGCCGTCGTCTGAAAGAGAATGCCGTTCCTGGCGAAGAACTCGCCGCCATCCGGACGCGCCACGCTGCGGATCAGGTTATGGCGCGCTGAGAGCTCGTTCACGAGCGCGTCGGCTGCCTCGTCGGCGCCTTCCGGTGTCGACGCGTCGATCACTGCGACGATCTGGTCGGTACGTTGCGGGAAGGCTCGATCGAGCTTGATCTCCTGTTGTCGCCATGGAAGATCCTTCGAGAGGAGCTTGCTGCTGTCGGTGGTTATCGCGAAATGATGGACGAACCAGCCGGCACAAAGGACCGTCAGGCCGAGAAAACAAAGGATCGCGAGCCATGCGTAACGGCTGGAAAGTCGCACGAGGAAGGTAGCTGCGGTAATCGTCACGACAGCATCGCGGTGGATCTCGAGTGATGGAAGCGCCTCTATTGCGTCGCGCCGCAATTCGGTCAACGCAAGCTGTTGTAGCGGGCTCGGCTCGTCGGGATTGAAGGAGATGGGGCTTGCCCGAGGACCGCATGCCTTCCAATTGAGACTTCGTCTTGAGCCTGTAAACTGGGCAGCAACGCGTCATCCGTTCCGGAAAGTGGAATACCCGCTATGAAAGTGAAACACATCAAACCGAGCATGAAAGCCGCCTTGGTTTCGGCGAAAATGCTTCTTGCCTTGTTGTTATTCGCGCCGCTCCCGGCGCAGTCGCAGACGGCGAGCCCCGCCGCAAGACATATCCAATCCTATTATCAGCAGCTGCTCCCTACGATCCAACAAGCCGGTCGGCTCAGCGTGCGCGAGCGTGACCGCCGCTTCACGCCCGCAATCTCCTCGGCCTTCGATCTCGCGACGATGACGCGGCTCGCCGTGGGACCGGCATGGTCAAGCTTCTCGGGGGCCCAACAGGCGGCGGTCCGCGAGGCATTCGCGCGCTTCATCATCGCCGACTATGCGAGCCAGGTGAGCGATTATTCCGGGGAGAGCTTCGTGGTCGATCCCCAAACAAGCCCTGAACCGCGAGGCGGGGGAGACCTCGTGAAGACGAAGCTCGTTCAAGCGGGCGGCCGGACCGTGACCATCAACTACTTGGTGCGCGGCGGGCGCGTGATCGACGTCTATCTCAACGGCACGATCAGCGATCTTGCGACACGACGGGACGAATTTGCGTCGATCATCGCCTCGGGCGGCGCCGATGCCCTCATCAAGCGGCTTCGCGAGCGAACGGAGAGCTTGCTCGGAGGCTGAACTTCCGCGACGCGCCGTGGGAGCGAGCCCCCGGAGCGCGCATGAGGCATCGCAGGTGCTCGTCACGGGCGCCAGCGGCTTCGTCGGATCGGCCATCACGGCCGCCTTGCGGGCGCAGGGCTATCGCGTGCGCGTTCTCGTGCGCCCCTCGAGTCCCCGCGTCAATCTCGCGCGGGAGGACAGCATCTGCGAAGGCGATCTGCACGACCGCTCGTCTTTGGCGGCGGCGCTGAAGGGCGTGCGCTTCCTGTTTCACGCAGCGGCCGACTATCGCTTGTGGGCGCGCGATCCCGATGAGATCAGGCGCACGAATGTCGAGGGGACCCGGCTGATTATGGAAGAGGCCCTTCGCTCAGGCGTTGAGCGCATCGTCTACACGAGCAGCGTCGCGACCTTGAAGCTCGGCGACGGCAAGCTCGCGGCTGAGAGCGATCCGCTCTCGGAGGAGGACGCGATCGGCGCATATAAGCGCAGCAAGGTCGTGGCCGAGCGCCTCGTGGAAAAAATGGTACGGAGCGAGGGGCTTGCAGCCGTCATCGTCAACCCGTCGACGCCGATCGGCCCGCGCGACGTCAGGCCGACGCCCACGGGCCGCATCATCATCGAAGCGGCCTGCGGGCGCATGCCTGGATTCGTGGACACCGGCCTCAATCTCGTGCACGTCGACGACGTTGCGGCCGGCCATGTTGCCGCCCTCCGGCATGGCCGAATCGGTGAGCGCTACATCCTGGGCGGCGACAACATTCTGCTGGCCGACATGCTGGCCGAAATCGCCCTTATCGTTGGCCGTCGCCCTCCTAGGCTGCGCATCCCTCGCCCTGTGATCTATCCCGTAGCCTATGCGGCGGGGCTCTTCGCCAAGTTCAGCGGCCGCGAGCCCTTCGTCACGATCGACGGCCTGCGCATGGCCCGCTACAAGATGTTCTTCGACGATGCCAAGGCGCGACGCGAGCTCGGATACACGTCAAGATCCTACCGCGAGGGCCTGAGCGATGCTCTGGCCTGGTTTCGCCTGCACGGCTATCTGAGATGATCACTGCTGCGATCTCTTTTGTGCCGCTGGCGATCTGGGCGTATCTCCTTCTCGGCAGGGGATGGTTCTGGCTCTGCCGTGAGCGCGACGACACGGCCGAGATGAGCGTCACGGAAGCCGCAATGCCTCCCGATGGGGGCTGGCCCAGGATTGCGGCTGTGATACCGGCGCGCAACGAGGCGGAGTCGATCGCACAAAGCGTTAGTTCGCTCCTGCGGCAAGACTATCCTGGTGCTCTCAGCATCGTCATTGTCGACGACCAAAGCACGGACGACACTGCCGTTAAGGCACGCGACGCGGCTTTGGCGCAGCGTGCTGACCAGCGCGTCGTTGTAGTTGCGGGAGGGAATCTGCCGCCGGGCTGGACCGGAAAGCTTTGGGCGATGCAGCAGGGGCTCTCGATTTTGGAAAACAAGGATGAACCACCCGAATTCGTCCTGTTCAGCGATGCCGATATTGTATTCTCGCCGCGAACGCTCCGCCGCCTCCTCGCCATCGCCTGCGCGAAGCGCAGGGTCCTGACCTCGCTGATGGTGAAGCTCAACTGCGAAAGCGCGGCGGAGAACTGGCTTATTCCCGCTTTCATCTTCTTTTTTCAAAAACTCTATCCATTCGCTTGGGTCAATGATGCAAGACAGGCCACGGCCGCCGCGGCGGGCGGGTGCATGCTCGCGAGGCGCGAGGCCTTGAAGCGTGCCGGCGGCCTGGAAGCCGTGCGCGGCGCGCTGATCGACGACTGTGCGCTCGGATCGCTGATGAAGCGGCAGGGTCCGATCTGGCTCGGACTCAGTCAGCAGGCCCGCAGCCTTCGTCGCTATCCGGCGCTGGGCGACATCAGACGAATGGTCGCGCGCTCGGCTTACGCGCAACTGCGCTACTCGCCGGTCCGGCTCGCAGGCACCCTCATCGGCATGATCACGACCTATCTGCTGCCGCCGCTGTTCACCCTTTTTGCCCGTGGTGTGGCACAGCTCGATGGCGCGATCGCCTGGATGCTTATGGTTGTCTGCTTCGCTCCGACACTTCGCCTATATGGCCGCTCCGCCTGGTCCGCGCTGGCGCTACCCGCCATCGCGGCTCTATATTCGGCATTCACCGTGGATTCGGCCCTGCAGCACTGGCGGGGGCGCGGCGGCTATTGGAAAGACCGATTCCAGGCCCCGGCCAAAAAGGCGGAGCGCGCATGACGACCGCGACCGCGGCCCGCTCCGGCAAGGGCCACCGCGACGAGAATTTTCCTGTCGCGTCCTGGCTCTTGGACAGAAGGTACCGCGGACCCGTTCTCGCGTTCTACCGTTTTGCGCGGGCAGCAGACGACGTCGCCGACCATCCCACGCTCCTGCCCGAGGAAAAGCTCGCCCTCCTCGATCGGCTCGGCGAAGCCCTTTCCGGCAAAGGTCCCGCCGATCCCGAAGCCGAGCCCCTTCGCGCGGCGCTTGGCGACTACCGCCTTGCGCCGCGTCACGCCTACGATCTCCTCGACGCGTTTCGGCTGGATGTCCGCAAGCTGCGCTATGCGAGCTGGGACGATCTCATGGACTATTGCCGGCTTTCGGCAATGCCGGTCGGTCGCTTCGTTCTCGACGTGCACAAGGAGGATCGCGCGACTTGGCAGGCCGCCGACCCGCTTTGCGCGGCGCTCCAGGTGATCAATCATCTCCAGGACTGCGCTCGAGACTATCGACAGCTCGATCGAGTTTATCTGCCGCTCGATGTGCTCGCGAGCCATGGCGCGCGCCCCGAAATGCTTGCGGAGAGACAATCCAGGCCCGCATTGCTCGGCGCGATCCGCGAGCTCGCAGGGCAAACCTCGGCACTGCTTCGCCAATCGGCTTCGCTGTCTCGACAGGTCCGTGACGTGCGGCTCTCATTGGAGATCGCGGCCATCCAGATGCTTGCAGAGCATCTGGTTCGCCGCCTCGCGACACGCGATCCGTTGAGCGAACGCGTCCATCTCGGCAAGTTCGGCTTTGCGGCACTCGGTGGATGCGGCGTCGCCCGCGGTTTTGCGGCGATCATCGCGCGTTCCTTCGTCACGGGCAGGAATCTGCCGCGATGAATGAAACAGCGTCGTCGCCGGTCGTGAGGGCGACAGGAAGTTCCTTCTACTTGGCGATGCGAATCCTTCCGCGAGAGCGGCGCGAGGCCATGTACGCGATCTATGACTTCTGCAGAGTGGTCGACGACATTGCCGACGGGAGCGCAGCGTTCGCGCAGCGCCTCCTTGCCCTCGAAAATTGGCGCAGCAAGATCGGCGAGATTTTCTCCGGCCGGGCGCCGGCGGATCTCGAGGCGCTTGCGCGAGCCGTGCGGCGATACGGGCTCAGGCAGGAAGACTTCAATTCGATCATCGACGGAATGGCGATGGATGCCGCGGCCGATATTCGAGCTCCCGAATGGACGACGCTCGACCTCTATTGCGATCGAGTGGCGAGCGCCGTCGGCCGTTTGTCGGTACGTGTCTTCGGCTTGGGAGAAGAGACGAGCGCGACCTTGGCGCATCATCTCGGACGCGCGCTGCAGCTTACCAATATCCTGCGCGACATCGATGAGGATGCCGCGATCGGCCGGCTTTACATTCCCCACGAGGCCCTGCTGCGCGCCGGGATCACGGCCGACGAGCCGCTGTCGGTTGCGGCCGATCCGCGGCTGTCGGGCGCTTGTCTCGAGATCGCCGAGCGCGCTCGCGCGCATTTCGACGAGGCTCGCCGGATCATGGCGGGCGAGCCGCGAGCCGCGGTTCGGGCGCCTCGACTGATGGCCGCCGCCTATCGTTCCCTGCTCGACAACATGGTCACGCGCGGATTCGCGCCACCGCGACGGCGCGTGCGTGTCAGTCGCCTGCGCATGCTCGGCGCCATCCTGCGCCACGCCATTCCATGAACGGCGGAACGGTTCACGTCGTTGGAGCCGGCATCGCAGGCCTGAGCGCGGCGGTGCGCCTGGCGGACGAAGGCCGCAAGGTGGTGCTGCATGAGGCGGCGCGCTTTGCCGGGGGTCGCTGTCGATCGTATCACGATCGGACGCTCGATATTCGGATCGACAATGGCAACCACCTTTTGCTCTCGGGCAACCATGCGGCCATCGATTATCTGCGCCGCATCGGCTCGAGCCAAAGGTTGAAGGGCCCCGACTCGGCCATTTTCGATTTCGCGGATCTCGCGAGTGGCGAGCATTGGCAATTGCGCCTGAATGACGGCCGCGTGCCATGGTGGCTGTTCAAGGCCGGCCACCGCGTTCCCGGCACGCGCTTACGCGAATATTTTGCAGCCTTCGCCGCTCTGCGGGCTAAGACCAATACCCCTTTTGGCGACGTGATGAATTGCTCGGGTCCGCTCTACGAGCGGCTTTGGCGACCGGTGCTCCTCGCCGGACTCAACAATGAGCCGCGCGAAAGCTCGGCCAGGCTTGCGGGAGCGATGTTGCGGGAAACGCTCGGGGCCGGCGGTCAGGCTTGCCGGCCGATGGTCGCGCTTGAAGGGCTCTCCTCCACCTTTGTGGATCCGGCGTTGACGCACCTTGCGGCCCAAGGCGCGAGGATCCGTCTCGGCGAGCGGTTGAGCGGAGTTGAGATCGAAAACGGACGCGCCGTCGCTCTCTCATTCGGGAAGGAGCGCAAAGCGCTCGCGCAGAACGATGCGCTCGTCATGGCGGTTCCTCCCTGGATTGCGCAGAAGATGCTCCCGAGTCTCGTGGTGCCTGACGATTTCAGAACGATTCTCAACATTCATTTTCGCGTCGAGCCGAGCGCTGACCAGCCCTTGCTTCTTGGCGTCGTGAATGGGCTCGCCGAGTGGGTTTTCGCCTATAGGGACCACGTCTCGGTGACGATCAGCAGCGCGGACCGCCTGCTCAGCGAGCCCCGCGAAAGACTTGCAGCGCGGATCTGGGAGGAACTCGCCAAAATTTTCGGCTTTGCGGCGCGCCAACCTGCGTGGCAAATTCTCAGCGAGAGGCGTGCCACGTTCGCCGCAACTCCGCAACAGGACGCCAAGCGACCTTCCGCACGTACAAGCTGGACGAATATCGCCTTGGCGGGGGACTGGACGCAGACCGATCTGCCGGCCACCATCGAAGGCGCGGTGCGCTCAGGCTACAGAGCGGCGTCGATCATCATGAAGGAGTACGAGACTGCGCATGGCCGAGTTGCGATCCATTGAGCTTTCGCGCGAGCATGCCTCGGCGCTCGACGCAATCGAGCCGAGGATCATGTCGGCGACCGAGGCGCTGCTCGCCTGCCAGAAGCCCGATGGGCATTGGTGCTTCGAGCTCGAGGCGGATGCGACGATTCCGGCGGAATACATCCTGTTTCGCCACTTCCGCGGGGAAGCACCGGATCCGGAACTCGAGCGGAAGATCGGCGCCTATCTGCGTCGCATCCGCGGCGCGCATGGCGGCTGGCCACTTTACCATCAGGGTGCCTTCAACATCAGTGCCAGCGTCAAGGCATATTTCGCCTTGAAAATGATCGGCGATGATTTGCAAGCGCCGCATATGCGCCAAGCGCGCGAGGCCATTCTCGCGCATGGCGGTGCGGCGGGAAGCAATGTCTTCACGCGCTTTCTTCTCGCGCTCTATGACGCGATCCCGTGGCGCGGCGTGCCGTCGATGCCCGTCGAGATAATGCTCCTGCCGAAGTGGTTCCCCTTCCACCTCGGCAAGATCTCCTACTGGGCGCGGACCGTCCTCGTGCCTTTGCTCGTCTTGCAGGTGCTGAAGCCCAAGGCGAAAAATCCGCGAGGCGTGCGCATCGACGAGCTCTTTCCGATTCAGCCGGAGAAGGTGCGGGACTGGCCCAAGGGTGCCGCCCATCAGCCTTGGGGCTGGGCCAAGTTCTTCGGCGCGGTCGATATTCTGCTCAAGCTTTCCGAGCCGATCTTCCCGTCGGCGACGAGGAGGCGCGCCATCGATGCCGCGATTGCCTTCGTCACCGAGCGCCTTAACGGCATGGATGGACTCGGCGCCATCTTTCCCGCCATGGTCAACAGCGTGCTGATGTTCGACGCGCTCGGCTATGCGCCCGATCATCCCCATCTCGTGACCGCACGGGCCTCCATCGAGCGGTTGCTCGTTCTCAAGGAGGACGAGGCTTATTGCCAGCCTTGCGTCTCGCCTGTCTGGGATACGGCGCTTGCGGTCCATGCCCTGCTCGAGGTCGGAGGCGATGCCTGCGGGACCGCCGCACGGGCCGGCCTGGGCTGGCTCAAGCCTTTGCAGGTGCTCGACGTGAAGGGCGACTGGGCTGCGCAGCGGCCCGCCACGCGTCCCGGTGGCTGGCCCTTCCAATATGCCAATCCGCACTACCCCGATCTCGATGACACGGCGGTGGTGACGATGGCCATCGATCGGGCCGCACAGCATATTTCCGGCGAGCCCGATGATCAGGAGGCCGCGGCGATCGCTCGCGCCAAGGAATGGGTCGAGGGCATGCAGAGCCGCGATGGCGGCTGGGCTGCCTTCGACGCCGACAATACCTATCACTACCTCAACAACATCCCGTTCGCCGATCATGGCGCGCTGCTTGACCCGCCCACCGAAGATGTCACGGCACGCTGCGTCTCCATGCTGGCGCAGCTCGGCGACACGCGCGACACGAGCCCGGCGCTGGCTCGCGGCATCGACGCGCTCCTCTCGAGGCAGAAGGAGGATGGCAGCTGGTTTGGACGATGGGGCATCAACTACATCTACGGCACCTGGTCGGCGCTCTGCGCGCTCGCTGCCGCAGGGATCGATCGGGAAGCGCCACCCATCCGAGGGGCGGTCGATTGGCTCGTGGCCATCCAGAACGCCGACGGCGGGTGGGGGGAGGCCGGCGACAGCTACAGGCTCGACTACAAGGCCTTTGAGGCCGCGCCCAGCACGGCCTCTCAGACCTCCTGGGCCTTGTTGGGGTTGATGGCCGCCGGCGAGACGGAAAATCTGGCTGTAGAGCGTGGCATAAACTATTTGGCGGCCACGCAAGGCGCGGACGGCTTTTGGCCCGAGGAGTTTCACACGGCCACGGGTTTCCCGCGTGTCTTCTATCTCCGCTACCACGGTTACTCCAAGTTTTTCCCGCTCTGGGCGCTGGCGCGCTTCCGCAACCTCAAGCGTGGCAACAGCCGCGACATTGCGTTCGGCATGTAAGCCGAGATGAAAGCTCCCGCGGGCCTGTTGATCGTCAGTGGGTTGAGGCGCGAGGCCGCGATTTTCGCAGGGTCCGGCGCGAGGGCGATCTGCGGCGACGCAGCCACGCTCCGCGCGAAGCTTGCCGAGCTGGCGAGCCCTCCGAGCCTGGTCATGAGCGTAGGAATCTGCGGCGCACTCGATCCAGGCTTGCGCCGAGGCGACATCGTTCTCGGGACGGAGGTGATCGCGAAGAATGAAAGGCTCGCCACGGACAGCTTTCTCCGGCACGAACTCGCACGCAACCTCGAGCTCGCCGGACGGAGAAGCTTTTTGGGAAGTTTCGCCGCGGCGGAGGCGCCGGTTCTTACCGCCGAGGCCAAGGCAAAATTGCGCGCCGGAACCGGAGCGATCGCGGTTGATATGGAAAGCTCGATCGCAGCGCGCTTCGCGGCCGCGCGTGGGGTGCCTTTCGGGATCTTGCGCGCCGTGTGCGATGCCGCGAATCGAGATCTTCCGACCTTCGTGGCGGCGGCCCTTTCCGCAGACGGCGGAGTGAACATCACGGCAGTGTTGGCGGGTCTCATCCAACGCCCCGGAGAGCTGCCGCTACTTCTCGCCGCGGCGCGCGACAGTTATGCGGCGTTCACCGCTCTACGCTGCTGTCGCAGTCTTCCCGGGCTTCTCCACGGTGTCGGCAGCGTGCAGCTCCGATAGCTTTTGGCGGACGTTGCGCTCGAATACGTATTCGGCGGGGCGCTGCTTCTCGAGTGGAATTTCCGGTGCCATCGGCCCCTCGGTGCGAACACCGCGCAACGCAACGGCGAGCGCCTTCCATGGACGCCTGACGGTATCGTTGACCGCTGTCGCCTCGAAACCGCTATGGACCATGCAATCGGCACATTTCTCGTAATTGCCCGTGCCGTAGGCGTCCCAATCCGTCGTTTCCATCAACTCTTTGAAGGTTGCCGCGTAACCTTCTCCGAGAAGATAACAGGGGCGTTGCCAGCCGAAGATGGTTCGCGTCGGGTTTCCCCACGGCGTGCAGTGATAGCGCTGGTTGCCGGCAAGGAAATCGAGGAATAGGGCCGATTGATTGAACTGCCATTTGCGGCTTCCTTGGCCGTGCCGGAAAATGGAGCGGAACAGCTCCTTGGTCGCCGAGCGGTTCAGGAAATGCTGCTGGTCGGGCGCCCGCTCGTAAGCATATCCGGGTGAAACCGTGATGCCGTCGACGCCGAGCTCGGTGGCCGTGTCGAAGAACGCCGCGACGCGTTGCGGATCCGCATCGTTGAAGAATGTGCAATTTATCGTAACGCGGAAGCCCTTCGCCTTTGCGGTTTGCAGCGCCGAGACGGCCCGCTCGTAAACACCTGCCTGGCAAACTGACTTGTCGTGCATCTCTCTGTCGCCATCGAGATGAATCGACCAGGTGAAGTAGGGGCTCGGCTTGTACTGATCGATCTTCTTCTCGAGCAACAACGCGTTGGTGCACACGATCGCGAATTTACGCCGCGAGATCACGCCGTCCACGATCTTGGGGAGCTCTTTGTGCAGGAGAGGCTCGCCTCCTGCCAAGACGACGACGGGAGCCCCGCATTCATCGACCGAGTCGAGCGCATCCTTCACCGAGATGCGCTTGTTCAAGATCGAATCGGGATAGTCGATCTTGCCACAGCCCGCGCAAGCGAGATTGCAGCGGAACAGCGGCTCGAGCATCAGCACAAGCGGATATCGTTTCCGGCCTGCCAGATGCTGGCGCACGATATAAGCGCCGACCCTTGCGATCTGCCGCAGCGGAATGCCCAAGTGAAGCTCCTTCAAAGCCCTGTTGATTGCCGCGCCTAAGGTGCCACGTCCGCGGGAAGGCGAAAGTTCACGTTCTCCTTCGGCCCGTCGAGAATCGACAACTCGGACGGAGCAATGCGCATCAGCGCCCGAACGACGTCGTCCACCAAAACCTCCGGCGCGGAGGCGCCGGCCGTCACGCCCACCACCTTGGCGTCGCGCAACCACTCTGCGTCGATCTCGCTGCTATCGGCGACAAGATAGCTAGGCAAGCCAGCCTCCTCACCGATCTCACGAAGACGATTCGAGTTGGAGCTGTTGCGAGCGCCAACGACGATGATCACATCGGCCAATCGCGACAATTCGCGCACCGCAGTCTGTCTGTTTTGTGTCGCATAGCAGATATCACGAATGTCGGGTCCCTGCACATCTTTGAAACGATGATGCAGAGCGGCGATAACTTCGCGCGTGTCATCCACGCTCAGCGTCGTCTGCGTGATATAGGCGATGGGCGTCTCGGAAGCGAGCGGAAGCTTTTCGACATCCTCCTCCCTTTGAACGAGGTGGATTTCCCCGTCGATCTGGCCCAGGGTTCCCTCGACCTCGGGGTGCCCGGCATGGCCGATAAAGACCAGCACGCGCCCCTGATCGACATAGCGCCGGCCCTGGTTGTGCACCTTTGTCACTAGCGGGCAGGTAGCATCGATCGTCGGCAGCGAGCGCCGCTTCGCCTCGTTCTCCACCTTCCGTGAGACGCCATGCGCGCTGAAGATGGTAACCGCGCCGGGCGGAACCTCGTCGAGATCCTCGACGAAATGGGCGCCTTTCGCCTTGAGAGATTCCACGACGTGGCGATTGTGCACGATCTCGTGGCGCACATAGACCGGAGCGCCATATTTCTCGAGCGCACGCTCGACGATCTCGATGGCCCGTACGACGCCGGCGCAGAAACCGCGGGGTTGGGCAAGAATGATCTTCATCCCTTCACCCCTCATGGTCAGTATTGAAACGCGCGGGCGTGTAAAAAGGCCCGCAATAGAGGATGTCGCCGATCATCGAGCGGATTTCGCCGCAAGAATTGACAACAACTGACATATTTCCGCCCGGAAATCCACCCGAATGCAAGTCTTGCGCACCCAGCTTCACCTAGCGCCCCGGCTGCTCACAGCAAGTCGGAATAGCCGCCTATCTTGGCCGCGGAGCGCTCGACCGCCTTGCGGCAGCGACAAGACAACAGAGCCGCGAGCTCCGCCGCATAGCCATACCCCGGTGCCGCGCCGGCGTGGCCGCCCGGCATGGCCGGGTGAGTATAGATCTCGGTCGTGCCCTCCGGCAGGTTGTCGATGAGGCCGGCCAGGCGCTCCTCTGTCATGTGGCCCGACCAGGAAAGGCCGAACACCTGATCCGTGCTGACGAGCCCGGCTCTTCTGGCTCGCTGGCGCATCATCAAAGCCCACGCCTTGGCGACAAGGGCGACCGGATATGTCGGTGTCGGTTCAACGCGTCGCAAGACTCCGAGCGGTTCGATCGGGACCCTCAAAGCGCGCATGCCGTAATCCAGCCCGCTTGCGAGGATCTCGCCGAGAACGATCGGATGCAGATGATAATGCAGATGCGCGTTGACATGGTCGAGCGCGAGACCGGTCGCTTTGTAGGCCTCGAATTGTGCGCGGATCTCCCGGCGAAGCTGCCGTCGCGTCGAGGGCTTCACCAGGATCGCCGCCCCGAACGCTCCAAGATCGCCACGTAGAGATCCGTTCCGGTCGACGAGGCCTGGGATGTCTCCCGCCGGCAAGAGGGGGCTATCCTCGACGACGGTCACATGCAGGCCGACGCGCAGCAGCGGCATGCGCTTTGCCCGCGCGACCGCGTCCTTCGCGGCCGATCCCCCGATCATCAGGCTCGCCGCACTGAGGATTCCGTTCTTGTGGGCCTTCTCGACGGCTTCGTTGACTTCAGGCGCGAGGCCGAAATCATCGGCCGTCAGGATGAGCTGCTTCAGGGCGCGACCTCGCGGCGCTCCTTGAGGAAGCGGAAGAACTCGACACCTTCTCGCAAGCGGCGCCTCATCATCTCGGGGCTTCGCACCATCTCGCCCACGATCGAGGCGATCTTAGGCGCGCGGAAATAGAAGCGACGGTAAAACTCCTCGACCGAATTGAAGATCTCGGAATGACTGAGGTGCGGATAGTGCAAGGGTGCAATCTGCACTCCGTCGGCATTGACGAGCTCGGCATTGGCGTCATCGAGCCAGCCATTCTCCATGGCTTGCTTGTGCAGGAATGTGCCCGGATACGGCGCGGCAAGAGAAACCTGGATCGTATGCGGATTGATCTCCTTGGCGAACTCGATCGTTTCCCGGATGGTCTCCGCGCTCTCTCCCGGAAGACCCATGATGAATGTACCATGGATCACGATCCCGAGCTCATGGCAGTCCTTGGTGAACCGTTTCGCGACGTCGACCAGCATGCCTTTCTTGATGTTGTGCAGAATCTGTTGGTTCCCGGTCTCGTAGCCGACAAGTAAGAGCCGCAACCCGTTGTCGCGCATGATCTTCAGCGTCGAGCGCCTCACATTGGCCTTGGCGTTGCACGACCACATCACGCCGAGCTTGCCGAGCTCGCGCGCAATCGCTTCGGCGCGCGGCGCGTCATCGGTGAAGGTGTCATCGTCGAAAAAGAATTCCTTGACCTTCGGGAAGGCGGCCTTGGCCCAGCGGATTTCGTCGATCACATGACCGACGCTTCGCGTGCGATAACGATGGCCGCCCACGGTCTGCGGCCAGAGGCAGAAAGTGCAGCGCGACTTGCAACCGCGCCCTGTATAGAACGAGATATAAGGGTGTTTCAGATATCCGATGAAGTAATTCTCGATCGTCAGGTCCCGCTTATAGACGGGCGTCACGAAAGGAAGGGCGTCCATATTCTCGACGACCGCGCGTTCAGCATTGTGGATGATCAGGCCCTCGCTGTTGCGCCAGGAGAGGCCGTCGACGTTCGAAAGCTCTCGTCCTTCGGCAACGTCGCGGATCGTGAAGTCGAATTCGTTGCGTGCCACGAAATCGACGAGCGGCGAAGCGCGAAGGCTTTTATCGGCCTCGACCGCCACTTTGGCGCCAATCAGCCCCGCTTTCAGCGACGGATTTACTGATTTCATCGCCTCGATCATCTTCACATCGCTGGCGAAGGATGGGGTCGACGTGTGCAGGACGAGAAGGTCGAAGTTTCGCGCCTGCGCGACAATCGCGTCCCTGCCGATCCTGTGCGGCGGCGCGTCGATCAGCTTCGAGCCTTCGATCAAGGCCGCCGGCTGAGCAAGCCAGGTCGGATACCAGAAAGAAGCGATTTCCCGCTTGGCTTGATAGCGCGAGCCGGCGCCGCCATCGAAGCCGTCATAGGACGGAGCCTGCAGGAAAAGCGTTCGCATCATGAGGTCGATCACTCAGTTCGCGGTCAAAGTGCCACTTGGCTTTACTATATAGTGGCGTCCTTTCCACTCGACACTTCGCCCTCGATAGCTCCAAACAAATATCGCGAAGGAGAGAAGGTCGCGGATCGGCGTGAGCCAATATGCGGGAGCGACGAGGCCATGCTTACGCGCAATCACGCGCAGAAGCAAAATTCGACATGAGACGGCAAGGATTGCCATGCCGAGACCTGACGTCAGGGCTCCGGCCGCAAGCGCCAAAAGCGCGAAGGGGAGGGGATGAGTGAGCAGCGAGCCCGCATAGCCGCGAGGATCGACCGTGCGAATGGTCCTCGCCCAACGCAATTCGTGGTTCCACAGCTCCTTGAGTGACGCCTCTGTGCATTCATGCGCCACGAGCAGAGGCGCGATGGCGACGGCGCCGCCCTTTTGGCGCAAGGCGGCGCCGATGGCGTAGTCATCGGCCAGGCAATCCGAAAAGGCGCTGAAGCCGCCGATCTCATCGAGATGCTTGCGGCCGATCGCGATCGTCGACCCAAAGCACGGTGTCGCGAGACGAGAACGCAGGCCGACGATGGCGTTTGGAAGGAAATGACTGTTGATCGCGAGCGCGGACAATCTCGACCAGAGACCGCTCGCCGTCATGCCAAAATAGAGGCAGGTGACGGCGCAAACGCCGGCAGCATCGAGCGTGTCGACGATCTGCCTGAGATAGTCGGGCGGCACCCGGATGTCGCTATCAGCGAGCACCAGGCAATCGTGGCAGGCCCGATCCATCATGTTGACCAGGTTCGAGACTTTCGCATTGGTCCCATGGATCGTCGGATCGGCGACCAGGTCGATCTTTCGGTCGGGAAACGAGGCGGCGAGCTGTTGCACGATCAAGGTCGCCGGATCATCCCGCTCCATGACGCCGAAGATGAGCTGGACATCGCCTGGATAATTTTGAGCGCAAAACGAAGAGAGGTTCGAGAGCAAGCTCGAATCCGCGCCACGCAGCGGCTTGAGGATGGTGATTGCCGGTGCTTTTCGCGAAAGAACGCGTGCCTTTCCTGGAAATTTCAGCGACGCTGCGCATGCGCAGAGAAGATAGAAGCAGCCCAGCCCCGAGATGAAGAGGAAAAGGAAGGCCGGCAACGCGGTCATTTGCGTCCACATTTCAAAACATGTCGCGTGCGAGGCTCGAGCTGCCTTTGGAGGAGCGGTCAGCGCGGTTTCGAACGCCTGAGCGCGCGATCGAACCCAGCGTGAACCCCGAGGTGATTCAGCTTTTCGACAACGATTTTAGCGAAAATCGCTGCGATGGTCACGAGACCTGGTCGTACCGCGTTGCCCAGCCAAAGTTCAGCGTCTGCGGAAGGTCTGTCCGCACACGCGTCACCGACGAGTGATGTTCCCACCCGATTCGAGGCAGTTTTGCGGCGGAAATTCCCTGCTCGGCTTTCGCCCCTCAGAGTTCGCGGCTATAAGTAGCCATGGAACGATAAGGTCAGTGGCGCCTTTTGGATCGGCGCGACGCGAGACCTTCACGCAAGCGAGCCACAAGCAGGGAAGTCAACCTAGAGGGCGACATGTTTCCATCCTTCGCTGCGGATCTCGCGGAGCGAACAAAGACATCGGGCCCCATAACGGTCGCCGTGGTCGGGGCAGGCCAAATGGGCACCGACCTCATTGTCCAGATCGCCCTGATGCGAGGCTTGCGCGTGGGAGCCATCACGGTCCGCTCACAACGCAGTAACGCGATCGACGCTGTTCTCCTCGCTGGAATGGGTCGCAGCGACCTCGTCGAGGCATCAAGCGGTTCCGCTGTCGACCGTGTCATCGAGTCCGGGCGCATTGCACTTACAACCGAGATCGAGGCCGCCGCGGCAGCTGGCCGCGTCGAGGTGATCATCGATGCTACCGGTCATCCGAATTCGGGGGCTGAGGTCGCACAGGCTTCCATCCGCAACGGCAAGCATATCGTCATGCTGAACGTGGAGGCCGATATCACCGTCGGCCGTCAGCTCAAGGCGCAAGCACAGCGTGCCGGCGTGGTGTATTCGGGCGCAGCCGGAGACGAGCCTGCCGCCGCGGCCGAGCTGGTCGCTTTCGCGCGAGCACTGGGAATGAGGGTGGTGGCGGCCGGCAAAGGCAAGAATAACGCTTTGCGGTTTGATGCCATGCCGCAGGATTTCGAAAGCGAGGCGCAGGCCCGCAACATGAATCCGCGGGTGCTCGCCGAGTTTGTCGACGGCACGAAAACGATGGTCGAGATGGTGGCCTTGGCAAATGCGACAGGGCTTGTGCCTGACAAGCCGGGCATGCATGGGCCGCGAGCTTGCCGAGACGAGCTCGCAGACGTGTTTCGATTGCGGTCGGAAGGCGGCATCTTATCGCGCAAGGGCGTTGTCGATTACACGATCGGAGAGGATGTCGCGCCGGGCGTGTTTTGCGTGGTTGAACCGCTGCACGCCCGCGTAAGGGAGCGCATGGCCGATTTGCACGTTGGCCGCGGCCCGCAATTCACCTTGCATCGGCCTTTTCACCTGACGAGTCTCGAGACGCCGCTGACGGCTGCTCGCGCCGTGCTCTATCGCCGCCACGACATCCAGCCTCTCGACCATCCCGTTGCAGAGGCCATTGCGGTGGCAAAGCGCAATCTTGCCCCGGGCGTGCTCATGGGTCGAATCGGCGAGTGTGACTATCGGGGTTTCTCCATGACATGGGCCGAGGCGCGACGTGAACGCGCAATACCCTTGGGGCTTGCCGAGGGCGCACGCGTGGTGCAACCCATCAGCGCGGGTCAGAAGTTGACCTACGACAACTGCGCGGTGGATGAAGCAAAGACGATCGTGCGGCTGAGGCGCGCTCTCGATCGAGCCGATGCAAACATCAAGAGCGCCGACGCTGCGTAATCGCGGATCGTGCCTTATTTTGCCTGAGCTGCAGGATGCCGACTACAAACAGGTGAGACCCAAACCGCATAAGTGCATCAGCAAATGAGGCGGCATTTTAGAGGCCTTTGCGAAGCAACGTAGGAGCGAAGCCATGCCGGATCGTGGAAGGCACAAGGCCGCCCTGGCTATGTGTTTGACATTGGCGGTGCTTCTCTTCGCGGTGAGCGGTTGCGCCAGTGTCCATTGCTCCACCGAAGGTTCAGGCGGCGGTCCGGGCGGTTGTGGCTTCGAGCAACATTTCTCGACTTACTAGCGGCACTCCTCTCCTGGCGCTTCTCTCCTTTTAACCGTCCACGTGCCTGCCGGAACTGGAGCTCGATTTCGGTGTCCGCAGCGTCGTAACGCCAAATCTGGCGAGTACACAGACGGCAAATCGAAAATGGTGCCGGTTGAGGGAGTCGAACCCCCGACCTACCGCTTACAAGGCGGTTGCTCTACCAGCTGAGCTAAACCGGCGTCCGGCCCATCCGCCCGCCTCGATTTCGGCTGACCTAGAAGCGGAAGGGTCTCACGACCTCTTGCATCGCTAGCAAGTGGCGGCTGAACGAGCAAGCGTCGCTCTTGCGACCTTCACGGTCGCCACTTAAGTGACCCGAAGGTTCGAAATAGGCAAGGATCGGCGAGGCCACTACTCGCGTTGCAGAGTGAGGCTCGCGTGGCGAATGGCGCTATTCTTCGAGAACGGCTCGGCATCGCCCGCATATCCTCCTGCAGCGCATTTGTCAGATGGACCGATCGCGTCAGACGACCTGACCCCCGCCCAAAGGAGGCAAAACCATGACCCCCGAAGAGCGCCAAGTGATCCTCGGCATCTTCGAGCGGCTGAAAGCCGCCGAGAGCCGTCCGCGTGACCCCGAGGCCGAAAGGCTGATCAACGATCTCGTCGCGCAGCAGCCCTACGCGCCTTATGCGATGGCGCAGCTGGTCTATGTCAACGAACAGGCCCTAGCCAATCTGCAGCAGCGTATCGAGACGCTCGAGCAACAACTTCAGCAAGCACGAGAGGAAGAGCAGAGACGGCCGCAATCGGGCGGCTTTCTCTCGAGCCTTTTCGGCGCCTCCGGCCCACCACTTGCGGGGAGGTCCGCGCCGGCGCAAACCCCGCCCCCGCGCACCGCGTATTCTCAGCCGGGCGGGCCACCCCCTTCGGGGCCGATGTCGGGCAGCGCGCCACAACCGGGCGGCCCTTGGGGCAACCAACCGGGTTACGGCCAGCCTTCGGGGGGGCAGGCTTTGGCCGGCCAGCCTTGGGGTGGGGCGACACAAGGGGGCGGCTTCCTCCAAAACGCCATGTCGACAGCCGCGGGCGTCGCCGGCGGCATGGTATTGGCAAATGCGCTGACCAGTGCCTTCGGCCATCATTCGGGTCTGGGATTTGGCTCCGGCGCCGGAACGAGCCTCGGCTCCTTCGGCCAGAGCGGCTTCGGCGACAACGAGGCCGCCAATCGGCAGGACGCATTTTCCCAAAACAATGGTGGAAGTGATAGCGCCGGCAATGACAGCAGTGGAAACTGGAATAGCTCGGATCGCGACCGGCCGGTCGATGCTTCTTATGATAATTCGCAGGATTCGCCTTCCGATCGGGATGAGGATGACGGTTCTTCCGACGATTCCGGCAACTTCGACGATTCGGGCTCGTTCGGTGACGATTCCGGCTTTTCCGGCGACGTGTAGCGTTTAAGGTTCTCGAGGTGAGATCGGGGGCTCGAGCTACATGACCACGACGCGGGTGCCGATTCTCACGCGACCATAAAGATCGACCACATCGTCGTTGAGCATGCGAATGCAGCCGGACGAAACGGCTTTGCCGATGGTCTCGGGCTCATTCGTGCCGTGAATCCGATAAAGCGTTGAGCCGAGATAGAGCGCGCGAGCGCCGAGCGGGTTGCCGAGACCGCCGTCCATGTGTGGCGGCAGATCCGGTCGACGCTTGAGCATTTCCGAAGGCGGCGTCCAGCCCGGCCATTCGGCTTTGCGGGTGATGGTCTTTATCCCAGCCCATTCGAAGCCCGGCCGGCCGACACCGATGCCGTAGCGAAGGGCGCGCCCGCCCGGCTCGACGAGGAACAGGAATTTTTCGGGCGTGTCGATAATGACCGTGCCGGGCGCTTCCTCCCCGTGATATTCCACTTCCTGGCGACGAAATTCGGCTTCGGGCTCCGAGAGCACCGGGCGCGGATGTGCATAGGTTTCGGCCGCCAAGGGCGCGTAAGCCAGCGCCCGGGCGCGTTGCGGCGCCGGGCCGAAGGGCGGCACGCCATAGGCTTCACCTGACGCTGCTCCCTGGAGCATCGACGCTGTCTCGGGCCGAGACGATCCCGTCAAAGGCCCTGTTGCGACAAGCTCGATGAAACCGCCTCCAAGCTCTGTTGCTTGGGAATTGCGCCCGGTGTCGCTGTTGCCGCCGCCCACCGAACCCGTATTGGCGCGCGTCGGCACGTTGTAGAGCTGCGCCCACGCCGCCGAAGGCGCATGCAACAAGGCGAAGGTGAAACAAAGCGAAAGCAAGGAGGCGGCTTTCATCACGCGCCCTCTTCGGTGAAACGCTGGAAAAGCCGGCGATGGGCCCGATCGGAGTATCGTTTGCACCCGATTTTGGCTGAGTATAGGGACAGAAAGGGAACGTAAAGTTTAACCAAAATACGCTGCATCAAGGGCTTTTGTTTTATACTTTACGTAAAATGAATACTCTGTCGCTGCATGCTTATCGTGATTGTTCAATGTTTTTCAGTCGAATTGCGTAGGCCCCGCAATGGCCTCGAAATTGGCGAAGGCTAGGCGCCGCCCCGTCTTGACGCACCGTCGAGCCCGCGCGACAAGCCGACCGGGCGCACTCGCAACTTGCCGGCGTGGCGTGGGCATAGTGAAGAGAGGAATATGCATGTCCGCCTCCGACTCCCTCGGGGCACGGCCGCTCACGGCCAAACGGTCCGGCGCGCTCGCCGGGCGCATGCGGGTTCCCGGCGATAAATCCACCTCGCATCGGGCCTTGATCCTGGGGCTTTTGTCCATCGGGAAAACCAGCGTGGAAGGCCTGCTCGAGAGCGATGACGTGCTGCGCACTGCCCAGGCCTGCCGTCAGCTCGGCGCCGCGGTCGAGCGGGGTGGCCAGGGACTCTGGAATGTACGGGGCGTGGGGATCGGCGGCCTTGTCGAGCCGGACGGGGTTCTCGATTTCGGTAACGCCGGGACCGGTACGCGGTTGATGATGGGCGTCGTGGGCGGCCATCCGATCAGCGCCACTTTCGACGGTGATGCGTCGCTTCGCAAAAGGCCGATGCGGCGTATTCTTGACCCGCTGTCACGCATGGGCGCGCAGGTCGTGGCCGAGGCCGAGGGCGGCCGCTGCCCGATCACCATCGCGGGAGCCCGCCACGCGGCCCCTATCGAATACCGGACGCCCGTCGCCTCGGCCCAAATCAAATCGGCGGTTCTGCTCGCCGGCCTCAACGCACCCGGATGCACCACGGTGGTCGAGACCGAAGCGTCGCGCGACCACACCGAGCGCATGCTTCGTCATTTCGGCGCACAGGTCGATGTTGCGCCGCAGGGAGAGGGGGGGCGGCGAATTACGCTCACCGGCCAGCCGGAGCTGCGGCCGGCGCCTGTCATCGTCCCGGGCGATCCATCTTCGGCTGCCTTTCCGATCGTTGCCGCCTCTATCGTCGAAGGCTCGGATGTCGTCGTCGAAGGCGTGATGCTCAACCCGTTGCGCACGGGCTTCCTGGCCACGCTACGGGACATGGGCGCTCGCATCGAGGCCGTGAATCCGCGCCAGGAAGGCGGCGAGGAGATCGCGGACTTGCGTGTGCGGGCGAGCGAGCTTCGCGGCACCGATGTGCCGGCTGCGCGCGCTCCCTCTATGATCGATGAATATCCGGTGATCGCCGTCGCCGCGGCCTTCGCGCGCGGCGAGACACGCTTGCGCGGCTTGAGCGAGTTGCGGGTGAAGGAAAGCGATCGGCTCGCGGCAGTCTCGGCGGGCCTTGCGGCTTGCGGTGTCGTGCATTGCGTCGAGGGCGACGATCTCGTCATCCAGGGCGGAAATGGCGAAGTCGAGGGCGGTGGAGAGGTGAAGACCCATCTCGATCATCGTATCGCGATGAGCTTCCTCGTCATGGGCCTCGCCGCGAGCCGCCCGGTCACTGTCGATGACACCACGATGATCGCCACGAGTTTTCCCGACTTCCTCGACATCATGAGCGGGCTCGGCGGCAATTTCGCCGGAGCGACGTCGAGGTGATCATCGCGATCGACGGTCCGGCCGCTTCGGGAAAGGGCACGCTCGCCAAGGCCGTCGCCGCGCATTGCGGTCTCGCTCATCTCGATTCGGGCCTCCTCTATCGGGCCGTGGCGAAGAGCCTCATCGATCGCGGGTGCCCTCTCGAGGACGAAGACGCGGCCACCGCGTCTGCCGCATCGCTCGACCTTTCCAAGCTCGAAGCCGCGACGCTAAGGGGCGCGCCGATGGGAGAGGCAGCGTCTCGGATCGCGGCCTATCCGTCGGTGCGGGCCGCGCTCGTCGATCTGCAACGGTCATTTGCTTGCCAGCCCGGGGGCGCTGTCATCGATGGGCGCGACATCGGCACCGTGATCTGCCCCAATGCCGAGGTGAAGCTATTCGTCACCGCTTCCGCCGAGGAACGCGCGCGGCGCCGCTGGCGCGAACTCGTGCTCGGCGGAGCTCCGCTCGATTACGACACGGTGCTCGCCGATATCCGTCGTCGCGACGAGCGCGATTCGACGCGCTCGGCCTCCCCTTTGCGGCAAGCACCTGATGCCATCCTCATCGACACCACGAACCTCGATGCACAAGCCGCGCTCTCGGCGGCTCTTGCCGTCATCGCCGAGAAGAAACGCACGCGACGTGAGCCGGCCGATATCGCCCCACGTGGTCCGGCCAAGACGGAGCTTCCGCACATCTCGGAAAAGCCCTGACGATACGAGCATGACCGACGCAAGTGAGCTTCGTCGCAAATGAGGAGTGGCCGGATCTGCTGAGCCAGCAACACGGACTTGTCAGGACGAAGCGCGGCCGCTAGAGGTCGGCCCCTCCATTTCCTCGATCCGAGCCTCTCATGCCGAGCGCCCCGCCCGCCGTGTCGATCGGCGTCGATTTCGGCACCAGCAACACGGTTGTCGCGATTGCGACGGACAGGGGAAAGGTGGAGGCAGTTCGGTTCGAGCATGGCGGAACGAGGCAGAGCGTCTACGCCTCAGCGTTGTGCTTCTGGCAGGAGCGGCAAGGCAGCGGGCTGCCGAGCGCTGAGGGCGGCGCTTGGGCCATCGAACGAGTGCTGGAAAGGGACGCTGTGCTCCGTTTCATGCAGTCGTTCAAATCCTTCGCTGCAAGCAGAGCCTTCCAATCGACCCTGATACTCAGGCAGCGCTACCAGTTCGAGGACTTGCTCGCGGCCTTTCTTCGAACACTGACGCGCCACGCCGGGACAGATTTGGACCTTTCGACCTCGCGGGTCATGATCGGCCGGCCGGTGCGTTTCGCCGGCGCCGCTCCTGACGACGCGCTGGCGATGCAGCGCTATCGCGACGCCTTCGACCGGCTCGGAGCCAGGAACTCCTGCTACGTCTACGAACCTGTCGGGGCGGCCTTCTCATTCGCCCGCCGTCTCGACCGGGATGCGACGGTGCTGGTCGCCGATTTTGGCGGCGGCACGAGCGACTTCTCCATCATGCGTTTCTCGCGAATGGCGGGTGCCCTGCGTGCGGAGCCGCTCGGTCATGCCGGCATCGGCATCGCTGGGGACAGCTTCGACTACCGGATCATCGACCGTGTGATTTCGCCTCGTCTCGGCAAGGGGGGCAGCTATCGTTCATTTGGCAAGGTGCTGCCGCTTCCGAACCACTATTATGCGAAGCTGGCGCGCTGGCATGAGCTCGCGCTCATGAAGGGAAGCGCCGATCTGCGCGAATTGCGGGAGCTGGCGCGCGCCGCTCTCGAACCGGCGCTGCTTCTCGATTTCATTGCCCTCATCGAGCTCGATCTCGGCTTTTCTCTCTACCGCGCGGTCTCAGCGGCCAAGGTCGCGCTGTCGACAAGCGATATCGTCGAATTTCGGTTCGTCGAGGGCAATCTCGATATTCGCGCGGCAATCACGCGTGCGGATTTCGAAAGCTGGATAGACGAGGACTTGGCGCGTATCGGGACGACGGTCGATCAGGCTCTGAGAAAAGCGAGGCTTGGACCGCGTGACGTGGAAAAGGTGTTTTTGACGGGTGGCTCTTCGTTCGTGCCGGCGGTCCAGCAGCTGTTTGCGGACCGCTTCGGCAAGGAAAAGCTCACTTCTGCCGATCAATTCGAGTCAATCGCTTACGGCCTCGCTCTGATCGGTCAAACGGACGATCCTGACCAGTGGGCCGTCGCCGCGTGACGAGCCGCGCCGGCATTTCGTCGCCGTCGCGGATGTAATCGAAACTCGATGGCAAGGGCTAAAGCCCGGTGAGACGCAAGCTCAGCGTGCGTAGCCGGGCACGGGCCGCCGGGTCATAGGCTTGAGGCTGGGCGCGTGCTTCGCGCTGCCGATCGAAAAATCTGCCGCCGCGGCCTTCGAGCTCGGGCGAAACCACGAGATTCATGATGGCATCCGCGCCTTCCTCGACGGTGCTGATCGGCGTGGTGCCGGATTGGCGCACCATGTTGGTGTTCATGTAGGTCGCCGGATGAAGGCAGTTCGCGGTAACGCCTTTGCCGGCGAGCTCCTCGTGCAGGTCGATGGTGAACATGATCTGCGCGAGCTTGCTTTGCGAATAGGCGCGTGAACCCGTGTATCCGCGCGCGATCATGACATCGGCGAAATCGATCGGCGCCTGACCGAGAGAAGCGACATTGACGATGCGCGATGGCGTGCTCGCGAGCAGCTTCCGCAAAAGGAGATGCGTGAGCAGGAAGCCCGCGAGATAGTTGACGGCAAAGCGCAACTCGTACCCATCGACGCTCAGTTCACGCTTTCCGGTGACGCCGCCCGAACCGATGCCCGCGTTGTTTATGAGGATATCGAGCCGCGCCTCGCTCGTCTCGATCGCGAGCGCAAGCTTGCGCACCTCTGCGAGGGAGGAGAGATCAGCCTCGAGGAAATCCGCGTCGACATGGCCATCGGCGCGCAACTCGCCAATGAGGCTCTCGCCACGGTCGAGGTTGCGGCCATGGACGAGGACGCGCGCACCCTCAGCGGCCACGCGCTTCGCAACCACGCGGCCGACGCCGTCGGTCGATCCGGTGATCAGGACCGTCTTGCCAGCGAGCCTCATCGCTCCGTTCCTTCGGGAAAGCTCGACGCTGCGATCATCCGCCGAGTTTGGGGCGGCCGCAAGACGGCCTTCCGGCACCCTGAGCCGCGAGCGCGCCTCGCGCGAGAGCCATGAATCAATGCACGCGATTTTCAGCGCAGCATCATCTTGTCGGAAAAATCGGCAGCCATCCTACCGGATCATGCTCTGCCCGCATGGACCTCGAGTGCATGGACCTCGAGTGCATGGACCTCGAGTATTGCTCTTGGTCTCGCCCGTTGCTATGTAGACGTGGCTCGACGGGCCGTAGCGGACGAAACCGCTGCGGCCCGATAGGCATTGCACCTGCCTGATATTGCTGACTTGAACCATGCTCCTGCCCGCCGGCTCGCGCCGGCCCGCTCCACGAGCGGTGCTTTCGTCGATGCCGGACCCTCGGCCCGTCTCGGCGAATGTCGGCGGAAAGGAGCCCGATCACTCGAACACGCCGGCGCCACGCCCTCGAAGGGCTTTTTGGGAGACAGAATGTCAGTTGCTTTTGACCGCGCTCCGGGGCGCGAAGACTTTGCGGCGTTGCTGGAAGAATCCTTCCAGAGGTCGAACGCGATCGAGGGAGGCGTCGTCGAAGGGACGGTCGTCGCGATCGAGAAGGATGTGGCCGTCATCGATGTCGGCCTCAAGACTGAAGGCCGGGTGCCTTTGAAGGAATTCCAGGCCCCCGGGAAGGACGGTGGGCTCAAGGTGGGAGACAAGGTCGAAGTTTATCTCGACCGGATCGAGAACGCGCTCGGCGAGGCGGTGATCTCGCGCGAAAAAGCTCGCCGCGAGGAGAGCTGGGGCAAGCTCGAGAAAGCCTTCGAAGCCAATGAGAAGGTGCAAGGGGTGATCTTCGCCTCGGTGAAGGGCGGCTACACCGTCGATCTCGATGGCGCCATGGCCTTCCTGCCCCGGAGCCAGGTCGACATCCGTCCGGTGCGCGACGTCGGCCCCTTGATGAACCAGCCTCAGCCTTTTCAGATCCTGAAGATGGATCGCCGGCGCGGCAACATCGTCGTCTCCCGACGCACCGTGCTCGAGGAAACGCGCGCCGAGAGCCGCTCGCAAATCGTCGCCAACCTCGAGGAAGGCCAAATCATCGAGGGCGTCGTCAAGAACGTCACCGAATACGGCGCCTTCGTCGATCTCGGCGGCATCGATGGCCTCTTGCACGTGACCGACATGGCGTGGCGGCGCGTCAATCACCCGTCCGAGGTGGTGGCGATCGGGCAGAGCGTGAAGGTCAAGATCATTCGCATCAACCATGAGACGCAGCGCATCTCGCTCGGCATCAAGCAGCTGCAGGGTGATCCCTGGCAGGGCGTCGAGGCCAAATACCCGATCGGCATGAAGCTAAAGGGACGCGTCACGAACATCACCGACTATGGTGCTTTCGTGGAGTTGGAACCGGGCATCGAGGGCCTGATCCACGTTTCGGAGATGTCCTGGACCAAAAAGAATGTGCATCCCGGCAAAATCGTCTCGACTTCGCAGGAGGTGGAGGTGGTGGTGCTCGAGATCGACTCGGTCAAGCGCCGCATCTCGCTCGGCCTGAAGCAGGCGTTGCGCAATCCTTGGGAGGAATTCCAGGAGACGCACCCGGTCGGCTCGACGATCGAGGGCGAGGTCAAGAACAAGACTGAGTTCGGTCTGTTCATCGGACTGCCCGGCGATGTCGACGGCATGGTGCATCTCTCCGATCTCGATTGGCATCGGCCGGGCGAAGAGGTGATCGAGCAGTATAAAAAGGGCGACATGGTCAAGGCCGTGGTGCTCGACGTCGACACCGAGAAGGAGCGCGTCTCGCTCGGCATCAAGCAGCTCGAAGGCGATCCTTTCGCCGAGGCGGGCGATTTGAAGAAGGGCGCCGTCGTGACTTGCGAGATCACCGAGGTCAAGGAATCCGGCCTCGAGGTGAAGATCGTCGGCACAGACCTGACGGCCTTCATCCGTCGCGCGGAGCTCGCTCGCGAACGCGGCGATCAGCGTCCCGAACGCTTCGCGGCCGGCGAGAAGGTGGATGCGCGGGTCACGCAATTCGACCGCAAGGCGCGCAAGGTGTCCGTCTCGATCAAGGCGCTCGAGGTGCAGGAGGAGAAGGAAGCGATTGCGCAGTTCGGATCGACCGATTCCGGCGCTTCGCTCGGCGATATTCTCGGGGCTGCGTTGCGCCGCGCCAACGAGAAGAAGTAACTGCAATTCCGAGGCGGCATGGCTGCATGCCGCCTCGCCGCAAAATTCGCGCCATTCGCGCGGCCGATTCGCATTGCAAACGATGCGAGACCCGATCGAAACGAGAGAACCACGTTAAAACCGATAGGCGAATTCGAGGTTGCGCGCCGCGAAGTGAGCGTTTTGCGGGAGAAGTGCAACCCTCGGTTTTATACTGTCTTTGTTGCTCTTTTTTGACACGTTCGGCACCGCAAAATTTGCGCGGCGGTGCCATCTCCGCGACCGGCTTATGGCCTTTTACTTCACCGCATCTTCCTTGCTCTCTCACCTCTTCGAGGATTAGATTAGCGCCATGAGCATGACCTCCGACGCCGTGGTCGAACGCCGATATTTGCGCCGCCGCGTGACCTTCTGGCGTGTGATCGCGGGCATGTTCGCCGTCATTGCGATCTTCATCGGAGCCTCCCGGCTCTTTCGCGTCGGTGCCGAGAATGTCGCGCACATCGCCCGCGTGAAGGTCAACGGCATCATTCTCGATGATGCCGATTTCACACGCATGCTCGACCGCTTGGCAAAATCGAACGCCAAAGCCGTGCTGCTCGACATCGACAGCCCCGGAGGCGGCGCCGCCGCTTCGGAGGAAATCTACGAGCATTTGAGAAAGGTCGGAGAGAAACGCCCCATCGTGGCCATCGATCGCTCGCTTGCCGCGTCCGGCGGGTACATGGTTTCGCTCGCCGCCGATCACATCGTTGCCCGCAACTCGTCGGCGGTCGGATCGATCGGAGTGATCTTTCAAAACCCGAATGTGACGCAGCTCCTGGGTACGCTCGGCGTAAAGATGGAGATGATCAAGTCGAGCCCGCTCAAGGCTTCGCCCAACCCCTTCGAGCCGACGGCGCCCGAGGCGACAGCGGCGATGAACGCGCTCGTCGGAGACACCTTCACATGGTTCAAGAACCTCGTGCGCGAACGCCGTCACCTCGACCCTGACGCTCTTGCCAAGGTCGCGGATGGACGCGTCTTCGCCGGGTCGCAAGCGGTGAGCCTCAAGCTGATCGACGGGATCGGCGGCGAGGACGAGGCCCTCGACTGGCTGAAGCGCGACAAGGGGATTGACACCTCGCTACCGATCCGCAACTGGACTGCCGAACATGGTGGCTGGCTGCGGCGTCTGACCGGAGACGCCATGATGGGCGCGCTCTCGGAATTGGGCCTGGCGGATGCCTCGAAAATCTTCTCGGCTGCGAGCGGACCGATGCAGACACAGGCGGCGAGCGGGCTGCTCGCCTTATGGCAGCCCATGGGCGAATGAAGGCACTGGCCGGGGGCCTCAATGATCAAGTCAGAACTCGTCGAATGCGTGATGCGAACCTATCCGGGTCTTTATCAGCGAGATGCCGAGACCGCTGTCGAGGCCGTGCTCGACGCGATCACGGACGCGCTCGCCAACGGCAATCGTGTCGAAATCAGAGGCTTCGGCGCCTTCTCGGCGAAGGAACGCCGCTCGCGCGTCGGGCGTAATCCGCGCACCGGCCAGCGCGTTCCGGTCGCCGCCAAGCGCGTGCCGATGTTCAAGGCGAGCAAGGAGATTCGCGAGGCGCTCAACCATGACGGCACGGCGGCGCTGCGGCCTCGCAGGGCCGTCTCGCTTTCCGCGGGCGCCGTCGAGAGAGACAGTGAAGGCAGCCCCTAAGACGGTCGAGAGGGAGGCGTTCGCGTCGTTCCATCCTTGCCGGACGCATGTTGCTGCCCGAGATGATGAAGAGATGCGCCGTGGGCGCCTCCGAGGCGGAGCCGGGCTGTAGATATGCGAGGCCTTCTCAAGGCGATTGTCGTGGTTCCTCTCGCACTTCTCGCGGTTGCCTTCGCGGTCGGCAACCGCGGCAATGTGAGCCTCTCCTTCGACCCGTTCTCGGACACGCCCTACACCGTTGATGTGCCGCTCTTCGTGGTGGTTTTCGCAGCCCTTATCCTCGGCGTGCTGGCAGGCGGCATCGCCACCTGGCTAGGCCAGGGCCGGCACAGAAGGGCAGCGCGCATGCACCGGCGCGACGTCGACCGTCTGAGAAGCGATCTCGACAGGCTGAGGGAGACCTCCTGAGGCACGCCGGCGCGCCGGCGCAGTCTGGCCGAAACCATGTGGCGCCAGTCTCCCGGTCAGGGACGGTTCGTGAGAAGCAAACTTTTGCAGATGGCGCCTCTTGAGCCTCGAGCACGAACCGATCTCGGTGGAGCTCGGCCCGCGTCGCCATCGTTCACTGACGCGGGCTCATCCAGTGCCCGCCGCTGCTGAACGTTCGTCCAGGAGACGGTTGCGATCTCAGCTCGATCCGCTCCGCGATCTTGAGCCATTCTCTCGCCAACGCGAGCAAACACTTGCGATCTTCCGTTCCCGCCGCCTCTGCCATGCGTCTTGCGCACTCAGCGTGCGCTCGCAGCCGCTCTGCTCTCCCCATTTGACCTCTCCCGATCTCCGTAAAACAAACCAAAGCGGTCAGGGATTGTTCCGAAGGGGCCTGCCAGACCTCGCCGAGCCTTCTGTTTGGGTGAAGCGATGGTTAAGATCCGGCGCTCTCAAGCCGACAACGCGCTCTCGAGCGCTGCTCAAAGGAGCTTGTCGAGTGTGATGGGAAGCTCGCGGATTCGTTTGCCGGTCGCGTTGTAGATGGCGTTCGCGACGGCCGCGCCCACCCCCGTTATGCCGATCTCGCCGATGCCGCGCGCACCCATCGGGCTGTGCGGATCAGGAATATCGGTCCAGATGATGTCGATCGCTGGCACATCCAGATGCACGGGCACGTGATATTCGGCGAGGCTCGGGTTCATGATCCGTCCGCTGCGTTCGTCGAAGAGCGTTTCCTCGGTGAGCGCAAGGCCAAGCCCCATGATGATGCCGCCCTTGAACTGGCTAGCCGCGGTTTTGGAGTTGAGTATGCGCCCGCAATCGAAGGAGCCGAGGAAGCGCGACACGCGGGCCTCTCCCGTGACCGCATTCACGCGCACCTCACAAAACTGAGCCGCGTAGGAGTGCATCGAATATTTCTGCATTTCGAGCGGCATCGGTGCCTTTGCCTCGGCGACGACCTCCTTCCGGCCGGCGCGCGAAAGGATTGAGGCATAAGATTCGTGGCTTTGGGGATCGTCGATCTTGCCAAGGCCGCCGTCGCGCGCCTCGACCTCGCTCGCCTTGAGGCCGGCAAGGGGGGAGTCGTTGCCGGCGAGCTGCAAAAGGGCGGGCACGAGCTCCTCGAACGCGGCGATCACTGCGGCTCCGATGCTTGCCGTCTGGGAGGAGCCGCCGGCAACGGTTCCGGGCGGAAGCGCGGTGTCTCCATACTCGAAGCTCACGTTCTCCAAAGGCAGCGCCAGCCGCTCGGCAGCCGCCTGCGCCTGCGTGGTCGCGGTACCCATGCCCATCTCGTGGCTCGCCATGGCGACGATCGCTTGCCCGTCGGCGTTGAGCGTGATCCGCGCCGTCGCACCCGGAAAGCGATAATACGGATACGTCGCCGTCGCGCAGCCCATGCCGATGAGCCACTCGCCATCGCGCTGGGATCGCGGCACCGGATTGCGTCGGCTCCAGCCGAAATGCTCGGCGCCTCTCGCATAGGCTTCCACGATATTGCGGGATGAAAATCGGGTGCCCGAAGTCGGATCTTTCTCGGGCTCAATTCGTCGACGCAATTCGATCGGGTCGATCTTCAGCGCTTCGGCCAGCTCGTCCATCGCGGATTCGAGCGCGAACGTGCCGACCGATTCTCCGGGCGCGCGCATGAAGGTGTTGGCGAGCATGTCCAGGTCCGCCACTTCTTGCGCCACATGGATGTTCTGGGCGGCATAGAGATGGCGCGCCGGGAAGGTGAATTGTTCCGGACAGGCATTGTGCGTCGTCATCGCCGCAACACCGGTATGGATCAGAGCCGCAAGCGTACCATCGGCGTTAGCGCCGAGCGCAACGCGCTGCTCGGTCGTGGTGCGGCCGCCGACGAGCCGGAAGACGCTTTCGCGAGAAAGGACAATACGGACCGGTCTCCCCGCGAGCTTCGCGGCCGCGGCTCCGAGGATCTGGTGATCCCACAGGCATTTCCCCCCGAAGCCGCCGCCCACATAGGGCGAGATCACGCGAACCTGATGGTCCTTGAGGCCGAACACGCCGGCGACCGTCGACGCCGTTGCGTTCACGAGCTGGCTCGCGTCATGAATGATGAGCTGATCCCCTTCCCAGACGATCGTTGCGGCGTGCAGCTCGATCGCATTGTGGTTGTAGCGCGGGGTACGATAGATATGGTCGACCACGGTCGCGGCGCCAGCGAGTCCTGCCTTGGCATCGCCAATCTCGAGCTCGGCCGGTTCGCCGAGAATCGATTCGGGCCGGCGCGCTCTCCCCTTGGCCATTTCGAAAGACGTCACCGCGGGCTCGACTTCGTACCTGATCTCGATGAGCGAAGCCGCATAATCGGCCTGCTCTTGCGTCTCGGCGAGTACCACCGCGACCGTCTGGCCGTTCCAGTGGATGCTCGCATCCTGCATGATCGGCAAGCTGCTCGCGCCGGCCGCCGAAGGGGATGTGCCGAAGAGCGCCGGCGCCTTCATCCGAGGCGCGTTCTTGTACGTCATCACCAGCCCCACGCCTGGCGCGGCCTCCGCCGCACCCGTATCGATTGCCGCGATGCGCCCGCGTGCGATCGTGCTGTGGACGAGCCCCGCATAGGCGAGGCCCTCCATCGCGACCTCGGCCGCGAAACGCGCCTTGCCCTGCACCTTGAGAGCGCCGTCGACTCGCGAGACCGGCGCGCCGAGCAAGCCGTGCTTGTGCATCAAGGGGTCGGATGTCGCGCCCGGCAGCCACTTGTCCGGCGTGAGCCTGACGGCGGTTTGCATTGCACTCTTCGCCGTGTCCTTCAGGGCGCTCATGTCGCTACTCCCGCGAGCTCGCAGAGGACGGCCACGAGGGTCCGCTTTGCGAGTTCGATCTTGAATTCGTTGTGGCGCAATCCGGCCGCCTCGACGAGTTCGGCCTCGGCGGCGGCGCGGAAACTCGGCTCGGTCGCGGCCTGGCCGCGCAACGCCTCCTCGGCCTTCCAGGCGCGCCAGGGTTTCGTCGCAACACCACCGAGTGCGAGGCGCGCGTCGCGGACCTTGCCATTTGTCACATCGACCTCGGCGGCGACCGAAACCAAGGCGAAGGCATAAGAAGCGCGGTCGCGGACCTTGCGATAGGTAGAGCGCTTGGTGAGCGGCGGCGGGAGCTCGATCTTCGTGATGAGTTCGCCAGGCTTCAGCTCGGTCTCGATATCGGGCCGCCCTGCCGGTAGGCGATGCAGATCGACGAGCGGTATCGATCTTTCGCCTTCGACACCGAGCGTGTGAACCACGGCATCGAGCGCCACGAGAGCGACGCACATGTCGGAGGGATGCGTCGCGATGCAGGCGCTCGAGGCGCCGAGGATCGCGTGCATGCGGTTGAAACCGTCGAGCGCATCGCAACCCGCGCCCGGTTCGCGCTTGTTGCAGCGTGACGCCTCATCGTAAAAATAGATGCAGCGTGTGCGCTGCAGGACATTGCCGCCAACTGTCGCCATGTTGCGGATTTGCGCGCTGGCGCCTGCCAGAACAGCGCGCGCGAGCATTGGATACTGCTCGCGGATGGCCCGGTGCGCCGCAAGGGCGGTGTTCGTCGCGGCCGCCCCGATCACGAGGCCGCCGTCCGGCTTGCCTTCGATCTCGGTCGAGAGCCGCGTCACATCGACGAGCCTCTCCGGCGCCTCGATGCGCTCGCGCATGAGATCGACGAGATTGGTGCCGCCGCCCAGATATTTGGCACCCCCATCCGTGCCGACGAGGCGCAATGCTTCGTTGGGATCGCGAGCGCGCTCATATGTGAAAGGCTTCATGGCAAATTCTCGAATGTCGCCGTGATCGCCTCGACGATCCCGTTATAGGCACCACATCGACAGAGATTGCCGCTCATGCGCTCGCGAATCTCATCGCGGTCGAGCGCTATTCCTTGGGCAGCCAGCTCTTGCGTCACGACGCTCGGGAGCCCGCGCTCCCATTCGTCGACCATCGCCACGGCCGAGCAGAGCTGGCCCGGCGTGCAGTAGCCGCATTGGAAACCGTCATGCTCGATGAAAGCACGTTGCAACGAATGCAGGTCGCCGTTGCGGGCAAGGCCTTCGACCGTCGTGATCTTGCGCCCCTGATACTGAACCGCGAGCGCCAGGCAGGAATTGATCCGCTCACCGTCGACGAGCACGGTGCAAGCGCCGCAGGCGCCTTGATTGCACCCTTTCTTCGACCCGGTCAGGCCGAGATGATCGCGCAACAAATCGAGAAGCGACGTACGGGGATCCACCGAAAACTCGATCGTCCGTCCATTGATGATGATATCCATCGAACGGTCTCCTGCTGTAGAACGGGACGACGTGAGATTCGGGTCAGCTCGCAATGCGAGGTCGTTCGCCTTGGCGAGGCGGCTCGCGCCGCGCTTCGAGTACGTCACTTCGGAATTTCGAGACACGAGGCTTTGACTTTGTCGTGCGCGGCGCCGCGTGCCCGGGACATATGGCGCGCGGAAGCCGTTCGGCAATGCCGAACGTGTCCACGCAAAACCTCGATTGGGGCTGCGGGGTGCTCGCCCGGACCTCGTGCACTGGCGTCGCCGCGAAGGCTGCCTTGCCGGTGGGACGCAGCGTTCTTCCCTGTGCGCGGACGATGTGGGAGCATGGCCAGAAGCGAGAGGAGATCCGCTTCCGCGATCGCGGTTCGGAAGGCTTGGCGCATTGGGAGGCAACGCAGGATGTTCGAGCGACAGGCGCTTCCTTCCAATGATTGTGGCCTCCTGCCATGGTCGATTGGCGCCGTCTCCGCCAGATGATCGATCCGCTTTACGCGATCTCGGGGTTCGCGGTGGGCCTTCTCGTCGGCATGACGGGCGTCGGCGGCGGCTCGCTGATGACCCCGTTGCTCATCCTTCTCTTCGGAATTCACCCGGCAACGGCGGTGGGCACCGACCTCCTCTATGCCGCGGCCACGAAGACGGGCGGCTCGCTGTTCCATGGCATTGCGCACAACATCGAATGGCCGATCGTCAAGCGCCTGGCGATGGGCAGCCTGCCGGCGAGCATCTGCACGCTCTTGCTCTTGTCCATCATGGATCTGGATAGTCAGGCCGCTCGCAGCCTGATCACGCTGCTTCTTTGCTTCGCCTTGATCGTGACCGCTGCCGTGTTGGCTCTTCGCGATCCCATCGTCGCCGCACTCCGCAAACGGTTCGACGAGATCGATCCTCGCGCGGCCGCGATCGCAACGCCCGTCATCGGCGCCTTCGTCGGCGTGCTGGTCTCGATCTCTTCGGTCGGCGCGGGCGCCATCGGCTTCATGGCGCTCGTAATCCTTTACCCGAGGCTCACGCTCGCGAGGATCGTCGGCTCCGACATCGCCCATGCGGTGCCTCTGACGCTCGCCGCCGGGATCGGGCACTCGCTCATCGGCACTGTCGATTGGCCGATCGTCGGGGCGCTGCTGACGGGCTCGCTGCCCGGCATCTTCCTCGGCAGTTATCTCGCCATGAAGATGCCCGAGACCGCCCTGCGATTCATCCTCGCGGTGACCTTGATCGCCGTCGCCGCAAGGCTTGCCTTTGCGTGATCTTGAATTTCAAGGTGACCGGAATCAATTCACGATCACCGAGCCGCGATCACTTCTTTCCCGACACCATGACCTTCCAGGCTTCAGTCCCACAAAGGCGGCGCGCCGAACGGTCCGCCTAAAGGCGCACGAACCGTACCGCGCCGTCGCCTTGAATGAGCCGCTCCACGACACCGATCGTCTCCCCGTAATGCAGATGTGCGAGCGTTTCGGCGAGGGCGAAGCGTCCTTGATCCTCCTGCATCGCCCTTTCGAAGATCAAGGTCGCGAGCGCGAAGGCGCTGCGCGGCTCGCGCATATGGGAAAGCAGCTCCGCAAGCCGTTCCTCGTGATGGGCGCGCAATTGCTCGAGGCGGGCATGCAGCCCATGAAAGGGCAACCCATGCGAGGGCAGCACGAGCGTGTCTTTCGGCAGGGCGTCGAAGCGGGGGAGCGAACCGAGATAATCGCTCAAGGGATCGGCTTTCGGCTCATGACCGAACACGCCTACCACGGGCGTGATGCGCTGCAGGATCTGATCGCCGGCAATCAGCACACGGCCTTGCGCGCGAAAGAACGAAGCGTGCTCGTCGGCATGGCCGCTGCCGACGATGACTTGGAACTCGTGGCCGCCGAATTCATGGCGCGCACCATGACGGAGCCGTATGTGTTGCTCGGGCACGGGGAATTCGCCGCGCTCGATGGCGGCGTCCTGCGCGGCGAAACGTGTTACCATCTCGGTGCTCAGGCCATGAGCCATCAGGAAGCGCTGCATCGGGCGGCCGAAGGCGCGCCCTTGACGTTCGCGTCGCCAATGGGCGAAGAGCCACTCGGTTCGCGTCGCGTGCAAGGTGCAATCGAAGCGTTCGGCGAGCCAGCCCGCGAGCCCCACATGGTCGGGATGGCCGTGCGTGAGCACCATCCGGCGCACGGGCCTGCCTTCCAACGGCCCGGCGATCAGTTTCTCCCAGGCGTCGCGGCATCTCGGTGCGTCGAGGCCTGCATCGACGACGAGCCACCCCTCGCGTTGACCGCTCTCCTGGCCTTCACGCATGAACCAGAGATTGACATGGTTCAGACGGATCGGGAGCGGCAGCCGCGCCCAATACAGATTGCTCGCGACCTCGACGAGCTCGCCCGGCTCGGGTGGCACGTCGGTCAGAAGCTCGATCTCGCGACTTGTCGTCAAATCCATGGGGCCTCGATTCGCGCGGATGTGCCAGCGCGCGGCGTGCGTCCCTCGTAGCGGCAAGAGGCGCGCCTGTCGACAGAGCCCGGGAGGGAGCAGCTTTGCCCCACTACGGATAGTCAATCGGCGGCGAAATGGTTATGAGAAACGGCGGCGGCAGCAAGGATCCCAGCGCACCGCCGCAAGAGGATCGACGGTGATGAATCTCGCGGCGGCGCCAGTTGCCTCCCCTTCGAAAATGGAATTGCGGGTTTGAGCGGCGCGCCGAAGATCGCCTTCGTTGCATCCGATACGGAGCCCGCGCGTCTGGCGCGAGAGAAGCTTGCCGGGCTCTATGGCGATCATCCGATCGAACGCGCCGATGTCATCGTGGCGCTTGGCGGCGATGGCCTCATGTTGCAGACCTTGGAAAGGCTCAGAGGCACGGCCAAGCCCGTCTACGGCATGCATCGCGGCTCGGTCGGCTTCCTGATGAACGAGTACAGCGAAGGCAAGCTCGTCGAGCGCCTCGCGGCCGCGCATCGAAGCGTGGTCCACCCCTTGCTGATGACGGTCGCGACGGCAGCCGGCAGCGAGAAGGCGCATGCTATCAATGAGGTGTTCGTGACGCGCGAGACGTATCAGGCGGCACGCCTGCGGATCAGCGTCGACGACACGGTGCGTGTCGAGGAGCTCGTCGCAGACGGCGTCCTGGTGGCGACACCTGCGGGTTCAACCGCCTATAATCTTTCCTGCAACGGCCCGATCATCCCGCTCGCAGCGCCCCTCTTGGCGTTGACGCCGATCTCGCCCTTCCGGCCGCGCCGTTGGCGCGGCGCGCTTCTGCCCGATCGCGCCAAATTCGTGATCGAAGTGCTCGAGGCCGAAAAGCGGCCCGTGGCTGCCGTCGCCGATCATATCGAGATCCGAGACGCCAAGGAGGTGCATATCGAGATGGATCGCTCGATCGATCTCGTGATGCTCCACGATCCGGATCACAGCCTCGACGAGCGTATCATCCGCGAGCAATTCGGGCCCTAGAGCATGATCCGAAAAAATGGGAACTATTTTTTCGAAAAGATTATGCTCCCATAACGACTTAGAGCATGCGGGCGATTCAACCTGAAGCGCTGGATTGCCGCCCCGCCGCAGGGAGCGAAAGCCGGAAGAATGAATCAGGCCGCGACAGCCACCGCGTCGAGCTCGACCTGGCCGGCTGCGAGTGGCGGCACGGCGCAAGCGGCATCCATCTCGTCGAGCGTGATCATGGCTTCCGCGATGCTGCGTGCTTCTTCGCGCGCGGCCTTCGCCTCGAGCGCGCGCAAATAGACGATCAGGCGTCGCGTTCCCTCACCTGCCTCCATCTCGAGGCGCGCGAGAATCCGGGTCAGCGCGACGCGCAAAGGCGTGGCCGCCGCGGCACCGGCCGCAAGCTTCCTTGCCGCCTTCAGCTCGGCGATCGCGACCGGGAAGACCGGGGCGAGCCAAGACGGGATGCCGGCCCGCTTGAGAAGCGCGAGAAGCGGCGCGCGCCGCCTGTCACCGAGGAAGGCCGCCACCTTGGCGCACGGCGTATCGGTGAGATTGGCGAGGCAGGCGACCACGAGATCGAAATGCCCCATGATCAGCGCGTGCACGATGAAGGCCGGCGTGAGGCGCTCACCTTCTCGGAGGCAGGCGATCGTCTCGCCCAAGTCGAGGCGCTTGTCGCAGGCGAGCGCCAGCGCGCCTTGCTGACCGGCATCACGCACGACGACCTCGGCCCGCTCGCGACTGAGCCAGGCGCGCTCAACCACGAAATGTTTGAGCACGCCGCTCACGATCCCCATGAGCCGCTCGCGCACGCGCGCCGAAAGGTCGGCGCGGCGCATCAGAGCCTCGCGCAGTTGCGGCTCCGCGCCGAAGCGTTCCAGCATGCGAAGCCATTGCGCCTCTGTCGCGAGCGCCGAGGCGTTTCGCACGAGCGCCAGACAGGCGCCGAGCGAGGCCACCTCGGCAAGGGCGGCGGCCACGGGCGTGGGCAGCGCCTCGCGATTGGCAATGGCGATCTGGGCCCTCTCGGAGCCGAGCGCCGCGGCGTCCACGAGCTCGGCGCGCGAGAGAAGCTGCGTCCGCTCGAGCACGATGGCGGCCGCTTCGCCGCCGAGCGCCACAAGCCCGGTGATCAGATGGCGGGGCGCCTCGATGGCGCCCGCGATGGCTTCCGCCAAAGCGCGATGCACGCGCGGCGACGGATCGTCGAGCATGACGGTGAGCGCAATCTCGGCCTCGTAGCGCTGTTCGGCGTCCATCGGCGTGAACAGGAAGGCGCGAGCCAACGCGCCTGTGGCGTCCGCCCGCGCACAAGCCGGCGCGATCCGCGCCCAAGCGAGGAAGCGTCGCACGATCATGGGCTTAGACCTCCGCGGGCGTGCACTCTTGGGGCCGGGTGCTTCAGGTATCCGATCCCCGGACGAGCGCCCGCCCTCGATGCGAATCGGCCCTGAGCTGCCGTCATGGGCAAGTAGGCGAGGAGGGAAGGCCTCTCCGAGGCGGCCTCATGCGGCTCTCGCGCCGTCTTCGAAACCTGGCCCCAAGGAATGATCATGTGGCGCAAGGACGCCTCTTTCGTGTGATTTCGAGCTTTGGCGCATCGCGAAGCGCCCTTCCCGCCGGAAATCATCCCTTTTTATGGTAAATCATTCATTAAGCGGCTCACCGCGCCGCTCATTGATTCACCTCGTGCCTCGTGACATTTTCCAGGCTGCGAAAGGAGATCCCCGACATGGCGCACGCGCGAGAAAAAGTTTCCACGACGGCCGAGCGGCATCCGCGGGGCGGGCTCTATTTCGAGGATTTCATCGAAGGCACGATCTATTCGCATCGCCTGACGCGCACCGTCACGCAAATGGACAATATGCTGTTCTCGAACATGACGCTGAACCCTCAGCCGCTCCACATCGATGCGCATTTTTGCGCGACCGAAACCGAATGGGGGCGCCCCCTCATGAACTCGCTCTTCACGCTCGGGCTGATGATCGGCATGTCCGTGAACGATCTCACGGTGGGCACCACCATCGCCAATCTCGGCATGAC
>JAFBAK010000071.1 GCA_019247795.1 Hyphomicrobiales bacterium | reverse complement strand
AGAAACTCTCTGCCTGTTGGCATCTCGAACACGGGTGAAACGCCAAGCGATCTCGCGCGTGACGGAAGATTGCGCTTCGATCACGATCTGCTGGGTCCGTCCGGCTCCGTCGGCCGCGGCATAGAAGATGCTCTCCTCGAGCACAGGCCGTTGCCCGGCGACCTCGAACCGCCAAACCGCGCCGCTCGGCAGGTCGAGCCTGACGGCGCCTTCTCCCGGTTCGATCGCCGCCTGCACGCTGGGATGGAGATGAAAGCGCAACGCAAACGGGACGGCGCCCGCGGGGCGCTTCGGGTCGGCATCGAGGAGTGCGTCGAGGCCGTGCACCGTAATGCCGTCCGGGCTCAATGCGATGCCGCGCTCATGCACGAGGCCGAAGCGGCGCGCATAACCATGATGCATGGCGGTCAATCGCGTTCCGGCCTCGCCTTCCTCTCGCAAGACCTTTGGCGTCGCCGGGCTGTCGACGATCGCCGCGCCCAGTTCGGTTCGCACGTTCCGTGTCTCGAATTGGCAGGACGAGGTGTCGGCGATCACGAGCGTCGAATGCGCCGCGGTATGCCGCGCCGCCTCGCGCGCCGCGCTCGAACCCGTGATCGGCGCGCCGCAATTCACGACCACCCGCCACGCCCCGTCCGAAAACTCGAAGGCGAGCGCGCTCGCATGTGCCGCCCGCGAGAAATCGAAAGGGGGCGGCCCGCCGACATCCATGAGCAAGGTGGTCGTGCCGTCCATCAGTCGCTCATAGCCGGAAGCCGGAGCGCTGAGCAGCGGTTCTCCCGGTGTCTGCTCGTAGCGAAACACGATCGCCAGCGAATCGGCCGGCATATAGCCCATGCCGTGAAACAGGCCGAGGGTACCATCGCCAAGACGCAGAAGGCGCAAGAAAGGCAGGCTTCGAGCGAGCGTCGATTGCAACGCTTCGGGCGGGGTCTCATTCTTCGCGAGGAAGAGGTGACGCAACGGCAAGAGATCGAGGAGAAGATCGACGATCGCCCGCGGCGACCTGCTGACGTATCCGCCGTCGTCGAGGATGCATCGCCGGATCTCGACCATCAAGGCCCGGTTCGCGAGGCGGAGCAGCCTTGGTTTGGCATCCGAGGAGAGGGCGAGCGCACAAAGCGCGATCGCGGCAAGGAATCGATCCTCGACGGGAAATCCTCCTCTTATGCCGACGAACAGGTGTCGCGCATGTTGGCCGATAGCGCGCATGAAGCGCCTGTAAAAAGCAAGATCGGCACCCTCCAGAAGGTAGGGCGACCCGCTGATCCAGGACAATAGGCGCCGCGCCGCCACCGGGCCCGCCCAGGCGGCATCTCCATTGTTCCTGCGCAGCCGGAGAAAATCGGAGACCAGCGTCCGCGCATTCGTCCTCGCCATCGGGCTTTCGGCGACGCGCAAGTGACGCAGCCAGCCGAAACCGTTCAGCAGATTCTCCCATTGCGGGGAAGGAGGGGGCACCTCGAACGGAGATTGTCCCTGCACATGCACCACCTTGCCCGCGAACACGAAGAAGCCGGCCAAAATGTCCTCGGCAACGGTCGGATCATGCGTGCGCGGGTCGGGAGGCGCGATAATGAGCCGCTTCGGCATCCGAAGCGCCGAAACGGAAAGCGCGGCCGGCAAGGCGCGCAAGCCCGCGCCGGTGCGAACCCAGGCGCGGCCCATTGCCGACGTTCGCCACCGCGATCCAGCCACCCTCGCTCCTTTGGCGATCGTTTAAGAGATCCGCCCCGCCCGATGCCTTCTCATCAGAAAAGGCGTTCCCCGTCCCTCGACTGCGAATATGCGGCAATTTTCACCTGCGCCGGCGCTGCATCGACGCCGAGCATCGGGTAAGACCACCCGGCGCCACGGTTCTGCTCCACCAGATGCGAGCACGACCCTTGCCGCAATCCCCATCCTCCAGGTTCGTGCCAATCCGTCCTATCTCCTGCACGAGCGCAAGCCAAGAAGCGGCTTTTTCCAAAACGGCGCCGAAGGGGCTGCGAACGAGCGTTTGTGAAGGGTCGAGCTGCCCATAGACAGCTGAGGCCATTCGGCACCGGCACGCCTTGCAAAATCGGAAACCGGGAAGAGGGGCTTCGATGCAACAAGGCTTGCGTTTGCTTCACGAAGCGCACATCTGGTGGAGGGGCCCAATGGATATTTCCGACGAATGGTCTCCACCACCAAATCGATCAACAATAGTGTAATGGGGTGGCCGAGGACTTCCCGAGAAAATCCGTTTGTCGGGGGCGGATCATCAGAGTATCGCACAAAATGAGCGCCTCGCCAGCCAATTCCCTGCCCAAGGAGTCAAAAGAGGTTCGTCGGGCCTCTCCATCGGTCGGGGCACCGCCACTGAAGCACGAAACCAGGCCCGCTGATTCCATTGGCGAACGCCGCCGCGAGGCGGCGCGCCGCGCCTTGGCGGAAGCTCGGCAACGTGACGCCGTCAGGCGAAACGCGGAACTGCGATTGGCCGAAGCCGGAAAGCGTGAACGCTTCGGGCGTGGTGGCCTGGACCCGGTGCGCTATGGGGATTGGGAGGTCAAGGGGATCGCGACCGATTTTTGATGCAGGGTTGACGGGGTGCTGGAAACGGGAAGGGTTTGCTTCAGGTTGAAATTGCGCACGAAACTCCATCTTTCGTCCGCAATTCGGCAGTCGATGCGTCCCTGAACTTCATTCCTCTTGTTTCTGCCCCAAATTCGTGGGCATGAGCTTGGGGCGGAAGAAGGCTGAAGACCCATGTTCGATTCATTCGACGCCACCACGGTGTTTTTCCTCGCGGTCGCGGTTTTCATCGTGCTGCGACTTCGTTCTGTGCTCGGCCAGCGTCCGCAGCGGGACGCGCCACCGCGCAATCAGGCAGCGCCTGCGCCTTTCCGCCGCGACGCGGTCGGTCAGCCCGGCAATGTGATTCCGATGGCGACAGTCGCAAATGATCGCGGATCGCGCGTCGAACCCGACCAAAACCCGGATCGCTGGAAAGGCTATGCGGAGCCAAGCTCGCCGCTGGCGCTCAGTCTCGATGCTGTCGATGCGGCCTCGCACGGGTTCGACCCCGGCGCTTTCCTTTCGGGAGCGCGCGGTGCTTATGAGATCACGGTGACCTCATTCGCCAAGGGCGATCGCAAGAGGCTGCGGGATCTTCTCTCGCCCGAGGTGCTCGAAGGATTTTCGAAGGCGATTTCGGATCGCGAAGCGCGCGGCGAGAAAGTCGACATGACCCTTGTCTCGATCGACGACGCCAAGATCGTCGATGCGCAGGTGAGGGACACGATCGCGCAAGTGACGGTGCGTTTCCTTTCCAAGCTGATCACTGCCACGCGGGATCGCGACGGAAAAGTCGTCGACGGAAGCCCCGACAAGGTCGTCGACGTCACCGACGTCTGGACGTTCTCGCGCGATACTCGCTCCTCGGATCCGAACTGGCAGCTCGTCGCGACTGAAACGACGCATTGAGCCCTTCGCGCGTCCCGCTCTGCCCGGCTCCAGGCGAGCTCGAGCGAATGCCGGCAATGGCGGGGGATGGCGCGAGTGATGTCGGCGTGGCGCCGCTCGCAAAGGCGCGGATCTTTCGGCCGGCGATTTTCCGCGAACTCCGCAATTGGGAGAAGGACGACGCTCTCGCCGCATTTGCGGTCTTCAAGGCCGGCGCTCGCGCGATGATCGAGGGGCGGGCACCCTTGCGCCCCGCACAAGCGCCGAGCGCATCGCTCGTCGAGATCAGCAGGGCGGCGCTTTCCCAAGATCCTCGCGGTGCTTTCGAAGCCCGCGCTTTCTTCGAGGCGCACTTCGAACCCTTCGAGATCTTTCCGGAGGCGAACGCCGAAACCAATGAACGGCCGTTTTTCACCGGATATTTCGAGCCAATGACCGAGGGCTCGCGCGAGCGGAGCGCGAAATTCCAAGCGCCGATCCTGGGGCGCCCCGCCGATTTCGTGACGCTTCCCCAGGGTGAGCATCTCGAGGATTGCGACATGCCTCTCACCAGCGCGCGTCGCGAGGGAGAGCGCTTCCTGCCCTTTCCGGATCGGGCCGCCATCGAGGAAGGGGCGCTCGAAGGCCAGGGTCTCGAGCTCGTCTGGCTCAAGGATCGCGTGGAAGTCTTCGTCGTTCACGTGCAGGGCTCCGCACAAGTGGCGTTCGCGGACGGTCACCGCGTCCGGCTTCGTTACGATGGCCGCAATGGCTGGCCCTACACATCGATCGGTCGCTTGCTGATCGAGGCGGGTGCGATCGCTTCACACGAAATGTCACTCGAGGCATTGACCGGCTGGCTGCGTGCGCACTCCGAGGAGGCCAAGTTCCTCATGCAGCGCAACCGCTCCTATGTGTTTTTTGCGCTCGAGGAGGCGCTTCGCCCCGAGGACGGTCCGATCGGGGGCGCCGGCATCCCGTTGACGGCAGGCCGCTCACTCGCGATCGATCGCGATGTGTGGTCCTACGGTCTCCCCTTCTGGGTCGATGTCGCGCGAGCCGCATCGGATGGCGGGCGCGACCGATGGGAAAGGCTGATGGTCGCCCAGGATACGGGGACCGCGATCGTGGGCGCCGGGCGCATCGATCTTTTCATCGGCAGCGGGGCCGCTGCCGGG
>JAFBAK010000343.1 GCA_019247795.1 Hyphomicrobiales bacterium | reverse complement strand
TGCGGGCGGTCGGGATTGCGCGAGACGCCCGGAAGCTTTAGCGCATGAGCATCCTGCCCTGCACGGAAGAGCCCGATGAAAGCGCGAGTCACCGTCACTTTGAAAAACGGGGTTCTCGACCCGCAAGGAAAGGCGATCGAAGGCGCGCTGCGCTCGCTCGGCGTCGAAGGCGTGGCGAGCGTACGTCAAGGGAAGGTCTTCGACATCGAGATCGCGAGCGCCGATCCGGAACGGGCGAAGACCACGCTCAAATCGGCTTGCGAGAGGCTCCTCGCCAACACCGTCATCGAGGATTATCGCGTTGACGTGATTTGACTTCCCCTGCCATCGCTTTCAACAGCCCTATCTTCATCGGAAGCTGTGGGGCTTTGAATGCATCTCCTGAAATTCGCTTGCGCCAGTATGGCGGTGCTTACGCTCGGCGCGTGCCAGCAGGTGGGCACGAACGGAACTATCCAAGCCGCCCTACCCGACGTTCCGCCCGAATTCAACACGGTCGTTCGCACGCCCTCGCCGGACCCAGCGAAATGGGCGTATCAGAAGCTCGCCGATAGGGACCAATGGCGGTGCAGGCCACTTTCCTGTCCCGATAACAGCGTTGTCACGATCGCGGTGACCAAGAATCCCGCGCCAAGGCCAGATCCCATCGCGCTCGATAGATATGTGAAGACCGAGGCACCCAAGGCGAATGAGAAATTGAACGCTACCTTGCCCAATGCGCAAGGGCTTCGCGAGTCCAAGCTCGTTTCCGCTTCCATCGAGAAGGTCCGCGGCTATTATGCGATTCGATCGCTTTTCGATATGTTGAGCGACAAAGGCCCGTACGAAAGAGTCGAGCTCTTGGTCTTCGCCGGCGGCTCACTCGTGAGAATCGACTCTGCGGCGATGACCCTTCCGACCGCCCGAAAGAATCTCGACGAATTCGTCATGGCCATGGAAATCGAGGGTCGCCCTCCGGAATGAAATCAGCCGTCATCCGCTTCCCCGGCATCAATCGCGAGGACGACGCGGCGCGTGCGCTGCGTCTCGTGACGGGCCGCCAGGCGGAGATGGTCTGGCACGCCGAGAGCGAGCTTCCTGCCGGCACGGATCTCGTCGTGCTTCCCGGCGGCTTCAGCTATGGCGACTATCTGCGCTGCGGTGCAATCGCGGCACGAAGCCCTATCATGGAAGCCGTCGGTGCGCACGCTCGGCGCGGCGGTCTCGTGCTGGCGATCTGCAACGGCTTTCAGATCGCCTGCGAAGCGGGCCTCCTTCCAGGCGTTCTCATGCGCAACGCGGCGATGCATTTCGTCTGCCGCTTCCAGCATTTGCGGGTCGAGCGCACCGACACGCCTTTCGCCAGCGCCTATGCGAACCACCAAGCGATCAAAGTGTGCGTCGCGCATGGCGAAGGCAACTACGTGGCCGACGCGCAAACGCTCGAGCGGCTCGAGGGCCAGGGACTCGTTGCCTTCCGCTATTGCGACGCGCACGGCGTCTTGAGCGAACCGTCCAATCCGAATGGCGCGGCGAATGCGATTGCCGGCATTTATTCGGACAATCTGCGGGTGCTCGGCCTGATGCCGCATCCCGAGAACCTCGTCGACCCCTTGGTCGGGGGCGCGGATGGACGCGGCCTGTTCGAAAGCCTCGCGACCGCTTTGGTCGAAGCCGCCTGAGGGCAACTCCCAATTCAAATTCGCCGGGCGCGCCCGGCGCGTGCCTTGGCCTTGATAACCATTCCGCTTGGGCATCCCGCACTTGTTGCGGGTAGCCGTGGCTTTGCTCTCATGGATATAGCACGATGCGCAGAAGGGCGGCCCAATATACGGGCGTCCGCCGGCCCCTCCTCTCTACGCCAGGGAAGGCGTCGGTACCCAGCCCAAAACCGGGCAAGACGTCGGGCTTGTCATAGGCGCTGCCTTCCGTCGTTCGCCCGCGCATTGACGCGCCGCTTCGCTTCGCCCAAATGAGCGGCTCGACAGCAATTTTCCGCATCCACGAGAATGAACGAGCGCGCGCATATCTATCCGGCGGCCGAGCAGTCCCCGAGTTTCTCGGCGATCGAGAAGGAGATTCTCGAAAGGTGGAAGCGCGACCGCATTTTCGAGGCTTCGGTCGCGAATCGTCCGCGCGCCATCGATGGCAAGTCCAACGAGTTCGTCTTCTACGATGGCCCGCCCTTCGCCAATGGGCTTCCCCATTACGGCCATCTCGTCACCGGCTTCGTCAAGGATCTCGTGCCGCGCTATCAGACGATGCGCGGGCGGCATGTCGAGCGCCGCTTCGGCTGGGACTGCCACGGCTTGCCGGCAGAGCTCGAGGTCGAGAAGGAGACGGGCGTCTCGGGCCGCAACGCCATTCTCGAATGGGGCATTGCCAATTTCAATGCGGCGTGCCGCACTTCCGTGCAGCGTTTCACCAAGGAATGGGAATGGTACGTCACCCGCGAGGCGCGCTGGGTGTCGTTCGCGAACGACTACAAGACCATGGACCTCTCCTACATGGAGAGCGTCATGTGGGCGTTCAAAACGCTCTTCGACAAAGGCCTCATCTACGAGGGTTACCGCGTCGTCCCTTATAGCTGGGCGGTGCAGACGCCACTCTCGAATTTCGAGACGCGCCTCGACAATTCCTATCGTGAGCGCGACGATCCGGCGCTCACCGTGGCCTTCACGCTGCAGCCCGCGACGCGCGGTCATTCCGGTTACGCCGGACCCGGGAAGATCCTCGCATGGACGACGACGCCTTGGACGCTTCCCTCCAACATGGCGCTCGCGGTCAACCCCGAGCTCGACTACGCGGTCATGGAGAAAGACGGCGAACGCCTCATCCTCGCGCAGGCAACGCTCGAGCGCTACGAACGCGAGCTAAAGGAATACGCGCAGATCGAGACCGTGAAGGGCGCCGATCTCGTCAGCCGCGCCTACGAGCCTCTCTTCCCGTACTTCAAGGCGTACGAGCCGCAAGCCTTTCGGGTGCGCCCCGCCGATTTCGTTGGCGTCGAGGACGGCACCGGCGTCGTGCATATCGCGCCGGGATTCGGCGAGGAGGACATGGAGCTCGCGCGGGCGGATGGGGTACCGATCGTCGTTCCCGTCGACGTCGCCGGCCGCTTCACCTCCGAGGTCAAGGATTATGAAGGCCTCAACGTCATCCATGAGGCCAATCCGAAGATCATCAAAGACCTCAAGGCGAACGGGGTCGTGCTTCGCCACGAGCAATATCGGCACAATTACCCGCATTGCTGGCGCACCGACGAGCCTTTGATCTACAAGGCTGTGAACTCGTGGTATCTGAAGGTCACGGCCTTTCGCGACCGCATGGTCGAGCTCAATCGGGGCATCGACTGGGTGCCGTCCCATATCCGCGAGGGGCTCTTCGGCAATTGGCTCGCCAATGCGCGCGACTGGAACATCTCGCGCGATCGTTTCTGGGGTGCGCCGATCCCCGTGTGGGTGAGCGACGACCCGAAGTATCCGCGCATGGACGTCTACGGCTCACTCGACGAGCTGGAGCGGGACTTCGGTATTCGCCCGCTCGATCTGCACCGGCCCATGATCGACGAGCTGACGCGGCCGAATCCGGATGATCCGACCGGCAACTCGACGATGCGGCGTGTGCCGGAGGTGCTCGATTGCTGGTTCGAATCGGGCTCGATGCCGTTTGCCCAGCTGCATTATCCTTTTGAGAACAAGGAACGTTTCGACGCCAATTTCCCAGGCGACTTCATCGTTGAATATGTCGCGCAGACACGCGGCTGGTTCTACACGCTGATGGTGCTTTCGACGGCGCTCTTCGACCGCGCGCCCTTCAAGAACTGCATCTGCCACGGCGTCGTGCTGGGTGACGACCACCAGAAGATGTCGAAGCGGCTCAAGAACTATCCGGATCCGACGGAGGTCTTCGAGGTTTTCGGCGCCGACGCGCTGCGCTGGTACATGCTCTCCTCGCCAGTGATGTCGGGCGGCGACATCGCGGTCTCGCGCGCCGACATCGGCAAGGCCATGCGCCAGGCGATCCTGCCGATCTGGAACGCCTATTACTTCTTCACCCTTTACGCCAACATCGACGGCGTAAAGGCGAAGCTGCGCACCGATCAAGAAGGCGTGCTCGATCGCTACGTCCTGGCAAAGACGCGCGAGATGATCGCGGCCGTGCAGGACCGGCTCGATCATTACGATCTGCCCGGCGCGTATGCGGCCGTGCCGCCCTTCATCGAGGCGCTCAACAACTGGTACATCCGCCGGAGCCGCCAACGATTTTGGGCCGAAGGCTTGGGAGCAGACAAGCAGGATGCGTTCGACGCGCTGTTCACCGCGCTCACCTTGACCTGTCGGGCGCTCGCCCCGCTCCTGCCCTTCATCACCGAGCGCATCTTCACCGCGCTCACGGGCGAGCGCAGCGTCCATCTCGCCGATTGGCCCGATCTCGGAGGGCTTCCTGAAGAGGCGAAGCTCGTGCGGCAGATGGATTTGGCACGCGAAGTCTCCTCGGCGGCCTTGACGCTGCGCGAGGCAAGGCGCCTGCGGGTGCGGCTGCCGTTGCGTAAGCTCACCGTCGCCCATCCCGACGCCGCGATCCTTACGCCCTTCAAGGACATCATCGCCGAGGAGGTCAACGTCAAGACGGTGCAGCTTTCCGATGACCCTCACGCCCATGGCAAGCGCGAGCTGAAGGTCAACCCGAAGATCGGCGCCAAGATCGGCGCCAAGATCAAGGAGGTACTTCCGGCCGCCAAGGAAGGGCGGTGGGCGGAACGCGAGGATGGGCGGATCGAGATTGCCGGAATCACGCTCGACATCTCCGATTTCGAGATGCGTCTCAACACACAGGAAGGCATCGCTGCCGAACCGATCCTGCGCGGCCAAGGCCTCGTGGTGCTCGATACCACCATCGACCCGCTCCTTCAGGAAGAGGGCCGGGCGCGAGACTTCGTGCGCCTCGTGCAAAATGCCCGAAAGGATGCCGGTCTTTCCGTGACCGATCGCATCGCGCTCACGGCGAAACTCGACGGCGCCCTCGCCGACGCGGTGAAGCACCACGCCGAATACGTCATGGGCGAGACATTGAGCGTCGGGCTCGACCTTGCTTCGGAACCGCATGGCCGCCGTATCGAAGATGAGATCGACGGGATGAAGCTCGTCTTCGCGCTCGAGAAGGCAGGGTGAGGAACTCTGCCTCGCGGCGTTTCAGACCCTCGTTCGTTCTTCCGAGCTAAAAGAGCCGCAAACTCATCAAGGTGGGGTTACGACTAATCCGAGGGGGAGGGGCCTATTTAACCTTTGCCGTGGGTCCTTCTCCGGAGAGGCGAGGCCTTGCCCCTTGACGCAAAATGAAATAAACATATGCTTATGTCATTCTGAGGGTCCGTTGAGGGTCCGCTTTGAGGTCCGTCATGGGAAACCTGCTCGTGGGAGACCTGCCCTTTGCCGCGGTCCTGCCCGTACTTCGCACGGCGGGCGAGGAGACGCGCCTTCGTGTCCTGGCTCTGCTTGGTGAAGGCGAGCTCACGGTTTCCGATCTCACCGAAATTCTCGGGCAATCGCAGCCGCGGATATCGCGTCATCTCAAGGTGATGGTCGAAGCAGGGCTTTTGTTGCGTTACCGTGAGGGCTCCTGGGTGTTCTATCGCTTGGCCGAAGGAACGAAGGAGGCCGCCTTCCTGCGTCGCATCATCGCCTCGCTCGATCGGAACGATCCGGTCATCGGCGCGGATCGAGAGCGATTTGCCACAGTCCGCAAGCAGAGATCGGCGGCCGCGCAAGCTTTCTTCGCCAAGCTCGCCCCACAATGGGATCTGATGCGCTCGCTTCACATCCCTGAGCATGCGGTCGAGGCCGCCATCGCCGAGGTCATCGGCGAGAAGGAGCTGCGCAGCGTGCTCGACCTCGGCACGGGCACCGGACAAATCCTGAAGATCGTGGCGCCTCTCGCCACGCGCGCCATGGGCGTCGATGCGAGCCATGCGATGCTCTCCGTGGCTCGCGCCAACATGCAGGCGGCTGGCCTCATGAATGTGGACCTGCGGCAAGGCGACATCTACGCCCTCTCCTTGCCGCGCGATGCCTTCGATCTCGTGGTGATCCATCAGGTGCTGCACTATCTCGACGACCCGCAGCGGGCTGTGGCGGAGGCGGCGCGGCTCGTCGCACCCTCGGGTCGCTTGCTCGTCGTCGATTTTGCCGCCCATCAGATGGAGCATCTTCGCGAGAGGTCGGGTCATCGACGACTCGGCTTCACCCATGAGCAGATCGCGGGCTGGATGAGCGCAGCCGGCCTCGAAACCGCCTCGGTGCGCGATCTCGCCCCGCCGGACGGCGATCCCGGCAAGCTCACGGTGACGCTCTGGCTCGGCCGAGATCTGCGCGTCGTGAACGATGCACCGCCCGCCTTGATGCATGTAGCGTGAAGGGAAGAGCCATGTCCCAGCACAAATTGCCGGTATCGCGTCTTCCGGGCTCGAATGGCGTCTCCGTTTCGTTCGAGTTCTTTCCGCCGAAGACGGAGGAAATGGAAAAGACGCTATGGGAAGCGGTCTCTCGCCTTGCGCCCTTGTCGCCGGCATTCGTCTCGGTGACGTATGGGGCGGGCGGCTCGACGCGCGCGCGCACGCACGCGACCGTCAAGCGCATGGTCGATGAGACGGCGCTGAAGCCTGCCGCGCATCTTACTTGCGTTGCCGCCTCGCGCTCGGACGTCAACGAGATCATCCGCGACTACTGGGGCGCGGGCGTGCGCCACATCGTGGCGCTGCGGGGAGACCCGGCGGGCGGAGTTGGCTCGCGTTATGAGCCTCACCCTGAGGGTTATCACTGGTCGACGGATCTCGTGACCGCCGTGAAGGCCATCGGCAATTTCGAGGTGTCGGTCGCCGCCTATCCCGAGCGTCATCCGGAGAGCGAAACGCTCTTCGCCGACATCGCGATGCTCAAGCGCAAGGTCGATGCCGGCGCCGATCGCGCCATCACGCAGTTCTTCTTCGACAATGATGTTTTTTTCCGCTACCTCGACGTGGCGCGCGCCGCGGGGATCGACATACCGATCGTGCCCGGCATCGTCCCGGTACAAAATTTCAAGCAGACCGCGGGCTTCGCGAAGCGCACGGGTGCGAGCATTCCGACCTGGATCGCCCAGCGCTTCGAGGGTCTCGAAGACGATGTGGCGACGCGTCGCCTCGTCGCCGCGGCGGTATGCGCCGAACAGGTCATCGATCTCATCGACCGTGGCGTGACCCACATCCATTTCTACACGATGAACCGTGCTGATCTCGTCTACGCGGTCTGCCACCTCATCGGGCTTCGCCCGACCAAGGCGGAGGCGGCCAAGATCGAGGTCGCGGCTGCGTAAAGAGGCATCGATGGCGTTCCGCCCTTCCGAATTCGATCCTTCGCGCGTGACGCAAGAGCTGGCGCGCGCCGCGTCGTCGCGCATCCTTGTGCTCGACGGTGCGATGGGGACGCAGCTTCAGTCGCTCAAATTCACCGAGACCGATTTCCGCAAGGGCCGGTTCGAGGATTGGCCCAAGGACCTCAAGGGCAACAACGACTTGTTGACGCTCACCCAGCCCGAGGCGGTGCGCGACATCCATCTTCGTTACTTCGAGGCGGGCGCCGACATAGTCGAGACCAACACCTTCTCGTCGACCTCGATCGCGCAGGCCGATTACGGCATGCAGGAGCTCGTGCCCGAGCTGAACGTCGTGGCCGCCCGTCTCGCGCGCGAAGCCGCGGTGCTCGCCGAGCAGCGCGATGGCCGCCCGCGCTTCGTCGCCGGCGCCATGGGCCCGACGAACCGCACCGCGTCGATCTCGCCCGACGTGAACAATCCGGGCTTCCGGGCCGTCTCCTTCGATGATCTGCGCAGAGCCTATGGCGAGCAGGCGCGCGCGCTCGTCGAGGGTGGCGCCCATCTCCTCCTTGTCGAGACGATCTTCGACACGCTGAACGCCAAAGCCGCGCTGTTCGCCGTCGAGGAGGTGTTCGATGAGCTCGGGGTTCGCCTGCCGGTCATCGTATCGGGCACCATCACGGATCTCTCGGGTCGTACCTTGTCGGGACAGACGCCGACCGCCTTCTGGCATTCGCTATCACATGCGAACCCCTTTGCGATCGGGCTCAATTGCGCGCTCGGCGCCAAGGAGATGCGGGCCCATATCCAGGAGATCGCGCGCGTCGCGGACACGCTCGTCTGCGCCTACCCGAATGCGGGTCTGCCGAACGAGTTCGGGCTCTACGACGAAAGCCCGGAGGCGACCGCCGGCATGCTCGGCGAATTCGCAAGCGCGGGCCTCGTCAATATCGTGGGTGGCTGCTGCGGCACGACGCCGGCCCATGTCGAAGCGATTGCCGAGGCCGTGAAAGGAAAGGCGCCGCGGCGCCTACCGAAGATCGCGCCGGCGCTCCGGCTCTCCGGTCTCGAGCCGTTCACGCTCACGCGGGAGATTCCCTTCGTCAATATCGGCGAGCGCACCAACGTCACGGGCTCGGCACGCTTTCGCAAATTGATCACCGCCGGTGATTTTGCCGCCGCGCTCGACGTAGCGCGCGATCAAGTCGCGAATGGCGCCCAGGTGATCGACGTCAACATGGATGAAGGGTTGCTCGATTCGCAAAAGGCGATGGTCGACTTCCTCAACCTCGTGGCGTCCGAGCCCGACATCTCGCGCGTGCCGGTGATGGTGGATTCATCGAAGTTCTCCGTCATCGAGGCGGGGCTCAAATGTTTGCAAGGCAAGGGCATCGTGAACTCCATCTCGCTGAAGGAAGGCGAGGAGAAATTCATCGCCGAGGCGAAGCTCGTGCGCCGCTTCGGCGCAGCGGTGGTCGTCATGGCCTTCGACGAGAAGGGGCAGGCCGACACGGCGGAGCGCAAGGTCGCGATCTGCGCGCGCGCCTACAAGGTCCTCACGGAGGAGGTCGGCTTTCCGCCTCAGGACATCATCTTCGATCCGAACATCTTCGCGATCGCGACAGGGATCGAGGAGCACGACAATTACGGGGCCGATTTCATCGCGGCTGCAAAGGCGGTGCGCGAGAAGCATCCGCTGGTCCATATCTCGGGCGGCGTCTCGAATCTCTCTTTCTCGTTTCGCGGCAACGAGCCGGTGCGCGAGGCGATGCATGCCGTCTTCCTTTATCATGCGATCAAGGCCGGCATGGATATGGGCATCGTGAATGCGGGTCAGCTTGCCGTCTATGATGAGATAGAGCCGGAATTGCGCGAGGCCTGCGAGGATGTGGTGCTCAACCGCCATCGCGAAGGAGCGCCAAGCCCGACGGAACGGCTCCTCGCGCTTGCCGAGCGTTACCGCGGCAAGGGCAAGGCCTCCCCGGAGAAGGACCTCTCCTGGCGACAATGGCCGGTCGACAAGCGCCTCGAGCATGGGCTCGTCAACGGCATCACCGATTTCATCGAGGCCGACACCGAGGAGGCACGGCTCGCGGCAAAGCGCCCGCTCAACGTCATCGAAGGGCCTCTCATGGCCGGCATGAACGTGGTCGGCGATCTTTTCGGCAGCGGCAAGATGTTTTTGCCGCAGGTGGTGAAGTCGGCGCGCGTGATGAAGCAGGCGGTCGCCTATCTTCTGCCCTTCATGGAGGAGGAGAAAAAGACGAGCGGCGAGCCAGATCGCGCAGCCGCCGGCCGCATCGTCATGGCAACAGTGAAGGGAGACGTGCATGACATCGGCAAGAACATCGTCGGCGTCGTGCTCCAATGCAACAATTACGAGGTGATCGATCTCGGCGTCATGGTGCCGGCGCGGAAAATCCTCGATGTGGCGCGCGAGAAGAAGGCCGACCTCATCGGCCTCTCGGGCTTGATCACGCCTTCGCTCGACGAGATGTGCTTCGTCGCATCGGAGATGGAACGCGAGGGTTTCGACCTTCCCCTGCTGATCGGCGGGGCGACGACGAGCCGCGTGCACACGGCGGTGAAGATCCACCCGAATTACACACGCGGGCAGGCGATTTATGTCAATGATGCGAGCCGGGCGGTGGGCGTGGTCGCAGCGCTCATCTCGCCGGAGCAGAAGGCGCCTTATGTCGATACTTTGCGCGCCGAATACGCGAAGGTCGCGGATGCGCATGCGCGCGCCGAGGCCGACAAGACGCGGCTGTCGCTGGAGAAAGCGCGTGCCAACGCATTGAAGCCCGATTGGGCCGGCTATCGGCCGCCGAAGCCTTCCTTCCTCGGGACACGCGGCTTCCGCCATTTCGATCTCGCAGAGCTCGTGCCCTTGATCGATTGGACGCCTTTCTTTCAGACCTGGGAGCTGAAGGGGCGCTATCCCGAGATTTTGTCGGATGAAAAGCAGGGGAAGGCGGCGCGCGAGCTTTACGAGGACGCGGGCAACATGCTCGAGCGAATCGTGAGGGAGCGCTGGTTCCGCCCGAATGCCGTCGTCGGCTTCTGGCCAGCGAATGCGGATGGTGATGACATTACGCTCTTCGCGGATGAAGACCGCCAGGAGCATCTCGCCACGCTCTTCACCTTGCGCCAGCAGCTCGTGAAGCGAGACGGGCGGCCCAATCTTGCGATCGCCGATTTCGTCGCTCCGCGCGCGACGGGGCTTGCAGATTATGTCGGTGCTTTCGTCGTGACGGCGGGCGCCGAGGAAACCTTGATCGCCGAGCGATTCGAGCGTGCCAACGACGATTACGGCTCGATCCTCGTCAAGGCGCTCGCCGACCGGATTGCCGAAGCCTTCGCTGAGCGCATGCATCAGCTCGTGCGCAAGGAGCTCTGGGGCTATGCGCCGGAGGAATCATTGTCGAACGAGGAGCTGATCAGGGAGAAGTACCGCGGCATTCGTCCAGCCCCGGGTTATCCGGCCCAGCCCGACCACACGGAAAAGGAGACGCTGTTTTGCCTCCTCGGCGCGGAGAAGGAGACGGGTGTCAAGCTCACCGAGAGCTTCGCCATGTGGCCCGGCGCCTCCGTCAGCGGCCTCTACCTGTCCCATCCGGATGCGCATTATTTCGGCGTCGCCAAGATCGAGCGCGATCAGGTCGAGGACTATGCGCGACGCAAGGGCTGGGCCGTGGCCGAGGCCGAGCGCTGGCTCATGCCCATCCTCAACTACGAGCCCTCCGCTTACGGCGCGCGAGTTGCGGCCGAATGAAGCGGCTGCGATAAGGGGAGGCTGTTCTCCTCCCTCGATCCCGAGCTTCCCGCATGCCGCAACGTAAAGAACGTGGCCGCTCTCGCATTCGATTTGAGGATGCGCGATTTCTCACGGGCAGGGGTCGCTACGTCGATGATCTCGAGGCTTCGGACGCGCTTCACGGCCACGTTCTGCGCTCGCCGTTCGGCCACGCCCGGATCCGCTCCATCGAAATTTCGGCAGCGTCCGCCATGCCGGGCGTGCTCGGCGTCTTCACCGCGCAGGATCTGCGACAGGACGGTCTTGGGCACCTTTCCTGCGCCGTGAAGGTCGCGACCCTCGGCCCGCTCGTCATCCCGCCCCGTCCCGCGCTTGCCGAAGGGCGCGTGCGCCATGTCGGCGATCCGGTCGCGTTTGTCGTCGCCCGCAGCAAGGAGGAGGCGCGCGACGCGATCGAGCAGATTGCGGTCGATTACGACGAGCTTCCCGCTGTCGCCGATGCGGCCGTTGCGATCGAGCCCGCCGCGCCGCTCCTCTGGGAGGAAGCACCGGGCAATATCGCCTTCCGCTTCCAAAAAGGGGACCGAGCCGCCGTCGATGCGGCTTTCGCGGCCGCGGAAAAGATCGTCGAACTCGATCTCGTGAACAATCGTGTGGTCGCCGCGCCGCTCGAGCCGCGCGCTGCGATCGGCAGCTTCGATGCGCAAGAAAAGAGCTTGCGCCTCGTGCTCACCGGGCAAGGCGTGCACGGCATCCGCGATCAGCTCGCGCGCGATGTTTTCCACGTGCCGCTCGAGCGCATTCACCTCCTGGCGCCCGATGTCGGGGGCGGCTTCGGAACGAAGAACTTTCTTTATCCCGAATGGGTGCTCGTGCTTTTCGCTGCGCGTCGCCTCGGCCATCCGGTGAAGTGGGTTTCGGACCGCAACGAAGATTTTTTGTCTTCCGCCCAAGGTCGCGACAACATCACCCGCGCCCGGCTTGCACTGGATGCCGAAGGGCGCTTCCTGGCGCTCGATGTCTCGACACTTGCGAATATGGGCGCCTACATCTCCTCGGCCGGGCCGGGGCCTTCGACCAACTCGTCCGCGACAGCACAGGGCGGCGTTTACGAGATTCCGGCGGTCTTCCTGGATGTGCGCGGCGTCTTCACCAACACGGTGCCGATCGATGCCTATCGGGGCGCCGGCAAGCCCGAGGCGAACTACGTCATCGAGCGATTGATCGATCTTGCGGCGCGCGCGACCGGCCGAAGTGCCGCGCAGCTGCGCCAGCGCAACATCATCAAGCGGGTTCCCTATCGCACGGCCCTCGGCATGCAGATCGAAGACGGGGAGTTCGCCAATAACCTCGAGAAGGGGCTCGCGCTCGCCGATCACGTGGGTTTCAAGGCGCGCCGTGCCGAGGCCAAGCGACGCGGCAAGCTGCGCGGCCTCGGGGTTGCCTGTTATCTCGAGACCTCCCGCGGCCAGCCGGGCGAGTCGGCCGGCGTGCGTTTCGAGGCTGACGGTCAGGTGGCGCTCGTCTCAGGCACGCAATCGAACGGCCAGGGCCATGAGACGAGCTTTCCGCAAATCGCCGCCGATCTTCTCGGACTTCCGATCGAGCGTTTCCGGCTGGTGCAGGCCGACACGCGGCTCGTGCCGAAGGGCGGCGGCCATGGCGGGGCGCGCTCCCTTCACATGGGAGGCGCGGCGCTCGTCAAGGCGATCGAGCGCGTGATCGAGAAGGCGCGCCGCATCGCAGCCCAACTCCTGCAAGGCAAGGCGGAGGACCTTGTCTTCTCCGAAGGCGTCTTCTCCTTCGCGGACGCCCGGGATCGTCGCAGCGTCGACCTTCTTTCGGTGGCGCGCGCCGCGTCCGATCCCGCACAATTGCCGGCGGGAACGGAGCCGGGCCTCGATTATTATTTCGATGATCCGGCCGACCTCTTCACTTTTCCCAACGGATGCCATGTGGCGGAGGTCGAGATCGATCCCGACACCGGACAGGTCACGCTCGAGCGCTATGTCGGCCTCGACGATTTCGGCATCCTGATCAACCCGATGCTGACGCTTGGCCAAGTGCATGGCGGCCTGGCGCAAGGTATCGGCCAGGCGCTGCATGAGCACACTGCTTACGAGGAGGGCTCAGGCCAGCTCTTGAGCGCCTCGTTCATGGATTACGGCTTGCCGCGCGCCCACGACCTTCCCGATTTCGGCATCGGCTTCAACGAAGTGCCGACGAAAGCCAACCCGCTCGGCGTCAAAGGGTCGGGGCAGGCCGGATGCATCGCAGCGCCGCAGACGGTGATGAACGCCATTCTCGATGCGCTCGCCCCGCTCGGCATCACCCGCCTCGACATGCCCGCGACGCCGCAGCGCATCTGGGAAGCGATTCACCGAGCGCGCGGGGCGGCAGACGTAATGAAAACGTAACATTTGCTATTATACGCGTGACAAATGTCGTCCATGCTCTTAGGCATCGATCCGAGCGCGCCCGAAGGCGCCGCCGGCACGATGCGCGAGGAGTGTGTCACGCAAGAGCTTCCCAAACGCGATTGGCTTTTTCCCGCGATCCT
>JAFBAK010000247.1 GCA_019247795.1 Hyphomicrobiales bacterium | reverse complement strand
CGAGCGGGTGCGCGGCTTGAGGCCAGCGGAGTCGATCCTTGAAGCATGCGTCGAGCGCTTTCGCCCCATTTTGATGACGACGCTTGCGGCACTCTTCGGTGCGGTTCCGCTCGCCATCGCGACCGGCGCCGGCGCCGAGCTTCGCCGACCGCTCGGCATCACCATCGTGGGCGGCCTCATTCTGTCGCAGGCGCTCACCCTCTACACGACGCCCGTGATTTATCTGCAGATGGCGCGTCTTTCGCGATTCTGGAGACGCCGTCAGAGGCATGGGACGCAGCCGGTCACCGCTCCGACCTGACGGCCACCTCTGCGGACGATTTGCGCGGTGGGGGCAAGATCGATGAGGACATTGAGGTAAACATCGGGTTTCAGGCGCGTCGACGACCAAAAGGGTACGTCGCTCCGCGCATTCGAACAGGACTGAATAAAGGCTCTACCAGCTTGAGGAAAAAAATCCGGCGCCGAGCCTAGTGGCGACCGGCGCTCACCCTTTCCGGGCGGACAGTGACGCCCTCGACGGCGCCCTTCCTCCCCGCTTCCGCAGCATTGAACGCAAGAAGCGATAGCCGAGCAAAACGGCGACGAGCGCCGCATAGAGGAGCGGCTCGATCGGCACTTTCACCGAAAGGAGAAAATGCAGCACCGCCAAAATCACAGCGAGATAGACCCAGCGATGCAGGCGGTTCCAGGCCGGCGCGCCGATGCGCCGGATGGCAAGATTGTTGGAGGTGACGGCGAGCGGCACCAGAATGACGAAGGCCGTCATGCCGATCGTGATGTAAAGCCGCTTCAGGATATCCGCGACGATCGCGGCCAGGTCGAGGCCTTGGTCGAGGACGAGATAGGTCGTGAGGTGGAGAACCGCGTAGTAGAAGGCAAGAAGCCCAAGCGCGCGCCGGTAACGGATGAGGTTGATGCCGACGAGCTGCCGCAAGGGCGTGATCGCGAGGCTGGCGACGAGGAAGCGGAGCGCCCAGAGCCCCAGCGCATGCTCGAGCGCCTTCATCGGATCAGCACCGAGGCGATCGGTGAGACCGAGCTCGAACCACCAGACGGCGGGAATGAAGCCGATGAGGTAGACGAGGATGCGCGGCACCTGCCAAGAAATCGCGAGCCGCTTGCCGCCTTGCGAGGCGGCGCGTGCTCGAGGCAGCGAGGGCGCCTGAGCCGACATCAAAAGAACTTGCGCAGATCCATGCCGGTGTAGAGGCTCGCGACCTCGTCGGCATAGCCGTTGAAGGGGAGAGTCTCGCGGCGCTTCGTCAAAAGGCCGCCCTCCCCGATCCGACGCTCGGTTTTCTGGCTCCAACGAGGGTGATCCACTTCCGGGTTCACGTTGGAATAGAAGCCATACTCATTCGAGTTCTGCAGATTCCAGGTCGTTGGCGGAGCGTTCTCCACAAGCTTGATGCGCACGATCGATTTGATGCCCTTGAAGCCGTATTTCCACGGGACGACGAGACGCAAAGGCGCGCCATTCTGATTGGGAAGCGTCTCGTCATAGATCCCGACCGCGAGAAGCGTGAGCGGATGCATCGCCTCATCGAGCCGCAATCCTTCGACATAGGGCCATTCGAGCGGCTGGAAGAGTCCCCGTTGCCCCGGCATCTCGGAGGGTCGCATCAGCGTTTCGAAGGCGACGAATTTTGCGTTGCCCGAGGGCTCTGCCCGTTCCAGCACTTTGGAGAGCGGAAAACCGACCCACGGGATCACCATCGACCAGCCCTCGACGCAACGATGCCGGTAGATGCGCTGCTCGAGCGCGAACGGCTTCACGAAATCCTCGAGCGCGTAATCGGCCGGCTTGGCGACCAGACCTTCGACCTTCACGTTCCAAGGGGAGGTCGTGAGCGTATGGGCATTCTGCCCCGGATCGCCCTTGTCGATGCCGAATTCGTAATAGTTGTTGTAGCTCGTCACATATTCGCGAGCCGTCACGGGCTCGGTCGTGGAGAATTCGCTTTTATGAAAAGCGAGCGTCGCCGCCTGCGCCTCCTCGACAGGAATGCCGGAAAGCGGCAGAGCCGCGCCTGAGGCCAAGGCCGCGCCGGCCCCGAACCCTGCCGCCTTGGCCATGAGGTCGCGACGGTTCATGTAGGCCGATCTCGGGGTGATTTCCGAGGGGCGGAGGTCCTTGCGGTTACGGTAGCGAATGAGCATCGTGATCTCCTTACCGAGTTCGCTATTCGCCAGTTACGGCAAGAATTGGATTTCCCGGCCTAACATTTACGTGAATCGCTCTGCTTCTGTTACGCCGAGGCGCCTGATTGCGCTTCACGCCGCAAGGTCCTCGTTCCAGGTACGCCCGTCGCGCTCGACGAGCGCGATGGCTGCCGCGGGGCCCCAGGTTCCGGCGATATAGGGCCGGGGCGGCTCTCCCGAGCGGGTCCAGGCTTCGCGGATCGGATCTATCCAGCGCCAGGCGGCCTCCACCTCATCGCGGCGCATGAACAAGGACTGATTGCCCCTGATCACATCCATGACAAGGCGCTCATAGGCCTCCGGCACATGGCCGGTAAAGGTCTCGGCAAAGCTCATATCGAGCGGCACATGCTGGAGGCGCATGCCGCCGGGCCCCGGCTCCTTGATCATCAGCCATAGCTTGATCCCTTCATCCGGTTGCAATCGAATGACGAGCCGATTGGCGGGGATCGTGTTCGAGCCGCCATCGAAGATCGCGTGCGGCACGGGGCGAAACGCCACCTCGATGTCCGAGACCCTCTGTGGCAAGCGTTTGCCAGTGCGTAGATAAAAGGGCACGCCCGCAAAGCGCCAATTGGCGACGCCCGCCTTGATGGCGACGAATGTCTCGGTGCTCGACGATTTCTTGCCGATCTCCTCGAGGTAGCCGGGAACCGCCTCGCCATTCACCGCGCCTGCACGATATTGGCCACGCACGGTGAGGGCCGTTGCGTTGGCATCCGTGATCGGCAGGAGCGCTTTCAGCACCTTGAGCTTCTCGTCGCGCAGAGCGTCGGCCGCGAAGGCCGAAGGGGGCTCCATGGCGACAAGGCAAAGAAGCTGAAGCATATGGTTCTGCACCATGTCGCGCAGCGCGCCGGCAGACTCGTAGTAATCGGCGCGTTTCTCGATGCCGATGGTCTCCGCCACCGTGATCTGCACATGGTCGATGTGGGCGGAATTCCAGACCGGCTCGAAGAGCGCATTCGCGAAACGCAAGGCCATCAGATTCTGCACCGTCTCCTTGCCGAGATAATGGTCGATACGGAAGATCTGCGGCTCCTTGAACACGACGCCGATCGCGTCGTTGATCTTCGCAGCGGACGCGCCGTCATGGCCGATCGGCTTCTCCACGATGATGCGCGCCTTCGTCGTGACGAGATCATGCTTTGCGAGTTGCTCCGCGATCGGACCAAAGAGCTCAGGCGTCGTCGCGAGATAAAAGGCGCGCACGCGATCCTCTCCGCCTGAAAGCTTTTTCCCAAGCTCTCGCCAGCCCTTCTCTCCGGTCACGTCCACGGAGATATGCTGAATGCGTTCGAGAAACCGTTCGAGAACCGGCGAGGCGGCCGCCTCCTTGCCCACGAACTGGCGAAGCGAGGCCGCCACGTTCTCGCGAAATTGAGCGTCGCTCATCTCGCGCCGCGCCACGCTGATCACGCGTGTAGGTTCGGAGAATTGGCCGTCGCTGTCACGCTGGAATAGCGCGGGAAACAGCTTGCGATGCGCAAGGTCGCCCGTCCCGCCGAAGACCACGAGATCGAAAGGCTCGACGCTGATGATCCGTGAAACCATGTGAAAGCCTATGGCAGATAAATGGGGCGCTTCCCAGAATGGCTACCACTTATCGGAGCGAAGCTCGAACCGGTTTTCGAGCATTCAAGATATGTGCCCATGACGATGCGCCACCCACGGGTTCAGAGTATGACGGCACCGTTTTGCGGAGCTCCTTATGACCGATATCGCCCTCGACGCCCCCCGACGTGACGCCCGGGTCATCAGCCTCATCGGGGGCGCCCATTGCTCGAGTCATTTTTTTCAGCTCGTCCTGCCTCCGCTCTTTCCGCTCATGAAAGTGGGTTTCGGGGTCGATTTCGTCGATCTCGGCCTCATGATCTCGGTGTTCTTCTTCACTTCGGCGTTCGCGCAGGTTCTCATGGGCTTTATCGTCGATCGCTTCGGCGCGCATCGCGTCTTGCCGGGCGGCATCGCCTGCCTCGGCTTTTCCATGCTCGGCATCGGCTTCGCGCAAAGCTATTGGATGCTGCTGCCGCTCGCCGCGCTCGGCGGCATTGGCAATTCGGTGTTTCATCCGGCTGATTATTCGGTGCTGACCGCACGCGTCTCGCCTTCACGCATGGCGCGTGCCTACTCGGTGCACACCGTGAGTGGCACGATCGGCTGGACGCTCGCCCCGATCACCATGCTGTTCTTGTCCCAATGGCTCGGCTGGCGCGGCGCGCTAATGGCGGTTGGCGTGTTCGGCATCCTTTTCGCCGCCTTCATGGCCACCGAGCATTCCGAGCTCACGACCAAGCGGCACGCCCATCCGACCGCGAAGCACGACGGCGGCCGTAATGGATTTGCTATGTTCATGAGCACGCCGATCCTGATGGCCTTCCTCTATTTCGCCTTGCTGGCGACGGCGGGCGGCGCGACGCAGAGCTTTTTCCCTACGATCTTGCCGCAAGTTCAAGGGGTCACGCTGGCGCTCGCGACGACTATCACCACAGCCTACCTCGCCGCGAGCGCCTTCGGCTCCTTTGCCGGTGGCTATGCGGCCGATATGACCACGGATCACGATCACGTCATCGCCGCCGGGCTTCTCGGCGCAGCCGCAATCGCCCTTGTCATCGGCTTTGTGCCGATGCCGGCCGTCCTGGTGTTCGCCACGGCTCTTGCGATGGGGTTCCTGTCGGGCTTCACGATGCCCTCGCGTGACATGCTGGTGCGCGCCGCGACCCCGCCCGGTTCGACCGGAAAGGTCTTCGGCTTCGTCTATTCGGGGCTCGACCTCGGCTCCCTCGTCTCGCCGGTCGCGGCCGGCGCGCTCATCGATCACGGGCACACGCCTTATGTGTTCGTTCTCATCGCTGTCGCACTCGCCGCAACGGTCGGAGCCGCGGTCGCGGTGAAGCACAATCGACAGGCGCGTTGAGGCCGGGAATTACAGGAATTACGGTGACAGTGCACTTAATTCACACCCAGCCATTTGCGCGACGAGGATGGGCGGATCCGTGAATTAAGTGCACTGTCACCGTAATTCCGAAAGCCGCGATCAATTTTGCTCGATCAACGCATTCGCCATCACGACGAAAGCCTCGACGGGTAGTTCCTCGGCCCGGCTCGTCGGCGAGACGCAAGCGGCGTCGAGCAACCGCAACGGATCGACGCCCAGCGTCTTCAGGCTCTGACGAAGCATCTTGCGCCGTTGTCCGAAAGCGGCCGCCGTGACCCGCTCCAGCGCTTGCAGATTACAGGCAAGCGGCGCCGGCCGCGGATCAAGCCGCACCAAGGAGGACGTCACCTTCGGCGGCGGAGTGAACGCGGAAGCCGGCACGTCGAAGAGAAGCCGCGCCTCGCTGCGCCAGCCGGCGAGCACCGCCAATCGCCCATAGGCCGCGCGCTCCTGCGGGGTCGCGACGATGCGCAACGCGACCTCCCGCTGTACCATCACGGCGAGCGTCTGCCACCAGGGCGGCCAGGGCTCGGCCTTCAACCAGCCGATGAGGAGCGGTGTCGCGATATTGTAAGGCAAATTCGCGATCACGCGGACCGGCTTGGCAGAAAGGGACGGCTCAAGGCCGCGAGGAAGATCGAGCGCGAGCGCATCCGCCTCGACGATCGTCAGCCGTCCTGCCGCGTGAGCGGCGATCTCCTCGAGCGCCGGCACGAAGCGTCGGTCCGCCTCGATCGCGACGACGTGTTCCGCTCCCTCTTCCAGAAGCGCACGGGTGAGCCCGCCGGGACCCGGGCCGATTTCGACGATTGTCACCCCGTCGAGCGAACCCGTCGAGCGTGCGATCTTGCGCGCGAGATTGAGGTCGAAGAGATAATTCTGGCCGAGCGATTTGCGCGCCGCAAGCCCATGCGCACGCACGACCTCGCGGAGCGGAGGCAGCGCCGCGAGAGACGCCATATCGTTAGAGCGCGTCGGCACTCTCTCTCTTCGCCAGCCTGCCGGCTAGATCGAGCGCCGCCACGAAGCTTTCCGGACGTGCTCGGCCCTTGCCCGCAATGTCGAAGGCTGTGCCATGATCGGGCGAGGTGCGCACGAAGGGCAGGCCGAGTGTCACGTTGACCGCCTCGTCGAAGGCGATCGTCTTGATCGGAACGAGCGCTTGATCATGGTACATGGCGAGCACCGCGTCATATCCGGCCCGCGCCTTCGCATGAAAGAGCGTGTCGGCAGGAAACGGGCCGCTCGCCGCGACACCCTCCGCGCGCAAGCGCGCGACGGCGGGAGCGACGATCGCCCGATCCTCGAAGCCGATCGTGTCGTTCTCGCCCGCATGTGGATTGAGCCCGGTGACCGCAAGGCGCGGCGAATGGATGCCGAAGCGCTTGGCGAGATCGCGCGCCACCACAAGCCCGGTGCGCACGATGAGGTCGGTCGTGAGCTGCGAAGGCACCTCTACCAAAGGAATGTGGATCGTGACCGGCACCACGGCGAGCTCCGGCGACCAGAGCAACATGACCGGCATCACGGTTTCACCCCAAAGCTCGCTCGCCAGCACGCCCAGGAATTCGGTATGCCCCGGATAGCTGAAGCCGGTTGCCTGCAGCACGTGCTTGGCGATGGGGCTCGTTACAACGGCCGAGCATGAACCTTCTTTCACGAGCTGGACCGCCTGCGTGATCGAGGCGATCACGGCCTTCGCATTCGCGACGCTCGGCTTCCCGGGCTTCGCGTCGACGGCGATCTTGAGGTCGATGACGGGCAGCGCCCGCTCGAAAACGCCCGCAGCTTGCGCAGGGGCACAGCTTTCGACCGGGACCGCAAAACCAAGCTCGCGCGCCGCTCGTGCGAGAAATTCGGGGTCTGCCACGGCGGCGAAGCTCGATGCATGGGGGCGCTCGTGCCGCATCTGCCACGCCCGCAAGATCAGTTCGGGGCCGATCCCGGAAGGTTCACCCATGGTGATGGCGAGGACGCGATCTGGCCCCATCGCCCTTAGGCCGTCACGGCCCTCTGTCGCGTTCATTTGGAAACGTTGATACCGTCGACCGAGCTATAAAGGTTCGTCACGTCCGAGGAGTAGCTGATCGCGCCGAGCGTGCGCAGCTCGAGCGTGAAGAGCACCGTGTCATCCTTCACGCGCGAGCCCAAAGCCGAGGTCGTGTAACCCATGAGGTATTGCGCCTTGAAGGTGCAGCAATCGTTCTTGTACTGGAGCGTCACGGCATTCTGCGCGGGCTCCCACAAGGCGTGGGAGAAATGCTCGCTGCTGAAACCGTTGAGGCTGACCAGATCCGGGACAAGGTGGTTGCCGAGGTCGAACGCGATCGAATAGCTGAACGTCCAATCCTGGAACGGACTGAAGCTCGTTCCGAGGTTGAGCGCCTCACGCCGGAAAGGCGCGCCCAAAAGCGGTTGGGCCTGAATGCGCCCGTAGAGGGCGGAGAAGGAGATGCTCTTCGCCAGTCTGTTGTCGCCAAACCAATCGACAGCCTGGAACGGCGAGAAGCTGTTTTGGATCTCGAGCCGGTTCACCGCGAAGGTCGACTCGTCGAAACGGCCGCGCACCGTGGTCGTGAACCAGGGCACCGGTTGCACCTGGATGCGGCCCACGAAATCCGAGCGCTTGGTGCTCAGTCCTGATTCAAGCCCGGTGTTGGTCAAATCCCCAACCGCGAAGGAATTGGCCCCGGCAAGCGCGTAAGACTCGCCGAAGAGAAAATTGGCGAAGGCGCCGCTCTTCGTCGTGAAGGTGTATTGCAGCCCGGCATTGGCGCGCGTGCCGCCCTCCATGCGATCATAGCCGGAGAACTTGTCCCATTGGAACAGTGTCGTGTCGTCGAAGACCAGGCTTTGCGCATCCTCGTTGGGCAAATGTCCGATACGCGACTCATTGGGCCTTGCGATCACCTCCGCGATAGGCTCGAGCACGCTCGTTCCCCAATCGCTGACCCCGACGAAGGGGAAACGATATTCAAGGCCGATCGCCGGCATCGCCCGCACCCCGAAACTCTGGTCCGGGCTCAGGAAATTGTTGATCTGGATATTGTTGAAGCCGCTCGTGCTCAGGTCCGTGAAGGACCCCTGGCCCTTGAAATAAGCGAAGGGCGTCCAGACCTCGCCGTAGTCGTCGATAATTCGCCGGCGCCATGACACGTCGATCGAGGCCCGAGCGTAGTCCCCGGGAATGCCTCGCACGATGCAGAATGGCTTCTGATAGATGGCGCAGGCGTCATACACATTCCCGTAAGCGCTGCCGGGATTGTTGATTGTGTTGATCAGGAACGTGTTCAGAAAATTCGTGCTCACGACGCCCGGCATCGTCGTGCTGACCGGGAAGCCGCGGAAGGCGGTGTCCACGAAGTCGCCCGCTTGCCGGTGCACGTTCTCCGCATTGGCGTTCACGGTGATCTCGCCGCCGAGGAAGCTCGGGCCGTCGAAGCGCCGATCGTAATCGAGCACCGGCGCCGCCACCGGGATCTGCTTTTGGAAATCGAGGCCGTTCAGCGACTCGAAATAGAACCCGCGAAGATCGAACCAGCTTCGATCGGCCTTGCCTGTCAGGTAGACCGTCGAATTTGCCTCACGAAAATTAGCAAAGTCGAAATAAGTTATATTGGGACTGCGGATTTTATAGTCATGAAAGAAGTATTTATCGGTAGCTCCGGCAACATCCCATCCGTATTTCCAGTTTTCGTTAAAGAAGAACTGTCCCTTGCTCTCGATCGAGCCACGGAATCTCCGATCGCCTGCGCCGTAAGGCGGCGCGGTGAAGGCGTTCGGATCGGACTGGTAGATGCCGCTCAGGCGAATCGAGTAGGCGCCGGTCTCCAGGCGGTGGCGCCACTCGACATCCCCGAGAAAGCCCTGCTCGGTGAGGAAGTTCGGCGTGAGCGTCACATCGTAGTTGGGAGCGAGCGCCCAGAAATAGGGGAGGCCCACGCCATATCCGATGTTGCTGCCGCCATAGAGATGCGGCGCCAGGAAACCCGATGCCCGGCGAACGCTCGGATCCGGCCCGGAAAAATACGGCGAGTAGGCGACGGGCCAGCCGTAGAACTCGAGCCAGGCATCCTCATAGTAGATCTTGTGCTCGACATGGTTGTCGATGATGCGCTTGGCGCGCACCTGCCAGAGCGGCGGTCTCGCGGGGTCGTCCTTGCAGGGCTCGCAGGCCGTGTAGGTGCCATCCTCAAAGGTCGTGGTCTCGCCCTCGGCGCGCTCCACACGCGGACCGGAGAAGCGGGTCTTGTCCTTGGTCTCGAGGAGAAGCGAATTGATGAAGCCGTTCTTGAAATCGTCCGTGAGCTCGAATGTCGTGCCGTAATAGACATTTCCTTGCTCGTCGGTGAGCTTGGCGTTGCCCTCGGCGAGCACCTGTTTCTTGTCGCGGTAGTAGGTGACCTTGTCGGCCTCGAGCACCTTGCCTTGATAGTAGATCTTGGCGTTGCCGACCGCCGAGACGGTGTTGTGGTCCTTGTCGTAGACCATCTCCTTGGCCTCGACGAGCATGTCGGGGCGACCATTCGCCTGCTTCGCCGCAGCCTTTTGCGCATCGTGATCCGATTGTGAGGAGGCCTGCGCCCACGCGAAATTCGACAGCGCGCAGCCAAGCGCAGCCGCAGCGAGGAACCCCGCGAGCCGTCTCCACGGCCGGCGGCCCCGGCGGGCATTTGCATCCTTTACCCTCGGTCCGATTCGGCTTTCGCCGATGCGGATCGACATTTACCCGTCCTCCTGGTGCAGCAAGCTGAGGACGCCGAGAAGCGTCCCCACCGTTGCTGGCAGCCATGCGGCTACGCCGGGCCCCACAATTCCCGCGGCACCTAAATTTTCGACCAGTTCGCTCGCGACGTAAAGCACGAAGCCAGCCGTCACGCCAGCGAGCACCATGGGGGCGACGCCACCAAATCGAAAAAACCTTAAGGAAACTGAAGCGGCGACGAGGACCATGGCCAGGAACATGACGGGCTGAGCGATCAGCTTCTGGTATCGCAAGCGATAGCGAGTCGCATCAAGTCCCGCGAGTTCGGACTGCGCGACAATCGTTTGTAGTTGCCAAAATGGCACATTCTCCGGGGGCAAAAACGTCTGGGTGAGCTGATCCCGGGTGAGGTTCGTCGCGACGATGTAAGTGGCGTGCGATTCCGGCTCGACTCCGGGAATGATGAGGCGAGCGTCGTGCAGCAGCCAGTAGCCGTCTCGCAGGCTCGCCTCCTCCGCATCGACGCGTTGCTCGAACGTGCCGTTCTGGTCGAATTCGAACACCGTCACGCCTTTGAGCGTGTCGCCGCCGTCAGCGGCGAAAGTGACCCGAATGACCGCTTGACCATCGACCGAACGCTGCCGAAGCCAGAGAATACTTTTCGCCGCACTTTTGGTGGCTCGACCGACGAGTTTCGCTTCCATCGCGTCGGCGCGCTGCTTGAGATGGGCGGACAAGGGGTCATAGAGCGTTGTCGCCAACACTCCGCCCATGGCGGCCACGAACATCGCGGGAAATGCGAATTGCCAGACCGACACGCCGGCGGCACGTGTCACGACGAGCTCGAGCTTGCGCGACAAGGCGAGAAACGCGCCCATCGAGCCGAACATGACGGCGAAAGGCATCACCTGCTCGGCGACGACGGGCGTTCGATAGAACGATAAGAGCCCTAAGAGGCTGACGGTCGCTCCCGGCGTGTCGCCGGCGCGGCGCAGGAACTCGACGAAGTCGATGAGATAGATCAGGGCGAAGACCGTCACGAAGACGCCGAGAATCCAATGTGTGAAGCGCAAGGAAAAGTAGCGCCCAAGCGTCCAGCCGATGCCGATCATGATGCCGCGGCAACCTTGTAGGAGCGGTCGAGCCCGGTCCCGTGACGGCGCGCGAAGCTCGTGAAGGCGGACGACCTGAACGCGATCACCGCCGATCCCGCCGCCACCAGAAGCGGCACGACGTAAGCAAGCGGCACCGCCCATGGGCTGCGCACGATCAGGCTCGAGATCCCGAAGATCGCGATCCTGAGCACCACGATCGCCACGATCGCCACGCCCATCGCCTTGCCGCGTCCTTGACGGGTCGTACGCGCCGTCCCGAGCGCCGCGAAGGCGATCATCATGCAGGCGAGCGGAAAGAGCGGGGCTGAGAACCGGTCATGCAGCTCGGCGCGGAAACGACCTGCGGTGAGCTGGGCATAGGCGTCGTTCGTGCTGTCGGTGAGGAGATCGGCGGTTGAGCGCTCGCGCGGTTTGTAGATCGTCTGCTCGGCGTCCTGCGCGAGCTGCGACAGGTCGAGCGCGTAGCGGTCGAAAGTGACCATCGCCGGATCCTTCCCGACGCCCTGGCCGCGCTGCACGTAGCCGCTTTCGAGGATGAGGAAGCTCGTGTCGCCCATCGCCACCGTGTGGCCGCGCTCGGCGAGGTAGACGCTCGGCTTGTCCGGGTCGCGCGCGTCTTCCATGAAGACGCCTTCGAGGGCATCGCCCTTCTTCTCGCGAAAATGAAACGTGATCCCTGAATCGAGGACCGTGAAACGGCCCTCCTGCGCCACCTTCGTGATCACATCCGCGCGTACATGGCTGATCAGGTCGCGAAGCACCCTGAAGCTTTCAGGGATCACGGAGATCGAGAGCCAGGCCGCGAGCGCCGCCACGAGAAGCGACAGGAAGAGGAAGGGCAGCGCCAGGCGCAGCGGCGCGACGCCGGAGGCGCTCATGACGATCAGCTCGCTGTCACCGTTGAGCTTGTTGAGCGTGGAAAGCGTCGCCGCAAACAACGCGATCGGAGCCACGATCGCGAGAAGCGTCGGCAGCGAGAGGAGATTGAAGACGAGAAAGACCAGCAAGCTCTGGCCCTGGCCGGTGATGAGATCGAGCTCGCGCAGAGCCTGTGTCACCCAGATCACGGCCGTCAGGGCGAGGCAAATCGCCAGGAACGCGGCGGTCACCGTCTTGAAGATATAGCGCTCGACGAGAGTCATCGCCCGAGTTTGTTCCTTGCGTCGCAAAATGGGGTTTAAGGGCAGCTCGCGGCGGGAGCAAGGCTCGGCCTGACCCAGTTCGGGCTCCTTGAAACTTATCCCGGCCTCAAATGGCCACTTCATGGCCACGATGATTTCCGCTAACTGTGTCGCCTCTCCGCCGATCTCTCCCCATTCGAGGACATCATGCCGAAATCCGTGACCACCTCTTTTTCGCCGCTCGCTTTCCCGACGAGCGGCGCGGCCGTGATTTTCGTGGGTGGAGATGGTAGGCCGACCACGGCCGTCGCCGAGCTCATGGGAGAGGAATTGTCTCGTGCGCTCGCCCGCGCCACGGCCACGGAGCGCTTCAAAGGCAAATCGGGCAGTGTGCTTACCTTGCTTTCCCCGAGCGCCGGTCTCGACAAGCTCGTCGTCATCGGCACGGCAAGCGAAAGCGAAGCGATCGACATCACCCTCCTCGGCGGGCAGGTTGCGGGAAAGGTGGGAAATGGGCAGGCCAGCGTGCTGCTCGACATTCCAGGCCGCGAGATCTCAGCAAGGAATGTCGCGGATTTCGCCCTGGGTGCAAGGCTTTCGACTTATAAATTCGAGCGCTACAAGACCAAGAAAGAGCCCGGAGAAGAAAGCGCCGAGGAGATCGCGCTCAACATCGCCAGCCCCGTCCAGCCGAGCGCGACCGAGCTCGAGGGGGTTGCGGCGACCGTGGATGGCGTCAACCTGGCGCGAGATCTCGTGAACGAGCCTGCGAATGTCCTCTTCCCCGAGGAATTCGCCCGCCGCTGCGAGGCTCTGCGCCAGCTCGGCGTCGAGGTCGAGGTGCTCGACAAAGCACGCCTCGAGGCGATCGGCATGCGCACCCTCCTTGCAGTCAATCAGGGGTCGATACGTGAGCCGCGGGTCGTGATCATGCGCTGGAACGGCGCGGCCGATCAAACGGCGGCGCCGCTGGCCTTCGTCGGCAAGGGCGTGTGCTTCGACACAGGCGGCATCTCGATCAAGCCGGGTGCCGGCATGGAGGACATGAAAGGCGACATGGGCGGGGCAGCGGCGGTCACCGGGGTCATGCATGTGCTCGCGGCACGCAAAGCGAAGGTGAATGCGATTGGCGCAATCGGCCTCGTCGAGAACATGCCGGGTGGCGCGGCGCAGCGCCCCGGCGACATCGTCACATCCTTGTCGGGACAAACGGTGGAGATCATCAACACGGACGCCGAGGGGCGGCTTGTGCTCGCGGACGTGCTTTGGCATGTGCGCGAGACGTTCAAGCCGCGCTTCATGATCGACCTTGCCACCTTGACGGGCGCGATCATCGTGGCCCTCGGCCAGGAGCATGCCGGGCTTTATTGCAATAATGACGAGCTCGCCTCGCACCTCATTGCGGTCGGAGAGGCCACCGGCGAAACGGTGTGGCGCATGCCGATCGGCAAAGGCTACGACAAGATGATCGATTCAAAATTTGCCGACATGAAAAATGTCGGCGGCCGACAGGGCGGCTCCTCGAGCGCAGCCATGTTCATCAAACGCTTCGTCGGAGACACCCCTTGGGCTCATCTCGACATCGCGGGAACGGCGATGGGATCGAAGGAGACCGATATCAATCATTCTTGGGGTTCGGGCTGGGGCGTGCGACTTCTCGACCGTCTCGTCTCCTCCTACTACGAGGGGTAATTGGGCGACAGCTTGCAATTGCACGAAATCGCTGGATTTGTGCAGACATAAAGCCCCACCGAATTGTCTTGGCGGAACTTCGGATCACGATCGCCCGTTTGCCGGAGACGGAAGTTGAACGTCTTCGGCAGGCACGCCGGCGCGTCGAGCGTTCGTTCGGGCATGCCGAGTTCGCCCGTGGTCGGCTCCGACGAGGGTTCCCGTTGTCGGAAGAGGCCTGACCACAACTCTCGGATCGATCCATCAGGAGCATCGACATGGCCGACCCGCGACCTCAAGGCTCTGAAACGCAAAAGCCGAGCAAGACGGACAAGATCGCCGCCAAATCCGCGGACGGAAAGAAGCGCGAGCGGCTCATCGACGACGCCGTCGAGGACAGCTTTCCGGCAAGTGACCCGCCCTCCTATATGGGAGGCGCCACGACCGGTGCGCCCAAGAAGCGGCCGCGCAAGCCCGATGAGGCGGGGGGCTGAAGAATTGCGAACAGTTTTCTGCCTGGCGGCCTGAGCCGAACGAGAAGCGCCGGCGGGTCGCGTCGGCCCCGCTCACCTCACCGCTTGGTGCCCCTCATTGTCGCCGAAGGCCTCTTCGCGATAGAGGCCGAGCGCGCGCATGACCGGCAAATCGTTGAAGGCGAAAAGGCAGGCGTCCTCCGTTTCAGATGCGTTGCCATGCTCATGCACCGCCCACGAGGGTACGCAGAAAATGTCCCTCGCCTGCCATTCGAAGCGCTTGCCGGCGATGATCGAATATCCCTTCCCCTTCGCCGCCTGGTAGATGAAGCTTCCGGTATGCCGATGCGCCTTCGTGCGTTCGCCCGGCCGCAGAAGCTGCATCGAGGCGCCGATCGTCTGCATCACCGGACCCCCAGTGAGCGGGTTGACGTAATTCATCATCACGCCGTCGAAGGGTGATCCTTCGCCCGCCTTGGCGTAGCGCTGCAGCGCCTCATAAGTCGGGGCCCATTCGTATTTCAGAAGCGGCGAGTAGGCTTTCGACCAGGTGCCGGTCGCCGGCATCAGGCCGGGCGCGCCATAGCTGTGGGTGGAGTCGTCGACCGGGTAGGTCATTTCCTGGCGCCCCTTCGGGTGCACGGCGAAGAAATTCGCCTCGAGCGCATTGACGAGCGGAATGTCGAGACCATCCTGCCAAATGCAGGGCGTGCCTTGCGCCTCCACTCCATGCTCGTGCCAGGAACCGTTCGGCGTCAGAACGAAATCGTTCTCCTTGAGCGTCATCTTGTGGCCGTCGACGACCGTATAGGCACCCTCGCCTTCCATGATGAAACGAAGCGCCGAAGCGGAGTGCTGGTGCGAGGAGGCGACCTCGCCGGGCTGCATCACCTGAAGGCCGGTATAGAGCCAGCCGACCGCGGCCGAGACATCCCGACGATGAGGGTTGGCGAGGTAGATGACGCGCCTTCCCGCTTTCTCGGCGGTGACGAGATCGAGCGAGCGCAGCACATGATCGCGAAGCTCGCGATAACGCCACAGCACGGGCGCCGACACCGATTGCGGAAACCACGGCTCGATCTTGTTGGCCACCGTCCACAAAGCGCCGGCCTCGAGCTTCTCGAGATCGCCATAATAGGAAAGGAGCTC
>JAFBAK010000210.1 GCA_019247795.1 Hyphomicrobiales bacterium | reverse complement strand
GATCGGCCCTGCCCGGGTCAAGTCCCGATCGCGAGCGGCGCGGTAAGCTTGCGCAAGAGAGCAATGACCGATTGCGCCGTCATCTTGCCGGTACGCGGATTGGCGCTGGGCACGCCTTCGATCTTCATCGAGAACCTGGCTGCGTCGCTTTCAACCTCGATGAGATGCGTGTTGCGGCGCAGGGTCGGGTCGGCCCAGATGGCGATGCGCGTCCGGTCAGGTCCGATGCCGGCGAGCGAGAGCGCGACGGCCACATTCACATTGGCCGGAAAGCCGCGCGCCGCCTCTCGTGCACTGCCTTCGAAGACGAGCGTCGGTTCCTTGATGGCGGCCATGTCGAGACCGCGCTCGACGAGGAAAGGAGCCCCGGCAAGGCCGCCGGGCGGCTTGCGGGTCGTCATCGTCACGCTCTCGATACGGCCTTCGGCGGCGGCGAGCACGGCATCGAGGCCGAGAAGCGCGCCTGTCGGCACGATGATCCGGCCGCCCTTTTGTCGTGCGAGCTCGATGAGCTCCTCATTCTGGAGAAGCGCACCGCAGCTCAGCACGATCAAGCTGCGTCCCGCCTCGAGGGCCGGGACCGCGATCGAGGACAGGGCGGCGGCGGGCGCACATTCAATGATCACATCAGCGTGATCTTTCAACTCCGCCACCGGCACGACGCGAAGCTGCGTATCGGCGGGCAGGGTGGCGCGCAAACGCTCGCGGTCACGGGAAGCGACCGCGGTGAGGGCGACGCCCGGAACACCGTGCTGCAAGGAACTCGCGAGGCTTTGCCCGATCGCGCCATATCCGGCAATACCGACCCGCAGAGGATCTTTTCGTCCCTTGGCAAGCGACGCGGAGCCGCTTGCGGCCTGATCCTCGCGGAACGCAGTCGCCATCTTCGAGCCTGAATTTTCCTGTGCCATCACCAACTTCCGATTCCGCGCGGGCGCTCCGGCTCTGACGCCGACAGTCCCCTTGAATGAGCCGGGTTTAGCGCAAATTTAAGCTTTTGACGCAATCCCGGCCACAGGGCCGGGGGCGTTCGAGAGGTTCCGTCCGGGACGTAATCTTGCCTCGATTCGCGACCTTTCTATGCATCGCCTATCGGCTTTGGGCGTTCGATGCCGGGACCATTGGTAAATGAGGCCTCGGCAGGAGCGGAGGGGTCCATGCAGTTGAGTAAACCAGGGTATTACGCGGATTTCGTCGTCTATCCGCTGCTGATCTTCGGCCTATTGGCGTACCAGCTCGCCGAAGCGAGGACATGGAGGCCTTTCGGCTTCCTTTTGCTGTGCCTCCTGGGCTTCGCGGCTTGGACCTTCTTCGAATACCTGCTGCATCGCTACGTTTTGCATCGCGTGCCGATCCTGCACGACATGCATGAAGCCCACCATGCCGATCCCTCGGCCTTCGTCGGAACGCCGAGCTGGGCGAGCTTCCTGATGTTTTCGGTCGGGGCGCTCCTGCCCTTGTCCTTCATCATCGGCTTCTCCTATGCGAGCCCGGTGACGATCGGATTGATGCTCGGTTATCTGTGCTACGTCGTCGTTCATCATGTCACGCATCACTGGCGCGTGACGCCCGATTCGCCGCTCTATCGTTTCAAGCACCGCCATGCTCGGCACCACTACGCCAAGATCCCAGGCAATTTCGGCGTCACGACCTTGTTCTGGGACGAGGTGTTTGGCACGAGCCTCGAAGCGGGTTCGCGCGACCGGCGCCCAAATCTCATGCGTGGGCTCGATCGTTTTTTCAAATAGCGCTCGGACGACGCGCCGAAGCGGCAAGAGCTCCGGCGCCGCGCGAAGGTATCACTTGCTTCCCTGTTCCGGCTCGACCGCGTATTGCGCATCGCTCACCTTTTCGAGCCACGCGATGTGAACGCCGTCCAGATGCTCATGGATGGCGAGATGCACCATGCCATGACCGGGGGCGGCGCCGTGCCAATGCTTCTCATCGGGTGCGATCCACACCGTGTCACCGGCCCGGATCTCTCGGACCGGACCTCCCCAGCTCTGCGTTCGGCCGACGCCATGCAAGACATGGAGCGTCTGCCCAAGCGGATGGGTATGCCAAGCCGTACGCGCACCCGGCTCGAAGCTGACGCGCGCCGCCCTTACGCGCGCGGGGCTTGGCGCGTCGATCACCGGATCCTGCCAGACCGTGCCCGTGAACCAATCGGCATTGCCGCGACGCGTCGGGCTCTGCGCAGTGTGGGTGATATTCATCGACATTCTCCTCGCGGCCGGGACGCCTGCGGCATCGGCATGATGGGGAGCGAACATATCCCAAGCTTGCCGCCGCTTCGCAAGCGCGCCCATGCTGCGCCGAGGCGCCATGGCTTGCCTTCCCGGCGCCTTGATGGCACCGATCGAAAATCAAGGATGACCGGGAGAGCTGTCCGTGTCCGAAGAGGCTTCGCATCAAGCGCTGTCGCGCTTCAAGGTTCTCGATCTCACGCGCGTGCGCGCGGGCCCCACCTGCGTGCGTCAACTCGCTGATTGGGGGGCAGAGGTCATCAAGATCGAGATGCCCGGAGAATCGGATGCCCTCGGCGGTCCGCGCCATGGCCCTGATTTTCAAAACCTGCATCGCAACAAGCGCTCGATCACGCTCGACCTCAAGCAGAAGGAAGGCCTCGCGATTTTCCGCGAGATGGTGAAAGCCGCCGATGTGGTCGTGGAGAACTACCGGCCCGACGTGAAATTTCGCTTGGGCGTCGACTATGAGAGCCTGAAGCCGCTCAACAAGCGCCTCGTCTATGGCAGCATCTCGGGTTTCGGGCAGGATGGGCCCTATCGCGAACGCCCCGGCTTCGACCAGATCGCGCAAGGGATGGGTGGCCTCATGTCGATCACCGGCCTACCCGGGCAGGGACCGGTGCGCGTCGGTGTGCCGATCGCCGATCTCGGTGCGGGAATCTTCTGCGCCATGGGGATACTCGTGGCGCTTCTCGAACGCGAGGCATCGGGCGAGGGCCAATGGGTGCGCTCCTCCTTGCTGCAAGCACAGATTGCGCTCCTCGACTTCCAAGCGGCGCGCTGGCTCATGGCGAAGGACGTGCCCGGCCAGGCCGGTAACGACCACCCGACCTCAATCCCGACCGGCGTGTTCCCGACGAGCGACGGGCACATCAACATCGCGGCCTCGGGCGACCATATCTACAAGCGGTTTTGTGAGGCGCTCGAGGCGCCGCGGCTTCTCACCGATCCGTCTTTCGCCACGGATCAGTTGCGCTCGAAGAACCGTGCGGCGCTCAACGCGGCCATCGCGGAAATCACACGCCAGAAGACGAGCGCCGAGTGGATCGCGCTGTTGAACGAAGCCGGTGTGCCTTGCGGGCCGATCTACAAGATGGACGAGGTCTTTGCCGATCCGCAGGTGCGACATCTCGGCATGGCGGCCAAAGTTCACCACGGCAAGCTTGGCGACACACATGTCGTCAATCAGGCGGTCGAGCTTTCGCGCACGCCAAGCCGCATGCGCATGGCAACGCCGGATCGGGGCGAGCACACGGATGAGGTGTTGCGCGAATACGGATATGACGACGCGACGATCAAGAAATTGCGCGAGCGCAAGGTCATTTGACGCGGGCGGCTCGCAATCGGCCCCCGAGCGGGCGCATCGAAGCACTGAGGAGATCAAGGTGAAGACGACTACCGAGAAGATGATCGCCAAGAAGGATGGGGCGATCGGTTGGATGCTTTTCAACAATCCGGCGCGCCACAACGCCGTCTCGATGGAGATGTGGAAGGCGGTGCCGGAAATCCTCGAGGAGTTCGGCCGTGACGACGCGATCCGGACCGTGGTGGTCGCGGGTGTCGGCGGCAAGGCTTTCGTCTCGGGCGCCGATATCTCCGAATTCGGCGAGAAGCGCCATTCGCGCGAGGCGACGCTCCTCTACAACGCGACGGTCGAGCGCGCGAGCGACGCTCTCCTTTCCTGCAAGAAGCCGACGATCGCCATGATCCAAGGCTATTGCATCGGCGGCGGGCTCGCCATCTCGCTGTGTTGCGATTTGCGCCTGGCCTCGGAGGATTCGCGTTTCGGCGTGCCGGCCGCGAAGCTCGGGCTCGGCTACGCATATCCCGGGATAGAACGCCTCGCCGATGTGGTCGGCCCCTCCTTCGCCAAGGAGATCTTCTTCACCGCACGCCAGTTCGACGCCGCCGAAGCGCTCACGATGGGTCTCGTCAACCGCGTGCGCCCGTCAGCCGAGCTCGAGAGCTTCGTCAACGGCTATGCCGGCATGATCGCCGCAAACGCGCCGCTCACGGTCGGGGCAGTGAAGCTCTGCGTCGGCGAATACGTGAAGGACCCCGGAAAGCGCGATCTTGCGGCATGCCAGGCGGCAGTCGACAAATGCTTTGCGTCCGCCGATTACGTCGAGGGACGCACCGCCTTCATGGAGAAGCGCAAGCCCGTGTTCCGGGGCGTGTAGCAGGGGTCTGCGTTCGTTCACCCGGAACCAAGGCGAGCGCGCAACAAAGTGCGCGCATGATGAGGTTGGGGGTCGTTTCGTCGCGAGCGGCAACTCGGGATCAAAGGTGGATCATCACCCCCACGCTCCGCCCGAGCATTCATGCCCACTGTTCTTTCAGAAACCCCATGCGCAGATACGAATGCTTCACCCTCGCAACCGTTCGTTTTGCGGATCGTAGGGCGATTCGCCGATCACGCGGGCATGATGCGGCTTGCCAAGTATCGTGACTTCGAACTCGCTGCCGAACTCGCCGAGATCGGGCCGCACCATGGCGAGCGCGAGCGACTTCCCGACACGCCAGCCATAGCCGCCCGAGGTGCAGCGCCCGACGATCTCGCCGTTGCGGTGGATGGGCTCCGAGCCGCGCGCATCGGTGTCGGTGACGCCTTCGAGCTCGAGCGTGACGAACCGATTGGCGAAGCCCTTCTCGCGCCAATGCACGAGCGCGTCGCGACCGAGGAACTCGCCCTTGTTGAGATGGACGAAACGGTCGAGCCCGGATTCGAGTGCCGCATATTCGATCGAAAGCTCGCGCCCCACGAGTCGGTAGGATTTTTCCACCGCCATCGAGAGCATCGCCCTTATGCCGAAAGGCTTGATGCCGAACTCCGCGCCCGCCTGCATGATAAGATCGAACAGAGCGTTCTGAGACGCAATCGGGTGATGCAACTCCCAACCGAGCTCGCCCACGAAATTCACCCGAAGCGCATGCAGCCCGATCGGGCCGACCGAGATGGCTTTGCCCGAGAGCCAGGGGAAGGCCGCGTTCGAAAGGTCGGTGTCGGTGAGCTTCTGCAGCACCTCGCGCGAGCGCGGCCCCGCAAGCACCAGCACGCCATAAGCTTGCGTCACGCTCCGGATTTGGACGCTGCCGTCCTTCGGCAGAAGCTTGCGCAAGGTGTCGTGGTCGTGGCGTTCCAAGGCGCCCGCCGAGACGAGGTAGAATTCATCGGGCGCCCGTTCGTACACCGTGAATTCGGCGCGTACGCCGCCATTCTTTGTGAGAAGGTGACAGAGCGCAATGCGTCCGCGCGTCTTCGGGATGCGGTTAGCGAGAATGGAGTCGAGCCATTGCCGCGCGCCTTTGCCGGAGACGATCGCCTTGGCGAAAGGCGACATGTCCTGAAGGCCGACATTCTCCGCGACGTTGCGGATCTCCTGCCCGACGGGCTCGAAGTAGTTCGAGCGGCGGAACGACCAGACCTCCTTCACCTTGCCG
>JAFBAK010000201.1 GCA_019247795.1 Hyphomicrobiales bacterium | reverse complement strand
GCGTGCTTGTCGAGGGCACGCCGGACGAGATCAAGAAGAGCGCCGCCGTGCAGGAAGCCTATCTCGGCGGCGTCAACGGAGCGCTCGTGGCATGAACCTGCTCGAGATCGAGGGATTGAACTCCTATTACGGGGATTCGCACATCCTCTTCGACGTGTCGCTGCGTGTTGCGCAGAACGAGGTCGTGGCCCTGCTTGGCCGCAACGGCGCCGGCAAGAGCACGACCTTGAAGAGCCTGATGGGCGTGGTGACGCCGCGCACCGGCTCGGTGAAGCTCGACGGCGTCGATCTCGCCGGGCGCAAGAGCCACGCCGTTGCGCGCGCCGGCATGCAGCTCGTGCACGAGGACCGGCGCATCTTCGGCAGCCTCAATGTCGAGGAGAATCTCGTCATCGCAGGATTGACCGCCTCGCAACGCTGGCCGCTGGAGCGCATCTACACGATGTTTCCGCGGCTGAAGGAACGGCGCAACAATCGGGGCACCGAGCTCTCCGGCGGCGAGCAGCAGATGCTGGCGATCGCCCGCGCGCTGGTGCGCGATCCCAAGATCCTGCTGCTCGACGAACCCTTCGAGGGGCTGGCGCCGATCATCGTCCGCGATCTGGTGAATGTGTGTCGCGAGCTCGCTGCGGCCGGTCAGACCATCGTGCTGGTCGAGCAAAACCTTGCGGCGACGCTGACCCTGGCGCAGCGCATTTACATCATCAACAACGGTCACATCGTTCACGAGGGACCGGCGCAGGAGATCAAGGCGCAGCCGGGGATACTGCACCGCTATCTCGGCGTCTAGACTCGAGACCAGCTCTGCGCGCCACACGCGAACGAAAACGGCGATAGGACGAAGGTCGAATGACGACACGCCCGTTTCTGATCGCAACCACAGCCAGAATCAGTATCCTGCGCGTCAACAAGCGGGCCCGGATATTTTCCTCCGGCGAACCGCCTGACGCGGAGAAGGAAACGCACGTTCGCGCCGGAGTTTTCCGGCGCGGGCCAAGATGCGCCAGCCTCCAAGAGGTCTGGACATGAACGGCAGCATTTCCGCACCCTTTATCCGCTTTCCGATCGGCACATCGTTGTTGATGGCCGGCATCCTGTTCATCGGCCTCGTCTCCTACCCGCTGCTGCCGGTCGCGCCACTGCCGCAGGTCGACTTCCCGACCATCCAGGTCTCCGCAACACTGCCGGGCGCCAGCCCGGAAACCATGGCTTCCTCGGTGGCGCAGCCGCTGGAGCGGCAGCTCGCGCAGATCCCCGGCATCGCGCAGATGACCTCGACCAGCTCGCTCGGCTCGACAGCGGTCACCATCCAGTTCGACCTCAATCGCAACATCGACGGCGCCGCCAACGACATCCAGGGCGCGATCAACGCGGCGAGCGGCCAACTGCCGAAAAACCTTCCCTCGCCGCCAACCTATCGCAAGGTGAACCCCGCGGACTCGCCGATCATGCTGCTGTCGGCGACGTCGGACACGGTGCCGTTGATCCGGCTGAGCGACGCCATCGACGTACAGCTCGGCCAGCAGATCAGCCAGATTTCGGGTGTAGCGCAGGTGTTCATCGGCGGGCAGCAGAAGCCGTCGATCCGGGTGCAGATCGATCCCGCCAAGCTCGTGGCCAAGGGCCTGTCGCTGGAAGACGTCCGCAACCAGATTGCGATCACGACCACCGACAGCCCGAAGGGCAATATCGACGGCGCCAAGCGCGCCTACACGATCTACGCCAACGACCAGTTGACCGACGCCGACAAATGGAACGACGTCATCATCGCCTATCGCAACGGCGCGCCCTTGCGGGTTCGCGACATCGGCACGAGCGTCGCCGGGCCGGAAGACATGAAACAGGCGGCCTGGGCCGACGGCAAGCGGGGCGTGTTCCTCGTCATCTTCAAGCAGCCCGGCGCCAACGTCATCGACACCGTCAACAAGATCAAGACGGCGCTGCCGCGCCTGATCGCGGCGATCCCGCCCGCGATCAGGATCAAGGTCATCTCCGACCAGACGCTGACCATCCGTGCAGCGGTGGAGGACGTCCAGATCACGCTTTTGATCACCATCCTTCTGGTAATCATGGTGATCTTCGTGTTCCTGCGCAGCTTCTGGGCTACCGTGATTCCCGCGATCACCGTGCCGCTGGCCTTGCTCGGAGCTTGCGCGCTGATGCGGGTGTTCGGCTATACGCTCGACAATCTCTCGCTAATGGCGCTGACGATCGCGGTCGGCTTCGTGGTCGACGACGCCATCGTGATGCTGGAGAACATCACACGTTACGTGGAGGAGGGCGAAGAGCCGTTCGCGGCGGCGCTCAAAGGATCGCGCGAGATCGCCTTCACCATCATCTCGATCAGCGTCTCGCTCATCGCGGTCCTGATTCCGCTCTTGCTGATGGGCGGCATCATGGGCCGCCTTTTCCGTGAATTCTCGGTCACCTTGTCGATGACCATCGTCGTCTCGGCCCTCGTCTCCCTGACGCTGACCCCGATGATGGCGTCGCGTTTCCTCAAGCCGCCCAAAGACGCCCATCACGGGCGGCTCTACGAATGGAGCGAGCGCGCTTTCGAAGGCCTGCTCAGAGGTTATGAGCGCGGGCTCGATGTCGTGCTCAGGCACCGCTTCATCACGCTTTGCGTCTTCTTCGCGACGCTCGGCCTATCGGTCTATCTCTTCATGGTGATTCCGAAGGGCTTCTTCCCGCAGCAGGACATCGGCCTGATCACCGGCATCGCCGAAGGCGCGCAAGACATTTCGCCAAAGGACATGCAGCGCCACCTCGAGGAACTCGCCGCTGTGGTGCTCAAGGATCCCGATGTGGAGCATCTGGCGATGTTCGTCGGCGGCTCCGGAAACCCGACCAACAACGGGCGGCTTTTCATCACCCTGAAGCCGCGCGACGAGCGCAAGGCGAATGCCGACCAGATCATCGCAAGGCTGAGGAAGCCGCTTGAGAAGATCGAGGGCGCCAAGCTCTTCCTCCAGGCCGCGCAAGACGTGCGCGTCGGCGGGCGCGCCTCGCGCACACAATACCAATACACGCTGCAAGGCCCTGACGTCGCCCAGCTCAACGAATGGGCGCCCAAGATACTCGAGAAGTTCAAGAGCTTGCCGCAGCTGCGCGATGTTGCGACCGATCAGCAGACGGCGGGCACGACGCTCACGCTCACCATCGATCGCGATCAGGCGTCCCGCTACGGCTTCACCCCGCAGCTCATCGACGACACGCTTTACGATGCCTTCGGCCAGCGTGAGATCAGTCAGTATTTCACGCAGCTCTCGAGCTATTACGTGATCATGGAGGTGTTGCCCGAGCTGCAAGGCGACCCGCAGACGCTCGACAAGATCTTCCTGCGTTCGCCGACGACCAACGGCGAGGTGCCGCTATCGGCCTTCGCCAAATGGACCACGACGCCGATCCAGCCCTTGTCGATCAGCCATCAGGGGCAATTCCCGGCGATTACGATCAGCTTCAACCTGGCGCAAGGAACCGCGCTCGGCCAGGCGACCGAGGCCATCGACCGCGCCAAGGCCGAGCTGAAAATGCCGGGCACCATCGTCACGACCTTCCAAGGGAACGCGCAGGCCTTCCAGGATTCGCTCTCAACCGTGCCGCTCCTGATCCTGGCGGCGCTCGTCGTCGTCTACCTCATTCTCGGCATCCTCTACGAAAGCTATATCCATCCGATCACCATTCTATCCACGCTGCCTTCAGCGGGCGTGGGCGCGCTCGCGATGCTGATGGCCTTCCATTTCGAGTTCAGCCTCATCGCGCTGATCGGCATGATCCTGCTCATCGGCATCGTGAAGAAGAACGGAATCATGATGGTGGATTTTGCCATCGTGGCCGAGCGCGACGAGCGTTTATCGACCGTCGAGGCGATTCGACGCGCCGCCACCTTGCGTTTCCGCCCGATCATGATGACCACGATGGCCGCAATGCTCGGCGGCGTGCCTTTGATGCTCGGCCAGGGCACCGGCGCGGAGATCCGGCAGCCCTTGGGCTTCGCGATGGTGGGCGGGCTTGCGGTAAGCCAGGCGCTCACCTTGTTTACGACGCCGGTGATCTATCTTTATCTTGACAGGCTCTCGAATTGGCTCACCGGGACCGTGCCCGAGGCACAGACCGAGGCGCACGAGCCGGAGGGCATGGTGCCGCAACCGCTGGCGGCGGAGTAACTCGGCCGCGCGGCGGGATTGCCGTTCAGCGCTGCGCCGCCCCGGGATTTTGCGCCGAGACCACGATCGCAAAGCGCATCGCAGCTTGCGCCCGCGTCTCGTTCGAGCGCTCTCGCCACACGAGATTGGCCTCTTCATAGTCGTTGAAGGGGCCGTGCACCGTGGAGGTGGAAAGGTCCATGTCCTGAAATTCGAGGTCGTGGTACTCGCCGCCGATCACCCAGAACTGCCTTTGCATCCGATTCTCCTGCCTTCGACCTCGGTCTGCCCTTCTCATTCCGCCGCGACCGCGAGGCGCTTCTTTCCAGCCTCGAATTGCGCGGCCTCCGTTGAATCGGACATCGCGGTGGTCGAGGATTTTCCTCCGGAAACCGCCATGGCCACGGCATCGAAATACCCGGTTCCGACCTCACGCTGGTGGCGCACCGCCGTGAAGCCCGCCGACTGCGCCTCGAATTCACGTTCCTGCATCTGGGAATAGGCCGCCATGCCGCGCTGCGAATAGTCATGAGCGAGCTCGAACATCGACAGGTTGAGGGAATGGAAGCCGGCGAGCGTGACGAATTGAAACCGATAGCCCATCTCGGCGAGCTCTTCCTGGAAACGCGCGATCGCGCGCGTTTCGAGCTTGGCGCGCCAGTTGAATGAGGGCGAGCAATTATAGGCGAGGAGCTTGCCCGGATGAGCCCGGTGGATTTCGGCGGCGAATTCGCGCGCCTCGCCGAGATCGGGCTCCGAGGTCTCCCACCAAAGGAGATCGGCATAAGGCGCGTAGCTCGAGCCACGCGCGATGGCGTGCTCGACCGAATGGCGATTGCCCTGTTTCAATCGGAAAAAGCCTTCCGGAGTGCGGTCGGCGCGATCGATCCACTGGTGATCGCGCGGATCGATGTCGCTCGTGATGAGCGTTGCCGAGTGCGCGTCGGTGCGGGCCAGGAGGAGCGTCGGTACGCCGCAAATATCGGCCGCGAGGCGCGCCGCATTGAGCGTGCGGATGAAAGCCTGGGTCGGAACGAGTACCTTGCCGCCGAGATGACCGCATTTCTTCTCGGACGCCAACTGGTCTTCGAAATGCACGCCGGCAGCGCCCGCCTCAATCATGGCCTTCATCAGCTCGAAGGCATTGAGCGGGCCGCCGAAGCCGGCTTCGGCATCCGCCACGATCGGTGCATACCAATATGTTGTGTCGTCGCCCTCGGTTTTCGCGATCTCGTCGGCGCGGCGTAAAGTGTTGTTGATGCGTTTCACGACTTCCGGCACCGAGGAAGCCGGGTAGAGCGATTGGTCCGGATACATCTGCCCGGCGTTGTTGGCATCAGCGGCCACTTGCCAGCCGGAGAGATAGATCGCTTCGAGCCCCGCCTTCACTTGCTGCAGGGCTTGATTGCCGGTGAGCGCACCGAGCGTGCGCACGAAGGGGCGTTCGTGCAGGAGCTTCCACAAGCGCTCGGCGCCGACGCGCGCCAAGGTGTACTCGATGCGCAGGCTGCCGGAGAGACGCTTGACATCGCTTTGCGCGTAGTCGCGCTTGATTCCATCGAAGCGTGTGGGATGTTCTGAGAGCGCCATCGCGAATTCCTCTTGAAAAATATTGTCAAGAAATCGCGCCCTCGCGCCCCCAAGTCAATAAAACAGGCTTGGTAGGCCTGAAGGAGTGAAAATTCCTCGTTTGTGACTCAGTTGTTGTTGTGGTATGTAACAGTTTGTAAATCCAGGAGGGACCGTGAAATCGGTTCGCATCGGGGGCAAGCTCAGGCGAATGCGCCAGGAGCGTCATTTGACACAAACCCAGATGGCGGCCGAGCTTGGGCTTTCGCCGAGCTACCTCAATCTCATCGAAAGCAACCAGCGGCCGGTGACGGTTCGGGTGCTGCTCAAGCTTGCCGAGCGTTTTCAGGTCGAGCTCTCCACGCTCGCCCTGGAAGACGACGAGCGCTTGTCGAGCAATCTTTTCGAGGTGTTCTCCGATCCCCTCTTCGACGGCGCCGATGTGAAGACGAGCGATGTGCGGGACCTCGTCTCGGGACTACCGGCCGTGGCGCATGCGGTCGTCGATCTCTATGAGGCTTATCGGCGCCGCGTTTCGGTGCTCGGCTCTCACGCGGCGGGTGAGGATGCGAGCGAAAGCGGCTCGACCGGCCTCCCTTCCGAAGAGATTACGGAATTCCTGCAGCGCCGCTTGAACCATTTCCCGCAACTCGAAGAGGCTGCGGAAGCGTTCTGGGTCGACCACGGTCTCGCGCTCCATACGCTGCACCAGGACCTGATCAGGCTGCTCTCGCAGCGCTTTGCCGTCGATGTCGAAATCGCCGCCTCCGAGCGCATGCATGGCGAGCTTCGCCGCTACAACCCGCTCAATCGGCGCCTCGAGCTTTCGGAAATGCTCGCCTTGCCGAGCCGCACCTTTCAGCTCGCGCATCAATTGGCGTTTCTCGCGCTACGCAACGAGATCGAGGCCATTGTCTCGGCCGGCAAATTCCTGACCCCCGAAGCGGATGCGCTCGCCCGCTCGGCTCTCGCGAATTATTTCGCGGGCGCCTTGCTCATGCCTTATGGGCGCTTCCTCGCCGCGGCGCGCGCGACCCGCTACGACATCGACGTGCTGCAGCATCGGTTCGGCGTGTCCTTCGAGCAGGCCTGCCACCGCATGACGACGCTGCGACGGCCCGGCGACGAAGGGGTGCCCTTCCATCTCATTCGCGTCGATATCGCCGGCAACATCTCCAAGCGCTTCTCCGCCTCGGGCATCCACATCGCCCGCTTCGGCGCGGCATGCCCTCGCTGGAACGTCTATGATGCCTTCGCCACGCCCGGCATGTTGCGCGTGCAAATCTCCAAGATGCCGGAAGGGCAGGCCTTCTTCTGCCTGGCGCGCACCGTCGAGCCGACGGGCCGCCTGTCGCGCCGCGGAGGCTTGCCGCACCGGATCGGCCAATTGTCGATCGGGCTCGGCTGTCCCGTGCAATATGCGCGCGAACTCGTCTATTCGGATGGCCTCAACCTCGACGACCCGCAAATCATCACGCCGATCGGCATATCCTGCCGGACATGCCCTCGTGACGATTGCTCCGATCGCGCCATGCCCTCGCTCAATCAGCGGCTCGAGATCGACGAGAACCGCCGGGGGCCCTCGACTTATGTGCGGCCGACGCGGTGAGGGTGATCGTGAATGGCTCACCTTCCCCCCGGCTTCTCATCATCCAACGATGTGGCGCTTGACCGACGCTACCGCTGGGCCAAGGCCTCCCTCGATGCCGGCGAGAGCGACGAGGCCTGCGAGATCTTGCTCCAGACCCTGGCTGAGGCTCCCTCCTGGGCTCCCGCCTGGAAACTACTCGGCGACGCGCTCGCGGCGAGCGACAAGGGGAACGAGGCACGCGGCGCTTACGAACGCGTCGTCGAGCTCGATCCTCTGGGTCACCTGGGGGCAAAGCTCGAGCTGGCGCGTCTCGGCGCGGTGAAGCCGCACGACGCGATGCAACCCGGCTACGTCGCGGCGCTCTTCGACGATTACAGCGACCGCTTCGATGCTCATCTCGTGGAACGTCTGGGATATCGCGCACCTCGCGTGATGCTGGACGCCCTGCGCGAGACTTGCGCCGTCGAAGAGCGCGCGCTTCGTTTCGAGCACGCGATCGACCTTGGCTGCGGTACCGGCCTCATGGGCGAAATAATACGCCCTTTCGCCACTTCACTCACTGGCGTCGATCTGTCCCCGGGCATGTTGACCAAAGCGCGCGCCAAGCTGGTCTACGACCATCTGATCCGAACGGACATCGTCGAATTCCTGCGCGCCGCGCCCCGCTCCGGAGCGGATCTCATCCTCGCCGCTGACGTCCTCGTCTACATCGCGGATCTTCGTCCGTGTTTCGCCGCGGCCGCAACGGCGCTTTGCGCCGGCGGCCTCTTGGCCTTCACAGTGCAATCCTGCGGCGACGACGCGACCCGCGACGGATTTGCACTCGGTCTAGACAATCGCTTCGCGCATTCGCAAGCCTATCTCCGCGAGGCCGCGACCTCGCAAGCTCTTGATGTCGTGCACCTCAAATCGGCCGTGACGCGACAAGATGCAGGACGCGACGTTGCAGGTTTCGCGGCGGTCCTCGCTCGCACGCAATAGCCCACACGCTGTCGCGCGGAATGTGCCGGCATGGCCGGAAAGCTGGATCACCTTCCCCGGTCGCGCTTAATCTCCCAAGACCTAGCCCCCAGATCCAGTCCCAAGTGCCGCGGCGATGGGATCGGCAACGGTGATATTCCGAAGGCTTCATTCGCGGACCAATCCTCACCGAGCACGATGCGGACGCGCACGCTGCCGCTTGCCTCGTTATCCGCTTCGATCGCGAAAATGTGTTTGCCCGCGACGGATTGCACGGCTTTGTGTCTTCCAAAATCCCGATGGAGAACACGATTCTCTCAAGATGTGCCTCGCCTTGCTCTTGCATCTCCCGCGCCAAGAGGCATGATCGCATTTGCATCGCTCGGGAATTGACGCAGAGGACGCATACCGTTCTGTGCATTCTCAACCGGCGACGAGTCCGGTTAGCGTTCAAACCCCACGAGCCGTTCAGATGATAATTCGCATGAATAAGCGATCGAGAACGGGCGATGGCCGTGCCTGACGAGGAAAACAAGGAGGAAGTGTAATGAAGAGAGTGCCTCGAAATATTGCTCGAAGCGTTGCGCTGGCCATTGGTGCTACGCTCGCCGCATCCCAAGCGTTCGCGCAACCGGTGGATACCGCCCGCATCCAAGCGGGCGACGCCAATGACTGGCTCACCTATCACGGCTCCTACAGATCGTATCATTACAGTCCGCTCGATCAGATCAACACCAACAACGTGTCCAATCTGAACGTCGCCTGGATCCATATTCCCGGGCGTTCGACGCGCGGCCTGCAATCGACGCCGGTGGTCGCCGACGGCGTCCTCTATTACACCGGCTCGTATAGCCGTACCTTCGCGCTCAACGGGGCGACCGGCGAAGTGATCTGGTCCTACATCCCCGAGCTCGATGAGGCCCTGATCAGCCGCCAGACGCATTCCCCTTATAATCGCGGCGTCGCGATCGGCGACGGCAAGGTCTATGTCGGAACGATGGATGGGCGCCTGATCGCGCTCGACATGAAGACCGGCAAGCCGGCTTGGGACACCAAGCTCATCGATTCGCAAAAGCTCACGGTCGGCTTCACGGGCGCTCCGCTTTTCGCGAAAGGCATCGTGGTGATCGGCGCGCAAGGGGGCGAATGGCCGGGGCGCGGTCCGATCTTCGGCGTCGACGCCGCGACCGGCGCCAAGAAATGGGAATTCGACACGGTTGCGGGCACCGACGACGCCATGAAGACCTGGGGCAACGACTCCTGGCGGACAGGCGGCGGCGGCGGCTGGATGCCGGGCACTTACGATGTCGACACCAACACCATCTGGTGGGGCACGGCCAACCCGGCGCCGCTCTATGACTGGTCGGGGGCCGATTACAAGACGCAAGGCGCGCGCCCGGGCGACAACCTCTACACCTCCTCGGTGATCGGCCTCGACGTCGATACGGGCAAGCTCAAATTCTATCATCAGGAGCTGCCGCACGACACTTGGGACTTCGACAGCGCGGTCGGTGAATTCGTCATGCTCGACCGTGACGGACAAAAGCTGGTCGTGCACCCCAACAAGAGCGGCTACATCTTTGTCTATGACCGCAGTGCCGGGCTGAAGAATGTCTGGCGAATCACCGAGAACAGCAACTTCGTCAAGGACATCGATCCGAAGACCGGCGAGCTGATCGGCCGGCGCGACTTCTCGGCCGGCAAGGTGGCCGAGCCGCTGTGCCCGCACATCTCCGGTGGCGTGAGCTGGAATGCCGGTTCCTACGACCCCAAGACCGGGCTTTACTACAAGCTCGGCCAGGAATGGTGCATGACGCTCACGGTGGCCAAGACGACGCCGATCACGGCGCCGCAAGTGCAGCTGAATATCGGCGCCGACTTCAAGATCGCGCCGCCTCCGAGCGGCGAGATCTACGGGCACCTCGATGCGCGTGATCCGGTGACCGGAGCGAAGAAATGGGAAGTGCGCTTTCCCGAGCCGCCGCTCGCGAGCGTGCTGTCGACAGGCGGCAATCTCGTCTTCGTTCCCGATTCGCGCGGCACCATCCATGCCTATAATGCCGAGACGGGCGCCGAGCTCTGGAACCATTCCGACGGGACCGGTCACCAAGGCGGCATCGTGAGCTATGCGGTGAACGGCAAGCAATACATCGCCGTGACGGCAGGCTTCGGCGGCATGGCGTCGGACGATTACGCCCCGACCTTCGGAGGCGTCTACAAGAGCATGCCGCGTGATGACGGCGCGCTCATCGTCTACAGCCTCAAATAGAGCAAGATCGATGTCGGGGAGCGGACACGACGCCGCTCCCCGCGTCCCCTCCAAGATCCGAAGTGATGTGCGCGCGTATCCTCATGAGACGAAATCCCCGAATTCTGGCCTTCCCGACAGCCTCATCGATACTGATTGGGCTCGTGCTTTGTGTGTCGAGCGGGCGCGAGGCCGCCGCCCAGCAGGCACCGGCGCCGGAAGGCGCGGAGCTCGACGTGAAGGCATTGTTCACGACGACTTGCGGCTGGTGTCACTCCGACGGCGGGAGGGCTGCCGGGAAAGGGCCCCAGCTCATGAATTCCGCCCGTACCGATGACTTCATGAAGAACCGCATCAAGAACGGCAAGGAAGGTGCGATGCCGGCCTTTGGCGGGACCTTCGACGATTCGCAGATCGACACCATCGTCAAATATATCCGCTCGCTCAAACCCGATCAGGGCTGAGGCGGCGGCGCACGCAAAAGGTAGCCGCAATGAAGCCTGGTTTCCCGCTCTCGCTCGTCCTCGCAGTCATGCTGGCGGGATCGGCCGAGGCGCGTTCCCTCGACACCATCCGTTCGATCGGCTCGATCGGACTTTGCGCTCACCCGAACTCGCTGCCCTTCGCCAGCAAGACCGAGGACCCGCCCGGCTTTCAGATCGAGATGGGCCGGGCGCTCGCCAAGGAGCTCGGCGTATCGCTGAAGCTCGATTGGATCATCACGCAGTTCCAGATGCGCAGCGCCGATTGCGACATTCTCATGGACACGATCGCGGATCCCGAAGCGCAAGGCGAGACCAATCTCAAGCTTTCCAAGCCCTATTACCGCACGGGCGTCGCGCTCGCGACGGCCTCGGGCAGCGCCGCCACCTCTTTCAAGGACCTGAACGATCGCACGAAGGTCGGCGTGCAGGTCGGCTCCATGGCAGCGATGACGCTCGGACAGCGCCACGTGCCGCTGTCGACCTTCGGGTTCGAGATCGACAGCCTCGAAGCGCTGGCCAATCACGAGATCGACGCGGCGGCGGTGACGCCGACGATGGCCGGCTATTTCAACCTGACGCATCCGCAAAACCCCGTGCGCGTCTCGAGCCTCGACGAGAATGAAGCGAACCTCAACTGGAACGTCGCGGTCGGCATGGTCCGCCCCGATGACAACCTACGCAACGCCATCAACGACGCGCTTGACCATCTGCGCGCCGACGGCACCGTCGAGCGGATTTACGCGCGCTACGGCATCGTGCTGCAATCGCCGAAGTAAATTTTCATCCGCATCGATCGCGCGCAGAAAGCGGAGCATTTCGACCTACCCGTCACCGCAGTGATATCTGCACCGTCGGCAGATGCCTCAGAGTTTTGCTCCTGATCGCGAGCTCTTGAAAAAGACCAGGTCTGCACGAAGGCGAACTTCAAGATGTGGTCGATTGCCACGAAAGGTAGAACTTTCCTTCGCGGTCTGCACTTTGGCGTGCTTCGCAAGTGGGGTGGGCAAAGCTCGAATTCAGCGCGCCGACGAGAGCCGGGGACGCCGGCGGAACATGCGGCCTAGGACGGAGGATAATCCTCCGCCGACAAGAAAGCCGGCACCACCCGTCGCAACACCTTCTCCGGTTGCCGGAATGCCAGGCTCGAATGAATCCCATGTGGCCTTCGCGATTTGCGGATCGGGGTCGGAAAGGAAAGCTTGCATCCGCCGCAGCGGACCGGCGACCGCCATCTCGGCCTGCTGGGCCTCCAGCCTGTCGAGCCGCGCGATATTTTCTGCCATGGCG
>JAFBAK010000369.1 GCA_019247795.1 Hyphomicrobiales bacterium | reverse complement strand
ATCCGCGACAACATCGCGCTCGGCAAGCCCGGCGCTACCGAGGAGGAAATCATCGTTGCGGCGAAGGCCGCCCACGCGCACGCTTTCATCAGCGGCTTTCGCCTCGCCTACGATACGGATGTCGGCGAGCTCGGCACTCAGCTCTCCGGAGGGCAGAAGCAGCGCATCGCCATTGCTCGCGCTTTCCTGAAGAACGCGCCGATCCTGCTTCTCGATGAACCGACCGCTTCTCTCGATCCAGAATCGGAACGCGAGGTGCAAAAGGCGCTTGACGAATTGGGGCGCGGGCGCACCACGCTTGTCGTCGCGCACCGGCTGCAGACGGTGGTGCAGGCAAGCCGGATCTATGTGATCGAGCATGGCCGCGTCGCCGAGGCTGGCACCCATGACGAGCTCATCGGGAAACACGGCGTCTACTACAACTATTATGCGCGCCAGACGCCCGAGCGGATGCTGGCGACGGCCGAGCCGAAGCTCGAAGAGCCGGAAGCGGCTTTGCCCCGGCTCGCAGGCCGCAGCTTTTAGGGCGGGATCAGTTCGGCGCGATGCCGGCCTGCTCCGAAATGGCCGGTGATCGTGAACTTTCAAAAAAGCGATTCAGGTCTGCATGAAGCCGGCAGGCAAATTGGAAAAGGTGCACTGCGTCGTCGCAATTCCCGCGCCGACGCCTCCATCACAGCTCAACGGTTCACGAAAGCCTTGGGCCGTCTTGTTCCGAAGCGGCCGTGGATGACGGCGGTGAAGGCGATCGACAGATCGGCGATCAGGGTGAGCCACCAGGTTTGCGAGCCGACGAGGCCAACGCAGGCGAAGGCAAATAGATTGACCATCGCGCCGACCAGGCAGGGCGCGATGGCATCACCTTGCTGGGCGGCGTTGCGAAGGGCGAGGAAGACGAGGACGGCGAGCGGCACGGCTCCCAGCAAGCCGAGCTCGTACCAGACCTCGAACAAAATCGATTGCGGCGCGCCCGTCACCAGCAATCCGGCGAGCTGGCTGCGCAAGGCCGTGTCGAGCCCGTGCCCGGTGAGAAGCCTGATGGGTTCGGAGAGCACATTGTCCCGCCAGATCTCCCAAGGCTGCACCATGACGGGTTCGGCGCCGAAGAGCGCGCGTGTCAACGGCGTCACGACGAACGGGAGAAGCGGGGCTGCCAGGATGGCGAGCGCGAGCACCCATTGCGTCGCCAGGATTGTGGGACGCGGTGCGAGCACGCAGGCCGCAAAGGCGACGGTTCCCGCGAGCAACGCGAGAAGCGCCGCGCGTGGCTCCGTCATCACGGCCGCGGTGACGACGACAACGGCGAGTGCGATCGCGAAAGCACGCTCCGACCGCATGAGCAGCCAGGCGAGCCCGGGCCAGGCGAGCCAGGTCACGCTCAAGGCGGTGCGCACCAGGACGGGGCCCTCGCCGTCGATGGCCGTTTGAGCGTTGGGCACGGTCATGACCCAAACGATGGCGGAGAGCGCGCCAAAACCGGCGCCCAACGGGGAAAGATAAAGGTTCGACGCCCGCATGCGAGGCGGCATGGAGGCCAGCGCTACAAGCGCGAAGAGCCCGACGCCGGCCGCCTTGAACAAGCGTTCGGAGGCGTCATCGAAAAAGGGCGTCCACAGCAATGACAATCCTGCCCAGAAGAGCAGGAAGAGCAAGAGCCCTGCCGCCGGGGTCCGTATGAGCCGCCAGATGCGCTTCAGCGGCTCGCGCCCCTCGCTCTCGATGAGGCGCGCCATGGAGAACAGGATGGCCCCAACCGGGGCGACCACGACGACGGCATGGCGCATGATCACCGCCGCTATCGGCAGAAGGGCCACCATGACGGCAAATCCGAGCCGACGCAGAAAGGCGACGGCGTCGGCCGCGGCATCGGCCTGGGTGCCGCGCGGCCTCGTCGGCACGACCGGGCGCCCAGACCTCGTCTTGGGAGGCTTGATCTCGATCTGCGTCATGACCTCGCCGGCACCAGCATTCTTCACTTCTCGCAAATGAGAGGCGGAAGAGACAAGAGGCAAAGAGCGTCGCGCCGCAAGCTCGCGATCACTCGCCTTTGCCGCGGATGAGATGAATGATGCCGGAGAAATCGCTGCCGCCTTCGCCCCAAGCGGCATAAAGCCCATAGAGCTGGGCAGCCAACGCGCCAAGCGGCGTCGAAGCGCCGCTCGCTTGCGCGGCCTCTTGGGCCAGCTTCAAATCCTTCAGCATGAGGTTCGCCGCAAAACCGGGCTTATAGCCGCCGTTGGCCGGGGATGTCGGCACAGGCCCCGGCACCGGACAATAGGAGGTGAGCGACCAGCATTGACCGGACGAGGTGGAAGCGACATCGAACAATGCCTGGTGCGAAAGGCCTAGCTTCTCGGCCAGCACGAAAGCTTCCCCGACGGCGATCATGGAAACGCCGAGGATCATGTTGTTGCAGATCTTGGCGGCCTGCCCCGCACCCGCGGTGCCGCAATGCACGATCCTTTTGCCCATCGCCGCGAGAATGGGCTTGGCCCGGGCGAAGGCCGCCGCTTCGCCGCCGGCCATGAAGGTCAGCGTCGCTGCCTTGGCGCCGCCTGTCCCGCCCGAAACCGGCGCGTCGAGGGACGCCAATTCCCGCTCGGCGGCCATGGCGTGCGCCTTGCGGGCGCTCTCGACGTCGATGGTCGAGCAATCGATGAAGAGCGTGCCCGGCGCAGCGGCCGGCAAGGCGGCGTTCCAGACGTCGAGCACGTGACGCCCGGCCGGCAACATGGTCACGACGACCTCGGCATCCTTCACCGCCTCGACGGAAGAAGAGGCAACGGTGATGCCCCTCTCGCGAGCGGCATCGCGCAAGAAGGGAACGAGATCGAAGGCGACGACAAGATGGCCCGCCTTGACCAGGTTTTCCGCCATGGGCCCGCCCATATTGCCGAGGCCGATGAAGGCGATTGCGGTCATGACGTGCTCCTGCCGATCCGGTTGGCCTCGCAGACCCCGCTCGCTTGCCAGGAGGCGAGATCGCAGAGCGCACGCGCGCTCATTGCACGCTTGCGCGCTTGCGCTTTCGCGACACCTCGCAAGCGTTCACCCTCCTGTCCGCGCACGGGCGTCTGCAACGGCAAGAAGAGCCCGAAATTCACATTCATCGGCTGGAAGGATCGAGCCTTGCCGACACTGCCATTCGAATCGGTCGGGGCCAAGGATGGCGCCGCTTCGATCTCCCCGTTTTCGCCGAGAAGATGCCCGCCGGTGATGTGCGCCAGAAGCGAGCCGATCGCCGTGGTTTGAGGCGGAGGAGAAAGCGTCTCGCCGCGACGTTCCGCGGCCGTGAACCGTCCAGCCAGCAAGCCGATCGCAGCACTTTCGACATAGCCTTCGCAGCCGGTGATCTGGCCGGCGAAACGAAGGCGCGGCACGGATTTGAGCCGCAATTGCGCGTCGAGCACCTTGGGTGAGTTGAGATAGGTATTTCGGTGAAGGCCCCCGAGCCGCGCGAATTCCGCCTTCTCGAGGCCCGGAATCATGCGAAAGACGCGTGTCTGCTCGCCATGCCGCAACTTGGTTTGGAAGCCGACCATGTTGAAGAGCGTCCCCAGCGCATTGTCCTGGCGCAGTTGCACGACCGCATACGGCTTGATCGTGGGATTGCGCGGATCGGTAAGGCCGACCGGTTTCATGGGCCCGTGACGCAAGGTTTCGCGGCCTCGCTCCGCCATCACCTCGATGGGAAGGCACCCATCGAAGTAAGGCGTCGAGGTCTCAAACTCACGAAACTCCGTCTTGGGCGCCGCCAGCACGGCGTCGATGAACGCCTCATATTGCGGACGGGTCATCGGACAATTCAGATAATCGGCGCCCGAACCGCCGGGCCCCACCTTGTCATAGCGCGACTGACGCCAAACCACGTCCATGTCGATCGTGTCGCGATGCACGATAGGCGCGATCGCGTCGAAGAAGGCAAGCTCGTCGATGCCGGTCGCGCCCCGTATCGCCTCTGCGAGGGAGGCCGACGTCAAAGGCCCGGTCGCGATGATGGTTTCGCCCCAGTCGGCCGACGGAATTCCCCTGACCTCCCCACGCTCGATCGAGATGAGCCGATGGGATTCGAGCGCCTGCGTGACCGCAGCGGCGAAGCCATCGCGGTCGACTGCCAGCGCACCTCCGGCGGGCAATTTATGGGCATCTCCCATGCGCATGATGAGCGAATCGAGCCTGCGCATCTCCTCGTGGAGCAGTCCCACGGCATTGTGCAGCGCATCATCGGATCGAAAGGAATTCGAGCAGACGAGCTCGGCCGCATAGGCCGTCTTGTGGACCGGGGTCGCCGTCAAGGGACGCATCTCGTGAATGACGACGGGAATATCCTGTCGAGCGATCTGCCAAGCAGCTTCAGAGCCCGCAAGGCCTGCGCCGATAACGTGAATGGGTTCTTGAGAAGGCATCCGCGCAAAATTGCGCGCTCTTCCCCATAAAGCAAGACGCCCGCCAAGGGCGGGCGTCAAACCTTTGATTACTACGTCTTTTTCAGAGCCCGGCGCTCATGCGGGCCGCGTAGTCGACGTTTCCGCGTGAAAGACCAATGTCCTCGAGCTCGCGATCGGTCAGCTGCGCAAGCTCGCGAAGATTGGCGCGATAACGCCTCCAGGCGGCAAGACGCTTGAGAATGAGTGTGATGAGCATGACGAACCCTCCGTCCTTCGAAGCGTCGTCCGGCGCTTCGTCTCAGTGTGTGCGATGAAGGGTATATGTGCACTGCAACATAGATAACAACTTACAGGGCCTGTCCGCTGCTATGCCGTGGTGCATAGCTCGTTCATTAAAATTTTACCTGTTGGCGGGTTCGCGCCTCGCCCGCGAGGGAGGTTTACCGGGCCAGCGCCCTGCGATGAGGACTGGTTAGGGCTTTTGCGACATCGGCGCGACATAGGCGAGATCGAGATCCCAGGGGAAATAGATCCACGTGTCCTGGCTCACTTCGGTCACGAAAGTGTCGACCGTCGGCCGGCCCTGGGGTTTCGCATAAACCGTGGCAAAATGCGCCTGCGGCACCATTTTGCGCACAACCAGAGCGGTACGGCCGGTATCGGTGAGGTCGTCGATCACGAGGATGCCCTTACCATTGGCGTGCGCGCCCGATGTGAGGCTCGACGCGATATCCTTGAGCACAATGAGGCTCTCCTTCCGATCAACCTCCTCGTAGCTGGAGATGCAAACCGTCTCGATGAGGCGCACTCCGAGCTCGCGCGCCACGATCGCCGCCGGAACGAGGCCGCCGCGGGTGATGCTGACGATGCCGGAGAACGGCGCCTGCCCCGACAAACGCCAGGCGAGCGCGCGACAATCGCGATGGAACTGGTCCCAGGAGACGGGAAAGGCTTTGATCGGAGGCTTCTCGACGGACATGGGTTTGTCTCTTTGCCGATGTGACCCCCTCGGCAATATACCTCATGCCGGGCCAACGCCATTGGCGCGCAACGTGGCGAGCATGGTTTCCACCGCCGTTTTCGCTTGAGCCAAGGCCTGTGGATCACGCGAACGGACAACGAGATTGGTGTCCGGCCGCCCCTCATTCGAGAAAGGATAGCTGCCGATCATCACATCCTTGTGGGCGCGAGCGATTTCAGCAAGAGGCGTGCCGATATCGCCTTCGCGCATGCCGGCCGGAATGCTGGCCGACAGCATCTTGCGGCCGGTCTTCAACCGAGGGGCGGCTTCGTCGAGCATGGCTTGCATGATCTGCGGCACACCCGCCATGACGATGACGTTGCCGATCCAAAAGCCGGGAGCTTTCGACACGGGATTGGCAACAAGGTCGGCACCTTGCGGAATGCGCGCCATGCGCATGCGCGCCTCGTTGAGGTCCGCGTTCGGAAAACGCTCGCGCATCAAGGCGACCGCTCGAGGGTCGTGATCGATCGGCACGCCGAAGGCCTTCGCCACCGCGTCCGCGGTGATGTCGTCATGGGTCGGCCCGATGCCGCCGGTGGTGAATAGGTAGGTGTAACGGCGGCGCAGCGCATCGAGTGCCGCCACGATCTCGTCCTCGATGTCGGGGACGACCCGCACTTCCCGCAAGTCGATGCCCAGCGCGGTTAGGTATTCGGCGATATAGCCGATGTTCTTGTCCTTGGTACGGCCCGACAGAATCTCGTCGCCAATGACGAGAATGGACGCGGTAACAATCGCTGCGGTCATGAAAATCCCTTATCGTCCTTTTACGCGAGGCCGATGCCGACGCTCCAGCCCCGCTCGCTCCGCCTCGCCTAAATTATAGGCAAGGGCCAAGCTGCTGTAAGATGGCCCAGCCTCGGGAACACCTGCCTTCTCAAGTGCTCGCCCTTGGCCTGAAGATTGCAGTTTAGAGACAAAGCGGGCTGTATCCGGGGAGATCAATGGCGGTGGCGTTCGATGAAATGGGCGGCAGCGAAGGCGCTGCGCTGAGGCCCGCATACAAAGAGCTATCGCGTTGGCTCAAGGACGTGCCGCCGGACGTATTGGCGTATCGGCGGCGCGAGGCCGAGCTGGTGTTCCGCCGTATTGGCATCACCTTCGCGGTTTATGGCGAAGCCGACGCGCAAGAACGGCTGATCCCGTTCGACGTGATCCCGCGCATTCTCGCCGCCAACGAGTGGAAGCGCGTTCAGCAGGGACTGGCGCAGCGCGTCAAGGCACTCAACCTCTTCATCAAGGACATTTACAGCG
>JAFBAK010000309.1 GCA_019247795.1 Hyphomicrobiales bacterium | reverse complement strand
TGACATTTCCAAAGCGTTGAGGGTTTGGCGTAGGATTGCTCGTCGCAAGATCATCTCGACACCGGCTTTGCGAGCGAGAAAGCCGAACGGGAGTCCGAGACGAATGAACGAGCACGCCCCCTTGAGCCTGCATGTGCCTGAACCCGCGGTTCGGCCTGGCGGCAAGCCCGATTTCTCGAGCGTCAGAATTCCGAGCGCCGGCTCGGTGCCTCGGCCGGAAATCGATGTCGACCCGGAATCGATCCGCGACCTCGCCTTCTCGATCATCCGTGTGCTCAATCGCGAGGGCGAGGCTGTCGGACCCTGGGCCGGCATGCTGAGCGACGAGGAACTGCTCGAGGGCCTTCGCCATATGATGACGTTGCGCACCTTCGATGCGCGCATGCTCATGGCGCAACGTCAGGGCAAGACTTCCTTCTACATGCAGCATATGGGCGAAGAGGCGGTGAGCTGTGCCTTCCGCAAGGCGCTCGAGCCTGGCGACATGAACTTCCCGACCTATCGGCAAGCAGGTCTTTTGATCGCCGGCGGCTATTCGCTCGTCGACATGATGAACGAGATCTTCTCGAACGAGAAGGACCCGCTGAAAGGCCGGCAGATGCCGGTGCTCTATTCATCAAAAGCGCTTGGTTTCTTCTCGGTGTCGGGAAACCTCGCCACGCAATTCATCCAAGCCGTCGGCTGGGCCATGGCGTCGGCCATCAAGCATGACACGCGGATCGCGGCGGGTTGGGTCGGCGACGGCGCGACCGCCGAATCCGACTTCCATGCGGCTCTCGTCTTCGCCTCCACCTACAAGGCGCCGGTCGTGCTCAACATCGTCAACAATCAATGGGCGATTTCGACCTTTCAAGGCATCGCGCGCGGCGGTGCAGGCACCTTCGCGGCGCGCGGTCTCGGCTTCGGCATCCCGTCGCTCAGGGTCGACGGCAATGATTACCTTGCGGTCTACGCCGTGGCGAAATGGGCGATCGAGCGCGCCAGACGCAATCTCGGCCCGACGCTGATCGAATACGTCACCTACCGGGTCGGTGCCCACTCGACCTCCGATGATCCCGCCGCGTATCGGCCGAAGACCGAATCGGACGCCTGGCCGCTCGGCGATCCGGTGATCCGGCTGAAGAACCACCTCATCTCGCGAGGTGCCTGGTCGGAGGCCCGTCACAAGCAGGCGGAAGCCGAAATTCTCGACACCGTCGTCGCCTCTCAGAAGGAGGCGGAGACCCATGGCACGCTGCATGCGGGCGGCAAGCCTTCCGTGCGCGACATGTTCGAGGGTGTCTACGCCGAGATGCCGCCGCATCTGCGCCGGCAGCGCCAACAAGCCGGAGTGTGAGCCGTGCCCCGCAGAACGATGGTCGAGTCCATCCGCGAGGCCATGGACGTCATGATGGAACGCGATGACAACGTCGTCGTGTTCGGCGAGGACGTCGGGTATTTCGGCGGCGTCTTTCGGGCGACCCAAGGCTTGCAGGCGAAATACGGCAAAAACCGCTGCTTCGACGCACCGATCAGCGAACTCGGCATCGTCGGAGCGGCGATCGGCATGGCTGCCTACGGGCTGCGTCCCTGCGTCGAGGTGCAATTCGCGGACTACATGTATCCGGCCTATGACCAGATCGTCTCCGAGGCCGCGCGCCTTCGCTATCGCTCGAACGGTGATTTCACTTGTCCGCTCGTCGTCAGGATGCCGACGGGCGGCGGCATTTCGGGCGGCCAGACACACAGCCAAAGTCCCGAGGCGCTGTTCACGCATGTGTCGGGCCTCAAGACTGTCGTCCCCTCGAATCCCATCGACGCCAAGGGGCTTTTGATCTCCGCGATCGAGGATCCGGATCCCGTGATCTTCCTCGAGCCGAAGCGGCTCTATAACGGACCCTTCGACGGCCATCACGATCGCCCCATCACCCCTTGGTCGAAACACGAGTTCGGAGAGGTACCGGAAGGCCATTATCGTGTGCCTCTCGGCAAGGCCGCCATCCGCCGCCCGGGCGCGGCGATCACCGTTCTTGCCTACGGCACAATGGTCTATGTCGCGATGGCGGCCGCAGCCGAGACCGGCATCGACGCCGAGATCGTCGATCTGCGCACCCTCCTGCCGCTCGATCTCAACACGATTGTCGCCTCGGTGCGCAAGACGGGCCGATGCGTGATCATCCACGAGGCGACGCTCACTTCGGGTTTCGGCGGCGAGCTTTCCGCGCTCGTGCAGGAAAACTGCTTCTTCGAGCTCGAGGCTCCGATCCGGCGCGTGACGGGCTGGGACACGCCCTACCCACATGCGCAGGAGTGGGATTATTTCCCGGGCCCGCAACGCGTCGGCCGCGCACTCCTCGAAACGATGGAAGAGTGAGATGGCCGAGCATGTGATCCGTCTCCCCGATGTCGGCGAAGGTGTCGCCGAGGCCGAACTCGTCGAATGGCATGTGAATGTCGGCGACCTCGTCCGCGAGGACGCAGTGCTCGCCGCCGTGATGACCGACAAGGCGACCGTCGAGATCCCATCCCCCGTCGAAGGCGAGATCACCTGGCTCGGCGCCAAGGTCGGCGACGTGGTACCGGTAGGCTCCGATCTGGTGCGCCTCAAGATTCCGGGAGAAGACGCACCGGCCGTTGCCGCATCTTCCGCCCAAGCTAAGCAAAAGGCGCAAACGGAAAAAACGCCGCGGAAGGAGAAGCAGCCGTCCGCTCCCATCTCGGAGCGCCCCGGTAAAACGACCGCGCCGCGCGAGCTGCGGGAAGCCGCTCAGCCTCCCGAAAAGCGCATCTTGGCGCGGCCCGGCCCCGCACGGCAGGGCACTTTCGGGCCGCCCCGCCCCGAGGGCTTGCGTCCATTGGCCTCACCCGCCGTGCGCCTGCGCGCCCGGGAGGGCGGCATCGATCTGCGGCAGGTTCCGGGCACGGGTCCGGCCGGCCGCATCACCCATGAAGACCTCGATGCCTTCTTCGCGAAAGGCGCGGGGGCCGGCAGATCGGCGGGCCTCCAGCCGAAGACGGGGGTCGAGGAGATCAAGCTCGTCGGCCTTCGGCGACGTATCGCCGAGAAGATGGCGACCGCCCACTCGCATATCCCCGCGATCACCTATGTCGAGGAGGTGGACGTCACCGCGCTCGAGGAGCTGCGCGCCTCGCTCAACAAGGAGAAGCGCGACAATCCGCAGAGGCTCACCCTCCTTCCCTTCCTGATGCGGGCCCTCGTGCGCGCGGTCGAGGCGCATCCGGTGGTGAACTCCCTTTTCGATGATGCGGCGGGCGTCCTGCATCAGCATGGCGGTGTTCATATCGGCATTGCGACGCAGACACCGTCGGGGCTCATGGTTCCGGTCGTGCGACATGCGGAAGCGCTCGACCTTTGGGGCTGTGCCGCCGAGCTCACACGACTTTCGGAAGCCGCGAAGGCCGGCACGGCCCAGCGTGACGAGCTCACCGGCTCGACCATCACCATCACCTCGCTCGGCGCGCTTGGCGGCATCATCTCGACGCCGATCATCAACCATCCCGAGATCGCAATCGTCGGCGTCAACAAGATGAGCGTCCGCCCCCATTGGGATGGAACGGAGTTCGTCCCGCGCAAGATGATGAACCTCTCCTCGAGCTTCGATCATCGCGTGATCGACGGCTTCGATGCCGCGGTCTTCATGCAGCGCCTGAAAGCGCTTCTCGAGACGCCTGCCCTCATCTTCATGGAGAGCCGAGCATGATCCGCAAGAACGCCACCCATTTTTTGCGATAGAATCATGCGAGAAAATCGAAAAATAACTTGCGCTTGCGGATACCTGTCGATGCGGTTCGTGCGAAGGTCATGAAGGACATCTCCTGCCGGCTTCTCGTCCTCGGCGCTGGACCCGGCGGCTATGTCTGCGCCATCCGGGCAGGCCAGCTCGGCATCGACACCGTCGTGGTCGAGGCGATGAAGCTCGGCGGCACCTGCCTCAACGTCGGTTGCATCCCCTCGAAGGCGCTC
>JAFBAK010000190.1 GCA_019247795.1 Hyphomicrobiales bacterium | reverse complement strand
GGCGAGAAGCCTTTGACGGAGCGCCACCACGCCCTTGCCGCGCGCGCCGAGTTTCAGCCGTAAATTCGCAGGGAGCGTGCCCCAGCCGCCATTCGCGGCGATTTCACGATAGCGGGCAATCGCGGCTTCCGTCGCGGCAGCCGAATCGGACGACAGCATCGGGACCGTGGATCGCGGGACAGCGAGATTGGTCGCCTCTTCGTAGCTTTGACGCCACTCGGCCTGGCCGCTCGTGTCGACTTGTGCCGCAAAGGCCGGCAGTCCCAGGACAAGCCCGACAAAGCCCACCGCGACCGCAAGATTTCCCTTCAACCGCATCGGCATCGTTCGCTTCCTAACTCCAGGAGCCGACAAGAAGCTGCCGGCTCTCATCTTTCTGATGGCGCCAAAAACTCGCCCCCCACCATGGGTCGGGATGGTGTACAAATGCTGATCAATTGGGACCGATCTATGTCGCGAGAGGGCGACCGCGCCCGCCGGTTGCGATCACAATGGCGCGAACACCCGAAAGCTGACTTCATTTCTTGCCCCTGTTGCCGCAACGCAACAAAGGAGGAGGATAGGCTCGAACGAGAGCCTGGAAATCGGCCATCACGGTCGAGGTTTTGAAAAATGAGCTTTTTTCCACCGTCACTTGTGTTTCGTGGCGGACAAAGGCGCGACGAGCGCCTGTGAGCGCGCTTCTCCGTTGCTGCGGCGCACAAGCGTAAGTTCAAGTGAATTCAGCAAATTCCCCTTTCCTTGGCGGCGCGAACGGCGCCATCCTGCGAATCAAACGCTGGGGAGAAATGCCACATGTTCACGCAAATCCTCGATCCGACCGGAAATCTTTTCGTCACTTGGCTCGTCGCGCTCATTCCAGTGGCGCTTCTCCTTTTCCTCCTGGCAGGCCTTCGCATGTCGGCTTGGCTCGCCGTCCTGATCGGCTCGGTCGTGACATTCCTGCTCGGAATTTGGGTATGGCATATGCCCTTCAGCGATGGCCTCCTGGCCTATCTCTATGGTTCGGCAACGGGTGTCTGGAACGTCGACTGGATCACCTTTTGGGGTGTGATCTTGTTCAACACCCTGGTCACGACCGGAGCCTTCGAGAAATTGCGGCGCTGGCTCATCCAGCAGGGAACAAGGGATGTGCGGGTGCAGACGATCCTCTTCGCCTGGGCGTTCGGGGCCTTGCTCGAAGGCCTCGTCGGCTTCGGCTATCCCTGGGCCTTCGTCGCACCGATCCTCATCACGCTCGGCATTCCGGCGCTCGACGCCATTCGCATCGCCGCGATCGCGAACAACGCGCCGGTCTCCTATGGCGCACTCGGCGCACCGATCATCGCACTTGCCGCCGTGACGGGCATGCCGCTTCTCGCGCTCGCCGCTTCAGTCGGCAAGATCGTCGCCATTCTCGCTTTGCTGCCGCCCTGGATCCTCCTCTATCTCGTGAGCGGCAAGGAAGGCATGAAGGGCGGCTGGCCCCTCGCCATCGTCGGCTCGCTCGGCTATGTCGCCGGCCAGCTTCCGACCTCGATCTATCTCGGGCCTTACCTCCCCGACGTCATCGGCTCGATTGTCTGCTTTGCCTGCCTCCTCGTCCTGCTCAAGGTGTGGCGGCCGTCTCAGACGCTCGGCTATGGCGGCGTGCCCGTGACCGAGGCGCAAAGGGCCGATGGCGAAGCCCATGGGCTCAGCTCTTCGGACGTCTTCCAGGGATGGCTGCCGATCATCGTGCTTGTCGTCGTGGTCGTCGCCTGGACGGGCCCCTGGTCACCGCTTCCCGGCGTCAACTGGCTGCACCTTGCGGTCTCCGCCGCATCGTCCCTCACACCCGGCGCGACGATCACGACCGCTTTCGACTTCAAGCCGTTCGTCGGCGGCTCCGCCATCCTCGCGTCCTGGATCGTGGTGGTTCTGTTGATGCGCGTGAGCATGAGCGATATCCGCGACATCTTCGCCAAGACCTGGTCGCAGATGTGGGGCGCGTGCCTCGTCGGCGTCTTCATCTTCGGTCTTGCGTACGTCTTTAACTACTCAGGGATGGCGGGCTCGCTTGCCAAAGCCTTCTCCAACATGGGTGCGGCCTTCATCGTCGTCGCGCCGCTTCTCGGCTTCATCGGCGTCGCGCTTTCGGGATCGAACACTTCCACGAACGCCATGTTCGGGAAGTTCCAAGCGCTCGTCGGCCAACTGCTCGGCTTTCCTTTGATGCTGCTGCCGACGCTGAATTCGGTCGGTGCGGAGATCGGCAAGCCGATTGCGCCGCAGACCGCGAGCGTCGGCGTTTCGACGAGCGAGTTCGTGCGCAACGAGGGCGAGGTGATCCGGCACAATTTCGGCTGGACCATCGTTCTCCTCGTCTATCTCGTGCTGATCGGCATCGCCTGCTACCTCTTCTTCCCCGATATCGCAGCGCTGCCGAAATAGCGGCGGAGACCTTTCGGGTCACGCCCGGCCGCACGGCCCACCTCGTTTAAGGGCGGGCCGCGCGCCGCGAGAGGCGCAGCATTGCGTGACGTCAGAGGCGATACTTGATCTGGTCGGACCAGAAGCGCTCGAGCCTTGCGAGCGCATGGTTCATGCGCTGGAAGTCGTCGATCGAGACACCGCCGAGATGCTCGATCACGCCGACATGCTTCTCGTAAAGCTTCTTGACGATGTCATGCACCTCCCTGCCCTTCTCGGTCAGGCTGATGCGCACGGCGCGACGATCGATCCGCGACCGGTGGTGGTGCAGATAGCCGATATCGACGAGCTTCTTGACGTTGTAGGAAACGTTTGAGCCCAGATAATAGCCCCGCGCGCGCAACTCGCTGGCGGAGAGCTCCTGATCGCCGATGTTGTAGATCAGCAAGGCTTGGATGGCGTTCACGTCGTCGCGCTTGCGACGCTCGAACTCATCCTTCACCACATCCAAGAGGCAGCGGTGCAGACGCTCCACAAGCTTCAGGGATTCGAGATAGTGCGGCCTCACCGCCGCGCCAGCGGGACGAGCGGATTCGCTCGCCGCGGGCATCTTCAATGCCGTGCTCATTGCCTCACTCCGTTTGACACTCCCGCGGCCAATTTTTTCGGCCGTCTGCGTGCAAGGCTTAGCGTCAGCGGATGAATACGAGTTTAAACTTGAAGGTGAATTGTAAGTTTATCCAATAAGATGAATCCAATTTGAATGTGAGCGATTTGCCTCTTGGTCACGCTTTCGCTCAGTGCGAGAAAGCGGCAATCCAAACCTCGCGCAAATGCAAAAGATCTAATCGTCGGCCTTCGCGGGCATGAGCGGAAACGGTCGCTCGCCTCACTTGAGCGTCACAGCCGAGCCGCTTGGCGCCGGCGCATGAAGGTGACGACGACGTAAAGGAGAATGGGAACGAGGACCGCCAAGGCCGATGCGGGCTCGGCGCCTCCGCTGATCGCAAAGGCCATCTCTCCGAGAGCGACCACGATCCAGGTCACCGCGCCCCAGCTCACGGTCAGCCACAGGCCGACGCCCGCGATGCAGTCGCCGATCGCCGAGAAGGCGGCGCTCACCTGCCCCGTCATGTCGAGCGTCGCGAAGGACGGCCCGAATACGCCGAGAATCGTTGCCCCGTGGTAGAGGCCCTTCACCAGCCAAGCGAGCCCGACGAAGCGCATGTAGACGGCGCGGATCAGCGCCCAGTCGATCCCCCCGCCTTCCCGTCCTCGCTCCCCGCTCGTGCGCAGCCGGATCGCATCGTCGTTCGAGGGACGCTTCACGGCGCGCCGCCGTCGAACGCAAGATCGGCGCGGTCAAGCTCATTAAAATGTGCGGCGACCGCTTCGGCCGAAACACCGGCAAGCGTCTCCGGTTGCCAGCGCGGATGACGGTCCTTGTCGATCACTTGAGCGCGAATGCCCTCATAGAGATCATGGCCGTCGATGATGTGCCGACAAATCCGATATTCGAGCTTCAGCGAATCCTCGATTTCGAGCTCACGGGCGCGACGCAGCGCCTCCAAGGTGACCTTGAGGCTTGTCGGTGACTTGGCGCGGATGGCGGCCGCCGCCTCGGCGGCGAAAGCGGCCCCCTTCGCGGCGAAATCGTCGAGTGCCGCAAGAATGGCCTCGACCGCTTCCCCGCCGAAGCATTGTGCAATCGTGCCGATATGGGCGAGCTCGGGCGCCTCGCCATGCGGAACGGTTTCGCCGACGAGAACGCGATGCGCGGGCCGGCCCTCGGCCAAGCCGTCGATGATGGCGTCGAACCGCGCCCCCTCGACCGAATGCGTGACGAGGCCGAGCGCCGCCGCAAAGCCGCGGCCGATCCGTTTCCCGGTGAGCGCGAGATAATATCCGCTTCGCCAGGGAAGGCGCGGCAGGACATAAGTTGCCCCGACATCCGGAAAGAAGCCGATGCCCACCTCCGGCATCGCGAACTGAAAACGCTCGCCGGCGATCCGGTGCGAGCCGTGGATCGAGACGCCGACGCCCCCTCCCATGACGATGCCGTCGATGAACGCGAGATAAGGCTTCGGATAGCGCTTGATCAGACGGTTGAGCGCGTATTCCTCCGCCCAGAAGACGAGCGACTCCTCGGCATGGCCTTCCTGCTTCTGACGGTAGATGGTGAGGATGTCTCCCCCCGCGCAAAAGGCCTTCCTGCCGGCTCCGCGAATGGCGACGCACGCAATTTCAGGATCGGCCGCCCAGCGATCGAGCGCCGTCCGCATGGAGCGCACCATGCCAAGGGTGAGCGCGTTCAACGCCTCGGGGCGGTTGAGCGTGATCAAGCCGAGACAGCGGCGTTCCTCGATCAGGATTTCGGGAGTGTCGCTCATCGACAGGCGGGACCTCAAGGGTTGCCCTGGTGCTTAGAGCATGGTGCGCGAAAATGGAAACCGCTCACATAGATGATGCTCCTTGCAGGCTGGCGCATGCCGGCGCTTCATCCGGCCGAGCTTACCGCCATCAAGGCGGCACCTGTGATTTTGCCGGCGGTCACGGGCACGATCTCGAAGCCGATCAGATCCGACCATTGCGCGACCCATCGCTGCAGAAGCGTGATGTCCTCGCACTCCATCACCTGGAAGCAGCGCGAGAGATCCGCCGTGACGAAACTCTCGATGAAGTTGAGCCCTTCGGGCAGCATCCGCCCTTTCTCGCGGAACCGCCGGTAGACGGATTGAGCATCCTGGTTGCGGAAGGTCTCGATCACCATGAACTGCACGGGCTTTCTCCTTTAATGAACCTCACTGCGTCATGCGCGTCCTCGGACCTTGCTCCGAGGATCGGCGCGCGCGTCCACGCCTCCGCGCTGAAGCGGTTCAACGCGTGAACGATTGGGCCGACCCCTCATGACGAGCGAATTGCAATTTCCTGCGCCGCGCCATATTGGCTCGCTTCCCTTGGCAACTCATTCGGTTGAACCTTTGGCTGCGTCCGCTCCGACCATAAGCTTCGTCTCGCTCGGCTGCCCGAAGGCGCTCGTCGATTCCGAGCGCATCATCACTCGGCTGCGCGCCGAGGGCTACGCCTTGACGAATTGCCACGACGGGGCCGATTGCGTCATCGTCAACACCTGCGGCTTCATCGACAGCGCCAAGGCAGAGTCGCTCGAGGCGATCGGCACCGCACTTGCGGAGAACGGCAAGGTGATTGTTACGGGATGCATGGGGGCGCAGCCGCAAGCGATCAGCGACCGTTTCCCCGAGGTTTTGTCGATCACCGGCCCGCAAGCCTATGAGAGCGTCGTGGAAGCCGTGCACCGCGCGATCCCCCCGGCGCATGATCCGAAAATCGACCTCGTGCCCCCGCAAGGCATCAAGCTCACGCCTCGCCATTACGCCTACCTGAAGATCTCCGAGGGGTGCAATAATCGGTGTTCCTTCTGCATTATTCCGCACCTTCGCGGACCGCTCGTCTCGCGTCCGCTGCCCGACGTGATGCGGGAAGCCGAGCGCCTCGTCGCCGCGGGCGTCAAGGAGCTCCTCGTCATCTCGCAGGACACATCGGCCTACGGGCTCGACCGGCGGCACGAGGCGGCAATCTGGAAGGGTGCTGGTGTCGAGACCCGCATCCTCGATCTCGCGCGCGGTCTCGGCTCGCTCGGCGCCTGGGTGCGCCTCCATTACGTCTATCCCTATCCTCACGTGGACGCGCTCGTGCCGTTGATGGCCGAGCGCATCATCCTTCCTTATCTCGACATTCCCTTCCAGCATGCCTCGCCGACCGTGCTGAAAGCGATGCGCCGCCCGGCGGCTCGGGAAAAAACGCTCGACCGTCTGGCGCGCTGGCGCGCGCTATGCCCCGACATCGCGATCCGTTCGACCTTCATCGTCGGCTTCCCCGGCGAGGCCGAGGAAGACTTCGAGGAGCTTCTCGATTGGCTGAGCGAGGCCAAGCTCGATCGTGTCGGGTGCTTCATCTACGAGCCGGTCGACGGCGCAGCGGCGAACGATCTTGGCTTGCCATTCGTGCCGGCCGACGTGGCGAAGACGCGCCACGACCGTTTCATGCGCCACCAGCAGGCGATCAGCCTCGAAAAGCAGCGCGCCAAAGTCGGCAAGCGCGTGAGCGCGATCATCGACGAGGTGACACCGAAGGG
>JAFBAK010000108.1 GCA_019247795.1 Hyphomicrobiales bacterium | reverse complement strand
TCGCGGCTCACCACGTGCTCGAGCTTCCCGCCCGCCTCGAGGCGCTCGATCTGGCGCGCGATGAAGATGCTGATCGCGTCGTGATCGCTGATCGCGGCGTTGTGCGGCGACACGTAGACCTTGGGATGTGTCCAAAGCGGGGAATCGGCGGGCAAGGGCTCCGTCTCGAAGACGTCGAGAGAGGCCCCCTTGAGCGTGCCTGCATCGAGGGCTTTGAGGATGTCTGCCTCGTTTTGCAGCCCGCCGCGCCCGGCATTCACCAGGAAAGGGCCGCCGAGCCGGCCGTCCTCCGCGAGCTTTGCGAGGAGCTCGGCGTTGATGATGCCGTGGGTCGCGGGCGTATGAGGCATCAGCACCACGAGGATATCGGTGCGCCCGAGGAATGCGTCGCGCTCGCCGGCGCCCGCGAAGGAGCGGATGCCGGGGAACGATTTACGGGTCGTGCTCCAGCCCGCGACATCGAAGCCGAGGAACTTCAGCTTCTGCGCCGCGTCGGCGCCGAGCTCGCCCATCCCCATGACTCCGACGCGCACATCCTTGGCGGCCGGCTGCTCGTGATCCTCCTGCCAAAGCTTCTCCTGCTGCTGGCGATCGTAGAGTCGCTGTTGGCGATGGTGCAGTAGCACCTGCAGCACCGTCCATTCCGTCATTCTTTGCGTGAGGTCGGGATCGACGACGCGCGCCACCGGCACCTTGGGCAAATCAGGGTCGACGAAGACGTGGTCGACACCCGCGCCAAGCGAGAAGATCGCTTTGAGGTTGGGCAGGTCCGACAGGGAACCCTTGGGGTGCCACCAGGTCACCGCATAGGCGATCGAGGACTTGTCGAAGCTCTCGCCAAGCACATGCACGGGTCGGTCCGGCAAGGCTGCGGCGAGCCGCTTGCGCCAGCCTTCAGGCCGCATCGACGGACCGGCGACGAGAATGGCGTTTTGTTTCATGAGCGGCGCTCCAAGCGTGCGGTGATCAGGCCATGACGGCGGGTCGGCGTCTTTTCGCCGATCGCATAGGCGGTGCGCAACCTCGCGGCGGCGGCTTCGGCCTGCGCCTTATCGCGCGCATGCACGATGCCGAGCGGCGTGCCGCGTTCGATCCTCGCACCGATGCCTGCAAGTTGCGTCAGGCCGACGGCGGGATCAATCTCGTCTTGCGGGCGCGTGCGTCCGCCACCCAGCGCCACGACCGCAAGGCCCACTTCGCGCGTGTCGATCGCGGTGACAACACCCTCTCGGTCGGCCTGCACCTCGTGCGTCACCGGCGCCGCGTCCAGATGGAGATGCGGGCGCTCGATGAGATCGGACGGCCCGCCGAGCTCGGCGACCATGCGGCCGAAGCGCTCGGCGGCCTCCCCGCTCGCAAGCGCGTCGGCGATCTTGCGCCGACCTTGATCGAGATCGGCCGCGATGCCGCCGAGCACGAGCATCTCGGCGCCGAGCGCGACCACCACCTCGTGCACCCGCTCCTGGCGCCTTGTGCCGGAGAGATGCGCGATGGCGTGATGCGTCTCGAGCGCATTGCCTGCCGCGTCGGCGAGCGGCTCGTGCATGTCGGTGAGGAGCGCCGCAGTCGGCAGCCCGGCGCCGTTCGCCACATGGACGAGGCTTTCGGCGAGTTCTTGCGCCTTGTCGAGGCTCGTCATGAAGGCGCCGGTCCCCCATTTCACGTCGAGCACCAAGCCACCGAGTCCGGCGGCGAGCTTCTTTGCGAGGATCGAGGCGGTGATGAGATCGATCGATTCGACGGTGGCGGTGACGTCGCGGATGGCATAGAGGCGCTTGTCGGCTGGAGCGAGCTCCGCCGTCTGGCCGATGATGGCGCAACCGGCCCTGCGCACGGCCCGGCGAAAAGCGTCGATCCCCGGCTGTGCCCGATAGCCCTTGATCGCCTCGAGCTTGTCGAGCGTGCCGCCCGTATGGCCGAGGCCGCGGCCCGAGATCATCGGCACGAAGCCGCCGCTTGCCGCGACCGCAGGCGCGAGGATCAAGCTCACATTGTCGCCGACGCCGCCCGTCGAGTGCTTGTCGAGGACGGGACCCGGAAGATCCCAGCTCAGAACTTCCCCCGACGCCATCATGGCGCGGGTGAGCGCAACGCGTTCCTCGACGGTGAGCCCGTTGAAGAAAACCGCCATGGCGAAGGCCGCTGCCTGACCTTCGTTCACCTTCCCGTTCGTGAGGCCTTCGATGAAGCGCGTGATCTCGTCCGCCGAAAGCGGCAAGCCGTCGCGCTTCGCCCGAATGATTTCCTGCGGCAGGAAGGAAGCCTTGCGCACCGGCGCTTTCACCTGCATCGCCGATCAAGGTTGAGGCCGGCCGCTTCGAGCAAGGCCCGGTTCTTCTCAGCGTGCCCGGCGACGGCAGGAGGCGATGTCATGCGCGATACCTGCCGGGCGGAGGCGCTCTTGGCAAGCGGATTGCTTGGCAAGCGGACTGCTTGGCAATCGGATTACTTGGCGGGAATTCCTCGGCAAGCGGATTGCTCGCGCACCTTTCGTCCTCAGGGCCGATGCCGCATCATTGCGGCTTTGTTCAACATCCGGCAAGAAAGAGTCGTGATCCGTCGGCGCCCATGCACCGCGCGCTTGTCCCGAGCGCGGCCTCTTCGCCCATGACGGGCTTGCCACCGCTCACGCTGGTGATAGGCGGCGCGCGCTCCGGCAAGAGCCGCCACGCCGAGATGTTGGTCACCGCCACGCCGCCGCCTTGGCGCTATGTGGCGACGGCGCGGGCGCTCGACGCCGAGATGGCCGAGCGCATCGCGTTGCACCGAAACCAGCGCAAAAAGGGGTGGGTGACGCATGAGGTGGCGGTGGAGCTCCCCGAGTGCATCGCAAGGCTTGGCGCACAACGGACGCCGATCCTCGTCGACTGCCTCACGCTTTGGCTCACCAATGTGATGCTCGGTGAGCATGATGTCGCGGGCGCAATCGATGCGCTCGAGGCCTCCCTCGAGGCGGTCTTCGCCCCTATGGTTCTCGTCGCGAACGAGGTTGGGCTCGGCATCGTTCCCGAGAACGCGCTCGCGCGGCGTTTCCGCGACGAGGCCGGACGGCTCAACCAGCGTCTCGCGGCTCGCGCTACCCGCGTATTTTTGATGGTCGCGGGCTTGCCGATGCAGGTAAAATGATGCCGGTGAGAAGCGATTGCGAGAACAACGACATGCCTCGAAGCAGCAAGGACGATGCAGCTCGCCACAAAACGAAGATGGAAAAGCGCAAGGCCGCGCAGGACGCCGAGGTCGCCTCGAAGACGGTGAGCGAAAAAGGCCTCCTCATCGTGCATACCGGTTCGGGCAAGGGGAAATCGACGGCCGCTTTCGGGCTCACGCTTCGCGCGCTCGGCCGTGGCTGGCGAGTGGGCGTCGTGCAATTCATCAAGGGCGCTTGGGTGACAGGCGAGCGCAAGGCGCTCGAGAGCTTCGGCGATCTCATCACTTGGCGCACCATGGGTGAGGGTTTCACCTGGGAGACGCAAGACAAGGCGCGCGACATCGCGGCAGCCGAGCGGGCCTGGGCGGCGGCGCTCGAGATGATGCGCGATCCGTCCTTTCGTCTCATCGTGCTCGACGAGTTGAACATCGCGCTTCGCTACGACTACCTGCCGCTTGACGAAGTGGTCGCTGCGCTCGCGGCGCGGCGCCCGAGCTTGCACATCGTGGTCACCGGCCGAAACGCCAAGCCCGAGCTGATCGAGGCCGCCGATCTCGTGACCGAGATGAGCCTCGTCAAGCATCACTTCGCCGCCGGCGTGAAGGCACAAGAAGGAATCGAGTTTTGAGAGCGAAAACAGCGAATGGCGAGTAGCGAATAATATACGGGTTCCTTGCTGCTCGCTGCCCGCGTAAATCCATGCATCCACACCAGCACCGCCCCGCCAGAGCCCTCATGATCCAAGGCACCGGATCGGATGTCGGCAAGTCGTTGATCATCGCCGGCCTCGCGCGCGCCTTCACGCGGCGCGGGCTTTCGGTGTTGCCCTTCAAGCCGCAGAACATGTCGAACAACGCCGCTGTCACCGAAGACGGCGGCGAGATCGGGCGAGCCCAGGCCTTGCAGGCCCGTGCCTGCGGCGTTGCCCCTTGCGTTGACATGAACCCCGTGCTGCTGAAGCCGCAAAGCGAGGTCGGCGCACAGGTCGTGGTCCAGGGCCGTGTCCTGTGCAATGCCAAGGCGCGCGAATATCAAGCGCTGAAGCCACGACTGCTTGTCAGCGTGCTCGAAAGCTTCAGACGATTGGGGGCCAAGGCCGATCTCGTGCTCGTCGAGGGAGCAGGCAGCGCGTCGGAGATCAATCTGCGCCGGGGTGACATCGCCAATATGGGGTTTGCGCAAGCCGCCGATGTGCCGGTGGCGCTCGTCGGCGATATCGATCGCGGCGGGGTGATCGCGCAGATCGTCGGCACTCGCGCCGTGATCGACACGGCCGATGCGGCGAAGGTCGTGGGCTTCATCATCAATCGTTTCCGTGGGGATCCCTCCCTTTTCGCGCAGGGCATGCGTGTGATCGAGGAACATACGGGCTGGCCGTCCCTCGGGCTCGTGCCGCATTTCGCGAAGGCTCATCGACTTCCCGCCGAGGACGCGCTGGCGCTCGACCGCCGTCAGGCGCCGGGCGACGGCGCCGTGACGGTCGCGGTGCCCGTCTTGCCGCGCATCTCCAATTTCGACGATCTCGATCCGCTCAAGCTCGAGCCCGCCATGCGTCTCGTTCTCGTGCGTCAAGGCGAGGCGCTTCCCTGCGACGCGGATCTCGTCCTCCTGCCCGGGTCCAAAGCGACGATCGCGGACCTCCTGGCGATGCGCGCGGAAGGCTGGGATGTCGACCTCAAGGCGCATCTTCGCCGTGGCGGAAAGGTGCTCGGCCTGTGCGGCGGGTATCAGATGCTCGGCCGCATCATCCGCGATCCCGAGGGCATCGAAGGGCCGCCCGGCGAAGCGGAGGGGCTCGGGCTTCTCGAGGTCGAGACCGTGCTGACGCCGAGGAAGTCCTTGCGCACGGTCGAGGGTGAAACTCTCCCCGGCGGGGAGCCTTTCGCAGGCTATGAGATGCATGTTGGGGTGACCACGGGGCCGGACACCTCCCGGCCGGTGCTGCGCTTCAAGGATGGCCGCATGGATGGGGCGAGCTCGGCGAACGGGCGTGTCAAAGGCGTTTACATGCACGGGCTTTTCTCCAATCCGCGCCAGCGTACGGCGCTTCTCGCCGAATTTGGCGCAAGAAGCACGGGCGTTTCCTACGAAGAGGATGTCGAGACGACACTTGATGAGCTCGCCGCGCATTTGGCGGCACATCTCGATCTCGATCGGCTTTTCACGCTGGCGCGATGAGCGCCGCCGCCAGACACGCATAGACGAAAATTTGGATCGCGCAGGCCACCCGATAAAGCCGGAGCGCTTGCCGGATGTCGGTCTCCGTCGCCGAGCGGCGGCCCTCGCCCATATACGCATCCTCGACCGTGACCCCGCCATAAACGCGGGGACCCGCGAGCCTGAGCCCGAGCGCGCCCGCGATCGCGGCTTCGGGCCAGCCTGCATTGGGCGAGCGATGGTGCTTCGCGTCGCGCATCGCGATACGTATCGCTTCTCGTGGCGAGGCGCCCGGCACCGCGAAGGCCGCGAGGCTGAGCCAGAGCGCCGAAAGGCGCGAGGCCGGCAGGTTCACGATGTCGTCGAAGCGCGCAGCCGCGAAGCCGAACGCCTCATACTGCTCGGTTCGGTGGCCGATCATGCTGTCGGCCGTGTTCGCAGCCTTGTAGGCCGCGCCGCCGGGCAAGCCGAAGAGAGCAAGGTAAAAGGCCGGCGCGACGACGCCATCGGAAAAATTCTCAGCGAGGCTTTCGATCGCGGCGCGCGCCACGCCGGCTTCGTCGAGTGAGACCGGATCGCGCCCGACGATCCTCGCGACGGTGACGCGGCCCGGGCCAAGCCCACCATTCTCGAGCGCATCGGCGACTGCCTCCACATGCTGGTAGAGGCTTTTTTGCGCGAGAAGCGTCGAAGCCAAGATCACGGTAAGGAGCGTGCCGAAAAGGCCGACCGGCAGGACGAGCATGATGAGCAAGGAGGCGCCGATCGCTACGGCGAGCGTCACGCCGAGCGCGATCGCACCGGCCTGACGCCGCGCCGCCTCATTCTCGGCCTCCTTGTTCAGCCGCCGATCGAGCCAGGAGATCAGTGCGCCGATCCAGGTGACCGGATGGCCGATCGAACGGTAGAGTACTTGCGGATAGCCCGCATAGGCTTCGAAGGCGAGCGCCGCAAATGTGAGGAAAGAGGTGAAGGCGAGGTCCATGAACGCTGTCGCCCCCGACAAAGAATCAAGGATCCGCCCATTGTATCATGGCGGTGATCTCGCCGCTGCCCGCTCGCGTTTTCCGACAGCGCCACGCCCTTTCCTCGATCTTTCGACCGGCATCAACCCGAATGCCTATCCGGTAGGCGAGTTGTCGCAAGAGGCCTGGAGCCGGCTTCCCGAGCGCTCGGCGGTTCGCGCACTCGAAGCCGTCGCTGCAATGGCCTATGGGGTGAATGACGCCCGAGGCGTCGTCGCCGCGCCGGGAGCGCAAGCGCTCATTCAGGTGCTGCCGGGCCTCGTCGCCGCGAAGCGCGTTGCCATCCTCGGCTTCACTTACGAGGAGCACGAGGCCTCGTGGCGGGCCGCCGGCGCGTCGGTTTCGACAGTCGTGGCGCTCGAAACGCTCGGCAACTTCGATGTGGCGGTCGTCGTCAATCCGAACAATCCCGACGGGCGGCGGGTAGAGCCGACCGACCTCGTCGCGCTCGCCGCGAGGCTCGCGCAAAGCGGCGGTACACTCGTCGTGGATGAAGCTTTCATGGATACCGAGCCTGTCGCGCACAGCCTTGTGCCGGTACTTCCGCCTGTGGGCGCCGTGGTGCTGCGTTCCTTCGGGAAATTCTACGGACTTGCGGGATTGCGGCTCGGTTTTGCCATCGCTTCGCCGGGGTTTGCCGACAAGTTCCGTCGCGGCCTCGGCCCTTGGGCGATCTCCGGCGCTGCCATCGAGATCGGCAGCCGCGCGCTCGCCGATGCGCATTGGCGAGATCGCGCCAAGGCGCGGCTCATAAAACAGGCGGCACGCCTCGATGCCATGCTGGGACGCGCCGGCTTCGAGATCATCGGCGGCACCTCTCTCTTTCGATTGGCTCGACACCCGCGCGCCCCGGACTGGGCCGAGCGCCTCGGCCAGCAAGGCATCTGGCTGCGCGAATTTCCTTCAGCTCATGCGGATCGGTTGCGCTTTGGCCTGCCTGGCGCGGCCGCCGATTGGCGCCGGCTCGAGAGCGCTTTGGGAGCGAATAGCGAATAGTGAATAGTGAGGCAGCAGCGAACAAAAGATTCGTTTCGCGCTTCTTTTTGCACTTCTCAGCTACTCGCTACTCGCTACTCAAAGACGTAACCGAACTCCGCCGCCGAGGCGGAAAGCCAAGCCCACAGGCTTTTGGCGAGCGAACGGGCGACAGCGATTTCGTAGGTCGGCGTGTCGTCCATCTGCCAAAGCTGCACCCCGGTATGCGCGGCCATCGTGAGCGCGACATCGCCGGGCTTGAAGGCTCGCGGATGCAGGTCGATCGGGATGCCCTTGACGAGCACATCGCGCGCCTTCGAGCCGCGCAGGCGCAAAATCGCACGACCATCGCTCTGATCCGAGATCATGGCGCGCTTGCCGAGAGCGAGGCTCAACTCGCGCTCGAAGTCCTGCGCGCCTTCGGCAAGCGCGAGCCATTGCTCGAAGCCTGCCCAGATGAAGATGAGGGAACGCCCGTCGGGGAGCTGTCCGCCGGCGAGGCGCGGTGTCGCGGGAAGATCGATGCCATAGGCGCTTTTCACGAGCTCCCCGAGCGCTTGCGCCTGGCCCTTCCGCGCGAGGACAGTCGCGAGGGAAAGCTCGGCGCGCTCGCTG
>JAFBAK010000256.1 GCA_019247795.1 Hyphomicrobiales bacterium | reverse complement strand
CCCAATCCTTCGTTCATTCTAATCGAGAACTAAGACGATTGGATGCAGCCGAAAATGAGGCAGGGCGCTCCAGATTTGGAGCGGCGCCTCGTTGTCAATTCATGAAGTTCGCGCAGCGCCTCGCATCGCGGAATAAGGAACAGCGGGCGCGGCCAAAATTTCAAAAAAAGTTGGCCGCGTTTCCCGATGGGATCAGACGACCCCTTCGTCGAGCGCAGTGTGGCGCCCCACCTGAACATTCAGCTCATTCTTAAATGCGCGAAACGAGCTCAGTGGTGCGGCGTCGACAGGAAAGTGCTCTTGTCCTGATCCCGGCTTGTAAGGGACGAGGTCACCTGACCGGAGCCGGCTTTGCTGTCATCGTCGAAACCGGCCACAAATTGCGTGAACAAGGCCGTCGCATGATGAACCGAACTCGATCCGGTCGAGGTCGAGGGATCGGTCACTGCAATCTTCTTTGAGGACGAAGTCGCGGTCTCGCCGGAGGTCGTGTCGCTCGCGGTCACTGTCAGGTTGGAAACGGGCTGACCCGATCCCGAATAATGGGACGTCACGGTGAGGCCGCTAATGGATGTGCCGGTCGCCGACGAGCTTTCGGTGATCGTGTATGTGGTCCCCGAATGCGAAACGCTGTCACCACTCGGCGCAGTGATCCGCTCGTAGCTCGGAACCCCGGTGATCTTCACCGAGATCCTGTCGTCGGAATCGGCGGGCGTGGCCGTGATCCCGAGCGGCATCGATTTGCCCGGATTCACAGTCAGCGAGGAGTTTGCGACATTCAACGTCGGTGCCTCTGACGATCTTTCTTCGTCGACGCTGATCGATTGGCTCGCCGGTGTCGCCGCAACGCCGGCGAGGTCGGAGACATTCGCCGTGACCGTGTATTTGCCGTCAGCGAGCTGCGCGGCCTGCGAAGAGGTGACATTCACCGACCACGCATTGCTCTGGTCGGTGGATGTGAAGTTCTCCACCGTAACGTTTGCACTGTTGAGGATCGCGATCGAGACGGTCTGGCCGTCTTCGACGGAAGTGGTGTTCCCGCTGATCGAAAAGCCCGCGCCTGCTACGCTTTTCGTGATGATGTTGTTGCCCGCGATCGTATTGATGTCGATCGTGGGGGCGGAAGCACTCAGGGTGTAGGTGATCGCATTGCTGGTGCCGACATTGCCAGCCGCATCCGTAGCTTGCGCCGTAATCACATTCGCGCCATTCGCCAAGGTGATGTTAGCGCTCCAGGAACCGCCGGAAAGAGGGGTCGCGGACGCAACTTGCGTCGAGCCGTCGAACACGTTCACTTGCGTGCTCGCATCGGCCGCATCCACATTTCCGGAAATCGTTTGCGTTGCCTGGGTCGTGGCGCCACCCGCGCCGGCGATCGTGACGACAGGGGCGCTCGTGTCAGGCGGAGGGGGCGGAGAAGCGGGCGGCGAAGTTGGCGGCGAAGTTGGCGGCGAAGTTGGCGGCGAAGTGGGCGGAGAAGGTGGAGATGCCGTCAACGAATTGTGAGCCTGGAACACCTGCTGCAACGATGGGTCGGTCACCAGGGCCGTGTCGTTGACCTGAACTCCCCAGCTATACGCATAGTCGAACACCGGGTTGGGTATGACCGTGCCCCACGTCGACAATATGGTCTGTTCCTGGGCTGCGGTCGGAAGAATATAGGTTGGATAGCCGCCCCCGCCGAACGCCTGATAAATCGGAACGATCTGTTGTTCGGTAATCCCTATTGACTCGGCCGCGCTGACGGCTTTGGCGATGATGCCGTAATCGAGATTGTTGTTGACGTTCGTTTGCACCGGGTACGGATCGAGGCCGAACAGGTCGATGTCGGTGTTGGCCGAATTGTACTGGCTGTAATAGCTCGGGGATTCATTTGACCCCAGGTTCTGCTCGACCATGAAAGTCTTCACGCCCGGCAAGTTCGCGTGAATGTAGTCGGATTCCGCCTTGAGATTGGCGGCGATTGTTGCGGAGCCACCGGGCTCGTCGGCCAGATAAATGCCGAACAGGTTCGTCGCGCCCTTATAGGAGTTGACCTGATCGATGAAGCTTTGGGTGACGCCGCTCGTCATCCCGAACCAAGCGAGCGCCTGGACTCCCTTGGGCAAATACGGCAGCTCGCCCGCCGAACTGATGTCGGCGAGATTGAAGCCGACCGCGCCAGGAGCGTAGGTATTGTTGACGATGTTGGCGTTCGGTGCGTAGTGAAGCGTAGTAATCGGATCGGACATGCATGTCCCCCGCGTCAAGGGTTGTTGTCTTTTAAGTGTCGATGACCCCAACCCAACGCATCGACATCACAACACGAATCACGCACCCAAAACAGGTCCCGAAGAATCTGCTTTCAGGGGAGCAAGTCTATTTGGATACGCTCCAGGGCGCAACGCTTTGTCATGTTAATTTCACTCCACTGACGTCTGAAATTCATGTTTCCGCATGCAATTAAGAGGTACTCCCAAGAAACTCGGCCAAGTGACCCTCGGCCAAGTGAACCTCGGCCAAGTGAGTTGCCAATGATCCGGCCAAAAAATTCTGCCGAGTGATTCGGCGACTCACTTCCTGGATGTATGACTGCCGCCTACGCTCGGAACCGAGCGGCTTAAAGCACGTTCACTCGCTTGCGCAGCGGAGATGTCATGTTCAGATTCGCGATCCTCTTCTTAATCATCTCGCTCATTGCCGGTGCGATCGGCATGACGAATGTATCGATCATGGCGAAAAGGATTTCGCTCGTCCTTTTCGGCCTGTTCTTCCTCGGATTCGTGGCTCTTCTCATTTTCGCATACTTGCTTGGCGCAGCGTTCAATGCAGGCCAGCAGTCGATGCTGATGGGCGTGATGGTAGCCTAGGGACGGATTTATTCATGGTCCCGATCACGCGGATCCTTCGGTGTTTCGAAGAATGATGCTGCCCGGATCAAGCCTGAGACGCTGAGTTGCCGCCGTCCTACTTCACCGTAATCGTGATTTTTTTCGATATGAGCGGTGGGTTGAAGGGATAATGTTTGGCGTCGCCCAAGACGAGCTGGAGAGTGTGCTTTCCCGGCGCCAGCTCCAATCGGGTTTCAGTCTGACCCGCGCCGAAATGGAGATGGCTCTTGTCCTGCGGGATGGGTTCCTTCGAATCGATTGGCTCGTTCACGTCGATCAGCAAATGATGATGGCCGCTGTTCGGGAAGGTATCGCCCGCATGCGTCACACCCATGTTGCGCAGCCCGAATCGACACCAGAACGCCCCTTTGAGTGTCGCGCCGTCGAGGGGCCAGATGAAATAGAGGGCCGCATCCTTGGGCGCGGGCGTTCCTTGGGCGAAGGCAGCGTAGGATGATGCCGCGGCGAGCACCATTCCCAGCATCACGAGCCGAACGAGCTTCATGCGCCCTCTCCTCTGCTGACTGCTCTCAGGTCACGTGCTCCGGGTCCGCAGTCGTCTCTTCGGAAGGAAACCTCGTGCAGAACTCGTGGCGAGGAACGCTCCATTCGGCACGTGAAGCCCTAGGCAAAATACGCTTCATGGCGAAAGGGCCACGCGAAAACCGTGCGTCGGGTAGCGCACTCCCGTATCGTAATGGTCGCGGTTTGCCGGCCGCACATAGCTCGCATCGTTCTTCCAGGAGCCGGAGCGGATCACATGCGAGACACAGTCACCATCCATCCAAGGTGATCCATCGTTGGGCGCCCCCTGATAATTCCGATGCCAACAGTCCTCTACCCATTGGTCGACGCCGCCGCCCATATCGTAAAGTCCGAAGGGGTTGGGCCTGAAGCTGCCGACTTTCGCCGGAAAATCCGCGGACGCGGAAGCGATCGCGACGCAATTCTTGCAGTTGGCCATGCCGGCCTGGAGTTGATCGCCCCACCAATATTTTGTTTGCGTGCCGCCACGCGCCGCGTATTCCCATTCGGCTTCGCTCGGCAGGCGGTAAGGCTTATGCGTCACTTGCTCCAGCCAGCCCAAATATTGCTTGGTATCGGTCCAACTGACATTCGTCACGGGAGCGTTCTCGTCGCCCAAGGCCGTGAACTCGCAGGCATTTGCCGCGGCGCACTCGTTCCATTGCCGAACCGTGACCGGGAATTTGCTCAGGGCGAAAGGCTTGATCGCCACCTGATGAACAGGCTTTTCCGACGGATCCTCATTGCTGCCCATGCTGAAGCTGCCGCCGGGAAGCTGGGCCATCTCGGGTTCTTTCACCGAGGGCGAAGCGGATGGTGGCGAAGCGGGTTGGGGCGAAGCCCCCTGAGGCGTCGCCGGGGAAAACGATCCGGCTTGAGGCGAAGCCGGAGACGTCCCCTGCGGCGAGATGGCCGGTGCCGCAGAGGGCGCGATGGCGGCGGCCGACTCCGTGGTCCTCGAGGTCTCAGGGGCCGAGGCGGCGGGAGCAGAACTTCGCGCAACGTTGAGATCGCGCCCGGGCCGCATGGTGTACCAGAGGCTCCCTGCGATCGCGAGCAAGACGATGCTCGCCAGCACCACGAAGCCAATCTCGCGCCGCTTCTGGGTTTCCATGAAGGCTGCCGGATCAGGCAGCACCCGATACACCCTCACCGGGTCGGTGATGTTCTTGACTTGCCGATCTCCGAGCGACTGATACCCGCAAACGAGCTTGTGCTTGATCTGCTCGTAGACACCTCCCGAGATGTAGACCTGCCCGGGCGTGGCGATGCCTTCGAGGCGCACGGCGATGTTCACGCCGTCTCCAAAAACTTCATTGGAATCTACGATGACATCGCCGAGATTGACGCCGATCCGATAAAGCAGGGCTTGTTGCGCGGGCACCGAGGCATTGCGTCCCACCATGCTTTGCTGGATGACAATCCCGCAACGGACAGCTTCGACCGGGCTGTCGAATATAGCGATGAACCCATCGCCGGTTGTCTTGACCAACCTGCCGTGATGCTCGGCGATCGTCGGCTCGACGACCTCGCGCAGGATGCGTTTCAGCCTTGCATGCGTTCCTTCCTCGTCGATGTTCATCAGGCGGCTGTAGCCGGCGATGTCTCCCGCCATGATCACGGCGAGACGGCGTGGTATCGGTTCTCCCGGAGATCCGCCACCCTTACGCGGATGTATTTGCCGAATCTCGCCGCGCATCTCAGCGTCGCTCCCTTAGCGGAATCAACTCAAGGCGAGGCATCCGTGCCTTGCCGCTCGCGGCCCGAATCGCGGCGGCTGCACTGCGGGCGAGGAAGGTGTTCGTCGAGATTAAATCCCCGGCCAGCAGCCATGTCTACCAATATGTGGAGCGCTGCACTTGAAAGGATGCGCTTCCGACCTGGAAGATCATAGATAAAGCGGCCAATATCGGCAACACGATCCGTTTCCTGAGGAAACCGAACGAATTTGCTGTGCGGACGGGGTAATCCCTTCTGCTGAGAAAACGAACGCGAAGCCACTCAAGCAGAGGGATACTAAGGCAGCTTCTGAAGTTTGTGTCTTTTTTGGATGGCTTCTTCTTGATATATCGCCGGATTGAGACCGAGAAACTGCAACAGCAAAGCAGCACTGCACCTGAGAGCAGTTGTCGTGGACGAGGTCTGTCACGCGGCCGCCCCAGCGCTGCGTCTCATCCTGCGCGACGGTAAAGGCTGAATTGAAAATCCTGCACGGTCTTCCACGGTGTGCGATGCGCATCGCGACGGCTGTCGACCAGGATGAATTCGTGGCCGAGCAGAGCGGACAGGCTTTGCGCGCTCTGCCGCGCGACGGGAAGCCCGCTGCATTTCTCGGGTCCGTCGAGGGCGAAGGTCCCGATGATGACGTGACCGCCCTGCTTCACCCCGCTTCTCAATCTCTCGAGATAGGCGGCTTGATCGTTCGGGTCGATGAGAAAATGAAATGCGGCACGGTCATGCCAGACATCGTAGAGCCGTTGCGGTTCCCATTCCGTTGCATCTGCCGTGATCCATTTCACTGAACTTGCCTTGTCGCCGAGGCGCTTGCGCGCAGCCGCAAGCGCCGTGCTCGAGATATCAAGAACGGTGATGTCGGTGAGCCATGCACGTAGGAGAGCATCCACCAGGCGTGAGGCGCCACCTCCGACGTCCACAATTGCCGAGGAGGGCTTCGGACCGATCTCCTCGATAAGGTCGAGGGAAGGTGAAGCCCGATCCTGAAACCAACTGACCTCAGTCTCTGCCTTATCGGCATAAACCTTGTTCCAATGAGTCGCTCGGGTGCCGCTCTTCATGATAGTGCTCCTGCCGAGGTCACCGCGCGGCCATTGCCGGCGACGCGTCAACGACGCTTTTTCAGCGGGAAGGACGTTGGCCCCCGCGGAGAGATCGCGCGCCAAGGCATCGCCGACAAATGCATTCGTTCTCGGCGCCATGTTCTGAGATCAGGCATGAGAGGGATTGCTAACCAGCCCAACGCGTCGGTCGCAAAGATGACGGCTTCCACAGCGGGCCCATCCATGATGTCCTCTCCGCGCGACTTGGCGGTATCCCTCACGTCGTTACCCGCGCATCGCCAGGCGACGAAGAGGAAACAGGTCAGACGCAGCGGATGCTTCCATTGCAGTCGCCATGGGCTATATTGGCCCGTGCGGCGCCCGTAGCTCAGCTGGATAGAGCACCAGACTTCGAATCTGGGGGTCGGAGGTTCAACTCCTTCCGGGCGCACCAACAACATCAAAGACTTACCCCATAAAATCGCCTCTCTTGCTTCCTAAGAAATCGGCTTTAGTCAGCACTTAGGAAGCACAGCCACCCCCTTCCGCCAGCCTCGAAACCCACATCCGAACCCCTCGTGATCCCGCACTCGCAATCTGGCAGGTATCCCTTTTGCCTGAAGTGCCCCGTCGCACCGCATAGGAAGGCGCTACAGGCGTTTTCTGGTGTCGACAGGATCAGGGATAGCGCGAACAGGATTTCAAAGTTTCTGGTGCTGCCCGGCTTGCCGCTACAACCTCGAAGCTCTCGACCGGCATTGCGATGCCGCTTGCCTGCGCTGGCCTCGAAGCTCGACGCCGAGCGGTTCAAGGCCATCGTGCGGAAGATCAGAACCGCGAAGCCCGCGCCGGTTGCAAAGGAAAAGCCCGCGAAGCCGCCGAAACGCTAGCGCCGGGCAGCGGCGGCGATGAACGCGGGAACGGGCGCAGGACCGCTGGCGCGGCGCTCCCGCAAGAACCCCCGGCCTGCGTCGGTGACGGCGATCACAGCGCCCTTTCCGGGCCGTGCGATGCGGGCCACAAGGCCCCGATCCATCGCGTCCTCCCACACCGTAAGGCGCGGGCAGGACGTGCGCCATGCGTCCATCACGTCGGCATAGGAGCGGGGCTCGCGTTCAAGCCATTCGAGAAGGTCGAGGATCAAGGGATCAAGGTCGGTCATCATGCGTCCCTTTTGGATGGCGCGATCCTAGCGCTACAGGCACTTTGTGGTGCACGGGTGTCACCATAGCTGCGATGGGATTGCAAAGCTCTTGCGCCTCGCCAGCGCGTCGCCTCGTCCCGCCCGGCGTCATGGCTTCCTCGACCGGCATTGTTCTATGCCGCTCATCCGCCTGCCTCACCTGCTCGTCTGCCCACCTGCCACATGCCACGCAGGCCACACATGATGCGCGACGCACGAGAGGCATAGGGGTGGTGCCCCCTGGTGCTTTGATTGCGCTGCGAACGTAGTTGGGGAAAAGCCACCGTCCCCCCGCACGCGACTATATTTTTCCGGGGCTGGCAAAATTTTTTCAACCAATTTCAAATTCCCTCCTCGTCGCCTCACGTCGATCCACTTTCATATTTTTGGCCGCCGTTTTTTCTTGAAATCATCGGTCCCCGTAGTACTCGTTGCCCAACTCGTCACGATTACCTAAAAG
>JAFBAK010000111.1 GCA_019247795.1 Hyphomicrobiales bacterium | reverse complement strand
CAGCCATGACCAAAGCCTGATCTTGTCGCAGAAATAATTTCCACTTTCCGGGTTCATGCTCTAGTACTGCGAATCTTGGATAGGTGATACGGTCATCAAGCGTCACGGCCGCACTCCGTGCGTCCATTCACGCCTACTTCCCTTCCTCAAGAAAGGCGTAGATGGCCGGGCCGGAGCCCGGCCATGCCGCGAAAAGGGCCGAGTCACCTGATTGGGATTGCAGGTGCTAGAGCATGCCGGCCGACGCAGGTTCATTGGGATGCTCTCGATACTGACTGAGCATGGAAAAGGCGGTTTCCTCTTTTCCGGTCATGCTCCAGCGAATGAGCCAAGCATGCCAGCGAGGGTTTGCGTCGTGAAGAAAGGATGTTGATGTCGAAAGAAGAGCTTCTGGAATTTCCTGGGATGGTCACCGAGCTTCTGCCGAACGCGATGTTTCGCGTGAAGCTCGAGAACGATCACGAGATTGTCGCGCATACGGCGGGCAAGATGCGCAAGAATCGCATCCGCGTGCTCATGGGCGACAAGGTCCTGGTCGAGATGACGCCGTATGATCTGAGCAAAGGCCGCATCACTTATCGGTTCAAGTGACCTTGCCGCTTCCACTGATCTTGTTGCTGCGAGTGAGCTTGCTGCTCAAGTGAGCTTGTTGCTGCGAGTGATCTTGCCGCTTCGAGTGCTTCCGGCCGACGGGCCTGTTACCGGCCATGGCGATCAGGGTGAGGAAAGATAGCGTGACTCCAGCTCAGAGGCCCTCGCTGATCCTGGCCTCCGCCTCGCCGCGACGCCTGCAACTCCTCGAGCAGATCGGCGTCATGCCCGATCAGATGATCCCCACCGATATCGACGAGGCGCCCCGCAAGGGCGAGGCGCCCCGCAGCCTTGCGACGCGGCTCGCGCGCGAGAAGGCGGAGACGGCGGCGAAGATCGCTCGTCTCAAAGGTGACGGGGCAAGCGCCATCGTGCTCGCCGCCGACACCGTCGTGGCGGTCGGGCGCCGCATCCTTCCGAAGCCCGAGCTCGTCGACGAGGCCGCGGCGTGCCTTCGACTTCTCTCGGGGCGCGCCCATAAGGTCTTCACCGGCATTTGCCTCATCACGCCGAAGCACGCGCGGCGCGAGCGCCTGATCGAGACGCGTGTGCGATTCAAGCGCCTGTCTCGAACCGACTTCGACGCCTATCTCGCAAGCGGCGAATGGCGCGGCAAAGCTGGCGGCTATGCCATTCAGGGCAAGGCCGGCGCCTTCGTGCTGAAGCTCATCGGTTCCCCGTCGAATGTCGTCGGCCTGCCCCTCCAGGAGACGCTCAACCTCCTCGAAGGCGAAGGCTACCCGGTTCATCTGAATTGGCTGAACTCGGCTTGAGCCGCGCGGGCTCGACCTCGCTGCTCGAGGTGGCAGCGAAGAGCCAACCCGCCAACGCACCCCCGACAAGAGCACCGAAGATCTGGGCCACCACGAAAGCCGGCATGTTCGCGGGCGCGATCCCGGAGAATGTATCGGTGAAGGCTCGGGCAAACGTGACGGCGGGGTTGGCGAAAGAGGTCGAGGCCGTGAACCAGTAAGCCGAGGTTATGTAAAGGCCGACCGCGATCGCGATAAACTTCGGCCGGAACCTCGCCACGCCGATGATCGTGAAGACAAGCCCAAAGGTCGCGATAAATTCCGCGAACCATTGCGCCAGCCCCGTGCGCACATGTTGCGACGATTGAATGAGCGGCAAATCGAACATGCCGTGCGCCACGAGGGGTCCGATCAAGCCCCCGGTCAACTGGGCGATCACATAACCCGGCAGAGAAGTCCACGCGATCTTTCTTCGTACGGACATCACGAGGCTCACCGCCGGATTGAAGTGAGCGCCGGAGATCGGCGCCATCACGGTGATGAGTACGACGAGGATGGCGCCGGTCGGAATGGTGTTTCCGAGGAGGGCAATCGCCACGTTTCCTCCGGCGAGCTTCTCCGCCATGATCCCGGAACCAACGACCGCGGTCACCAGTAGGGCGGTGCCGATTGTCTCCGCGGCAAGCCGGCGCGGCATGTCCTTTTGCATCATCGGAGCGTTCCGCACTCAGGCAAGGCGCCGGCCGTCGGCGCCGACGATTTTCCCGCCATCCTCCTTTGCGAAAGGACCCTTCTGCGGAAGCGGAAGGATGTCGAGTACCTTCTCGGACGGCCGGCATAGTCTCACGCCCCATGGAGTGACGACGATGGGCCGATTGATCAGCATGGGATGCGCCGCCATGGCATCGAGTAGGCGATCATCGGTGAGGGATGTGTCGCCAGGCCCAAGCTCATGATAGGGAGTGCCCTTGGCGCAGGATCGCGCGGAGCGGAACGCCCATGCGACGGACCAAATCTCGTATCATGGCGCGCGTCGGTGGCGTCTTCAGATATTCGATGATTATCGGCTCAACCCCAGCATTGCGAATGAGCGCCAATGTGTTTCGCGACGTCGCGCAGGCCGGGTTGTGAAAGATTGTGACCTCGACCGGGTCCCCTCCACAGATATGGGATCGGCGGAACCCTTCCGTGTCATGCGACAGCAGGCGCCATTTCGGTCGCTCCTCCTTTGGTCGGACGTTGATGCGGAACTCTGTCTACGGTCGCTGGGACGCGTTCGGTTTGACGGCGCGAATGAACGCCCCCATGAACTTGCCCTCGACCAGCTTGGCCCCCGCGTCCACGTCGACGCCTTTGTCCGTGAGGAATTTTCGAGCGTCCTCGATGTCGTAGATGCGCGTGGGTTCGATGCTGGCTTGCTCAAAACCCGCCGCCCTCAGGCGCGACCGATAATCCTCATCCTCGAGAGCTCCAGCGATGCAGCCGACCCAGAGCAGCATGTTGCGCCGTAAGCTTTCGGGAACCCTGCCCTTGGTCACCACGTCAGAAACCGCAAAGCGGCCGCCGGGCTTGAGCACTCGAAATGCCTCTCGAAGGACTTGGTCCTTATCTGCCGACAGATTGATCACGCAGTTCGAAATGATGACGTCGACGGAATTGGCCGGCAACGGGATGCGCTCGATTTCTCCCTTCAGAAATTCGACGTTCCGCACGCCCGATTTCATCTGGTTCTGTCGAGCGAGCGCGAGCATCTCGTCGGTCATGTCGAGTCCGTAGGCCTTCCCGCTCGGACCGACGCGGCGCGCCGACAAGAGCACGTCGATGCCGCCGCCCGATCCCAGATCGAGCACGGTTTCACCCGCCTTCAACTCGGCGAGCGCGGTGGGATTGCCGCAGCCGAGCGAGGCGAGCAGCGCCGCCTCGGGGAGTTCGCCAGCTTCCCGATCGGAGTAAAGACCAGATGAGATCGGGCCTGCGGACGATCTCGTTCCGCAGCAGGACGTTGCCCGCACCGCCGCGCGGCTGTACTTTTCTCGAACGGCCTCCTTGATCGTCGTCATGCGATTTCTCCCATGATGAAATTGCCTCAAGCCGGTATCTTGCGGCGCTTGCGCGCCTGGCCTTCGACCGGGGCTGGCGTGCATTGCACCCCTTGGCAGCAGTTTTGGGTAAGGAACGCGATCAGCGCATTCATCTGCTCATATTTCGCCGCATAGATGATGGACCGGCCCTCGCGCCTTGCCGTGACCAATCCGGCGACGCGGAGCCGGTCGAAGTGAAAGCTCAGCGTGTTGGGAGGAAGGTCGAGCCCTGCGGCAACCATGCCGGCAGGCGCACCTTCCCGACCCGCTTGCACCAGGAAGCGAAAAACGTCCAAGCGGTTGTTTTGGGCGAGCGCCGCTAAGGCGACGACGGCATCCGACATTTCCATAATTCAACGATTATCGAAATAACAGCTGCGTGTCAAGGCGCATGCATTCGATGACGGCTGCAGCCCGGACGGGCTGGCATCGACCTTGATGGTGATGCTCTAGAGCACGTTGATTTTATATGGAAGCATAACCGGAGTTTCTGAGGTAGTTGGCGCATTCGGTTGGAGAGAAAAGGTCGAGGATTTTTCCCACTCTTTTCCAGGTCTCCTCGACGGTTCTGGGTTGTGCCCTTCGGACATGACTT
>JAFBAK010000097.1 GCA_019247795.1 Hyphomicrobiales bacterium | reverse complement strand
TCTTGGCTTGCCATTCGTGCCGGCCGACGTGGCGAAGACGCGCCACGACCGTTTCATGCGCCACCAGCAGGCGATCAGCCTCGAAAAGCAGCGCGCCAAAGTCGGCAAGCGCGTGAGCGCGATCATCGACGAGGTGACACCGAAGGGTGCGATAGGGCGCACGATGCACGACGCACCCGAGATCGACGGCACCATCCTTCTCTCATCTCGCAAGCCACTCGCCGTCGGCGACATCGTGACCGCAAAGGTCAAGCGCGCGCAAGCCTACGATCTGCACGGGGCGGTGGTGTGAAGGCGCACACGCGCGGGGTGGTCAAGTTATTCAAGCTCGCGACCACGCTTTTCTAAGACATACCAGGCCCCGCCACGAGGGCTCGTTAGGGAACGAGCACGATCGAGCCTGTGGTCTCGCGGCCTTCGAGCGCCCGATGGGCGGCGGCGGCGTCTCGCAGCGGGAAGCGTTGCGTCACCCTGATCTTGACGGACCCGTTCTCCACCACCCGGAAGAGCTGGCGCGCCATCGAGGCCGTGCCGCCGGGCTGGGCCATGAAGGTGTTCAAGGTCGGCCTCGTCGCGAAAAGGGAGCCGCGCTGCGACAGCATGAGAAGGCTGAAAGCGTCGACCGGCCCCGATGCGTTGCCGAAATTCACGAACATGCCGAGCGGCGCCAGACAGTCGAGCGAGCCGGGGAAGGTAGCCTTGCCGACACCGTCATAGACGACCTGGCACTTCTTGCCTTTGGTGATCTCGGCGACGCGCTTCACGAAATCCTCGTCGCGGTAAAGGATCGTATGGCGGGCCCCGTTCTTCTTGGCGAGAGCCGCCTTTTCGGGCGAGCCCGCGGTGCCGATCACCGTCGCGCCGAGCGCCTTCGCCCATTGGCACAGGATAAGGCCGACGCCACCTGCCGCCGCATGCACGAGGACGGTATCGCCTTCGCGCACCTTGTAGGTGCGGCGAAGAAGATATTCCGCCGTCATCCCCTTGAGCATCATCGCGGCCGCCGTTTCGGAGGAGATGCCCTTGGGCAATTTCACCGCGACCTCGGCCGGCACATTCGCTTCCTCGGCGTAGCTGCGAAGCCCGGCCACATAGGCGGCGCGGTCGCCCACCTTGAACCCGGTGACACCCTTCCCGACCGCGGTCACGACGCCGGCCGCCTCGTTTCCAAGAGTGTAGGGCATCGGCGCGGGATAGAGCCCGCTGCGGAAATAGGTATCGATGTAATTGACGCCGATCGCCTCATGCTTGATGCGGATTTCGCCGCGCGCCGGTCCCGCGAGCTCGGCCTCCTCGTATTTGAGAACCTCCGGACCGCCCGTCCGATAGACGCGAATGGCTTTGACCATGATCATCCCTCTCGATTGCGCATCACTTGGTTATTTCGGCGCGCGGCGCATGAAGCTCGCCTTGCTTTCCGCAAACCTTTAGCCGAGCCTTGTTTCGCGTCAAATCGAGCGCCTGGGACGCGAAGGGCCGTGGCATCACAGCATGTCGAGCGGCGCCTTGCGATCCGGCGGCGGGTAGGCGCGATCGATCGCCGAAAGCTCCTCGGCGGTAAGCGTGATCGCGAGCGCACGATGGTTCTCGCGCACATGCTCCACCGAGCCCGCCTTCGGTATGACGATGAGGTCCTTGCGGCGCAACAGAAAGGCAAGCGCGATTTGCGGCACGCTCGCGCCATGCGCCATGGCGATGTCGGCGAGCACGCCCGTCGCGGGAAGCCGCCCTTGCTCCACGGGGCTGTAAGCCATCGCCGGGATTTTGCGCTTGGCAAGGAAGGGCAAGAGCTCGAACTCCGCACCGCGCCGTGAGACATTATAGAGGATCTGGTCGGTGGCGCAGCGCTCCCCGCCCGCGGCGAAGAGCTCTTGCATGTCGTCCGTGTCGAGATTGCTCACGCCCCAATGCCTGATCTTGCCGTCGGCGCGCAGACCCTCGAAGGCCTCGACGGATTCACCGAGCGGCACACCGCCGCGCCAATGGAGAAGATAAAGATCGATGCGCTCGGTCGCGAGGCGCCGCAGGCTGCGTTCGCAGGCACTGTGCAGCCGCTCTCGGCTCGCATTTTGCGGATAGGCCTTGCTCACGATGAACACCTCGTCGCGAACACCCGCAATCGCCTCGCCGACGAGCTCCTCGGTGAGCCCTTCCCCGTACATCTCGGCCGTGTCGATGAGCGTCATGCCGAGCGCGATGCCTTCGCGCAAAGCGGCGATCTCCTCGCGCCTTCGGCCGCGCTCTTCGCCCATCTTCCAGGTGCCTTGACCGAGCGCGGCGACGGTCTCGCCATCGGGCAGCATCACGCGATGCATGTTTGAATTCTCGCTCATGTTCGGCTCCGCGCGGCTCAAGTGTGGATCACGCGGCCATACGCATCGAGCACGCTCTCATGCATCATCTCCGACAAGGTCGGATGCGGGAAGACGGCATTGATGAGCTCCTCTTCGGTCGTCTCGAGATTCATGGCGATGACAAAGCCCTGAATGAGCTCCGTCACCTCGGCCCCCACCATATGCGCGCCGAGGAGCTTACCGGTCTTTGCGTCGAAGATCGTCTTCACGAGGCCGTCGGGCTCGCCGAGTGCGATCGCCTTGCCGTTGGCGATCGCCGGGAATCGTCCGACCTTGAGCGAATATCCCGCTTCCTTGGCCTTCGCTTCCGTCAGGCCGACCGAAGCGATTTGCGGGCTGCAATACGTGCAGCCGGGAATCTTCAGCTTGTCCATGGGATGCGCCTCGAGCCCCTTGATGGCCTCGACGCAAACGACGCCTTCGTGCTCGGCCTTGTGCGCGAGCATGGGAGGGCCCGCGACATCGCCGATGGCGTAGATGCCCTTCACATTCGTGCGGCCGAAATCATCGATGACGATCGAGCCCCGCTCG
>JAFBAK010000400.1 GCA_019247795.1 Hyphomicrobiales bacterium | reverse complement strand
CCCAATCTCACCGAGGATGTGGTACGGGCTTGGTGCCGCGAACGTCTCGCCGCCTACAAGGTGCCGCGCCGCGTCGTCTTCCGGGAAAGCTTGCCGAAGAGCAATGTTGGCAAGGTCCTGCGCCGCGCCTTGCGGGACGAAGCCTTGCGGGCGCTGGAGGCAGCAGCTCGCACGGGTCGGGGAGCTCAAGCATAACTTAGAGCATGCTGGCGATTCAACTAGACACCGGCAGGCTCTACGCCCGGAGAGGCTCGGCCGAGGTCTCGCGCGCCCAGGTGATCGTTGGCAATCCCAGCAGATAAATGAGGGAGACCACCGCGACGGCTCGCGGGTAACCGCCTCCGATCGTCGCGACCAAAAGGCCGACCACGCTCGGCCCCACCGCTCCCAGAAGCCGGCCAGCACTGAAGGCGAAGCCCGAGCCGAGCCCGCGCAGCGCCGAGGGGAAAAGCTCCGGCAGCCAGATGGTGTAGAGCGCGAACACGCCGTTGGTGAAAAAACCAAGGACCGGCAGAAAGGCAAAAAGGAGCGCGATCCCCCGCGCCGCGGGCACGATTGCCATGTAGAAGAGGATGTTGGTCGCCATCGCGCCGAGGAAAAACATATAAGCGGTCCGCTTGCGCCCGCCGGCGAGCTGGGTCAGCCACGGCATTGCCAAGCAGCCGATGAGGGTGCCGAGATTGGTCAAGACCCCGCTCAGCGCCGCCATGCTCTGCGCATAGCCCGCTCCCGCGCCTTCCTCCACGAGCTTAGTGATGACGAGTGTCGGAATCCAGAAGGTCGAGGACCATAGGCCGAAGATAATGCACGCCATCATCAAGGCAGCGGACCAGGTCGAGCGCGCTTGCTCGGCCGTGAAGAGCGCAGCGATCGGCGGTTGGGCCCGGGTGGCGGGAGGTCTCGGCTCGGGTAGCGTCAAGCGCAGATAAAGCGCCAGGAGCGAAGGCAGCACCCCGATCAGGAAGAGGCCCCGCCAGCCGAGGACAGGGAGCGCCCCCAGGGCCACAACCGCGGCGAGCGTCAGCCCGATCGGCGTCGCGCTATGGAGCCAACCGGCCAGCCGGACGCGCATCGTCTCGGGAACGGATTCATGCAGCAACGGCGTGCCTGCCGCCCATTCGCCCCCAATGCCGAATCCCGCAAGGAAGCGAAAGACCGCGAACACCGCGATGGTCGGCGCCAGGCCGCAGCAGGCCGTGAAGATCGAATAAGTGATGATGGTGGCGCACAGCGTCCGAACGCGGCCGATCCTATCGGCGAGCCAGCCCCAAAACATCGAGCAAGCCCAGCCGAGCATGAAGATCGAGAAGAGCAATCCGCCATAGGCGGCGACATTGGCTTTACTCACCTCGATTCCGCTCGCCGGCAGCAGGTCGGTGAGAGCCGCGACCAGGACGAAGCCGTAAAGCCCCGCGTCGAATCCGTCGAGCATCCAACCCGCCCAGGTCGACCAGAATATCCGCGCGGGCGAAGCCTCGGAGGGGGAGGCCGGGAGTGCGGCATCGCCGGCGACGTTAGACATGCGCACATCCTCTGCCGCACGCGCTCTGTCGTGCTCTCAAATCGGCTTATCGTGTTTCAGGGCTTTCAGAAAACACGAACTCGTGATCGCGGATCCTTGACGTTTGGCGAGTTAAGCCGGCCCCGCACGACCTTGTGATCATCAGGCGCGCGGCTGACGCGATATGTCCTTCCCGATCGTCGATTCGAACGAGCGTCCGTGACGCCAGACGGATTTATCAGGGGCCAAAGCTTCACATGGATGTTGATGTTTCCGGTTGGCAAGGGCTCGTCCAAGAGCCCCGCCCGACCAAAACGCCGGATCTGACCAAGGCACCGGTTTCGCTGTTGTTTGTCGCAGCCGATCTCGTGGCGCGGGCTTTTGCCGAAACGGTCGGCCGGCGATATAATCTCACCCTCCCCGAATGGCGCTGCATGATGGTGCTTGCCTCGCGACCTGGCTTGGCGAATGTCGAGGTGGCCGAGGCGAGCGGAGTTGATGTCATGACGGTCAGCCGTGCGTTGCGCCGCCTCGAGCAGCATCGGCGCCTCGAGCGGCGCGCGGATCCCACGGACAAGCGTCGCATCACCGGAAGCCTCACTGCGCGCGGCCTCGATCTATTTCGAACCGTCGCGGCAAGCGATGAGTTCCTCCTCGGCGAGCTCAAGTCGCAGGATCGCGCCCAGCTCAGCCGATACCTCAAATCCATCATCGCTAGCCTGCGCTAATCGCGAGGGCAAAGGCTCCCCGCTATCCCTTTTCCGAAAGAGAGGGTGGCTAACGATCCGTGCCAAGACGGTGCCGATCCGATCGTCGCCATCACAAAAGCCTCGAACGCCCCTGTGGCAGCGCATATGTTGACCCCAGCCGTCATCGTGGCCTAAGTCGCGGGCCACAAAGGTCAACTTCATGTCGATGTCCGAGCGCTACAATATCCGCGAATCCGAGCGGAAATGGCAGGCTCGCTGGAAGAGCGAGCGCGTCTTCGAGACGAAGAACG
>JAFBAK010000385.1 GCA_019247795.1 Hyphomicrobiales bacterium | reverse complement strand
TCGACTGCCGGGAGACACGCCGCAGCGCGACACGAATCTGGGCGCCGACGAGATCATCACTTCCGTCGAACTGCCGCCGCGAGGATTCGCCAGCAACTACACCTATCTGAAAATTCGCGATCGCCTCTCCTACGCATTCGCGCTGGTTTCCGTCGCGGTCGGGCTCGATCTCGACGGCGGCATCATCACGGAGGGGCGGTGCGCACTGGGCGGCGTGGCGCACAAGCCCTGGCGCGATCACGAGGCGGAAGCTGTGCTGCGCGGGCAACACGCCGACCCGGCGACCTTCGCGCGGGCAGCCGAGATGCTGCTGCGCGGTGCCCATGGTTACGCGCAAAATGCGTTCAAGATCGAGCTCGCACGCCGTTGCATTCTGCGTGCATTCGCGCAGGCGACGCGTGGCACCCCGCAATCGCAGTCATCCAAGAAGATCGTTTGAGCCCAGCCATGGCACCTTATTTCGGCTCTGCCGTCTCCCGTATCGACGGCGTCGCGAAGGTCACCGGCGCCGCGAAATATGCGGCCGAGTTCAACGCAGCGGGGCTGGTTCATGGCAGCGTCGTGGCCTCGGCCGTCGCGAAGGGACGCATCATTCGCCTCGACACGAGCGCCGCCATGCAGGTCAAGGGCGTCATCGACGTGCTGACGCACAAGAACAGGCCCCGCATGGCAGACAGCGACCAAGCCTATAAGGATGATGTGGCCCCAGCCGGCGCCCCGTTCCGACCGCTCTACGACGACAAGATCATGTTCGATCGCCAGCCGATCGCGCTGGTCGTTGCGGAAACGTCAGAAGTGGCGCGCTTCGCGGCGTCGCTCGTCGAGGTGGAATACGAAAAGGAAGGGCACCTCACCGACATATTTGCGGCGCGCGATTCGGCCGTCCCGATCAAGCCTCCCGAGAATCCCAGTGAAGCTTTATTCACCCCTCCGAAGCCGCGCGGCCAAGCGGACCAGGCGCTTGCAGCCGCTGCGGTTCGCCATGAGGGCGAATACTACGTTCCCATCGAGCACCACAATCCGATGGAGCTTTATGGCGCGACTGCGATCCATGAGCGCGACGGAAAGCTCACCATCTACGACAAGACCCAGGGTGTGCAGAACGTGCAGCGCTATCTCTGCAGCGTCCTGGGCATGAAGTCCCAGGATGTGCGCGTCATTTCGCCGTTCGTGGGTGGTGCATTCGGCTCGGGATTACGTCCGCAATACGAAGCACTGCTCGCCGCTCTGGCGGCTCTGGCGCTCAGGCGCTCCGTTCGTGTGGCGCTCACCCGGCCGCAAATGTATGCGCTCGGCTATCGACCGGCGATGGTCCAACACATTGCGCTAGGTGCGAGCACCAACGGAACACTTGATGCGATCACGCATCACGCGATCACGGTGACATCGCGTTTCGAAGATTATTTTCGGCAAGAGACCGGCTGGTCGGGCCTTCTCTACGAATGCGCCAACGCCAGATATGAGCACAAGCTGGCGCGGCTTGATCTGCCGACCTCATGCGACATGCGCGCCCCAAGCGCCCCCACGGCCCTCTTTGCGCTCGAAAGCGCCATGGACGAGCTGGCGGTCGCGCTCGCGCTCGACCCTCTCGAGCTTCGCCTGCGGTGCTACTCGGAACGTGACCAGCATCACGGCCGGCCGTTCAGCAGCAAGGCGCTGCGCGAATGTTATCGCCAAGGGGCCGAGGCTTTCGGATGGAACAAGCGCAAGCCCGAGCCGCGCTCGATGCGGGACGGCAGCGATCTCGTCGGCTGGGGCATGGCGACGGGGATGTGGGAAGCGTTGCAGATGCCGATCGCGGTTCGGATCGCGCTCACCGCCAATGGGAGTGCCGAAGTCGCTTGCGCCACCTCCGATATCGGCACCGGAACCTATACGATCATGGCCCAGGTCGCGGCCGACATGCTCGGCGTGCCTCTCGAAAATGTAAGCATAAAGCTTGGCGATTCGACTCTGCCGAACTCACCGGTCGAGGGCGGCTCATGGATTGCTGCTTCCGTGTCGAACGGGATCGCGACCACGGTTGCTGCCTTGCGCAACAGGCTGTCGAGCTTGGCGAGACAGGTGCCGAGTTCGCCGCTGGCGAATACGGCGCCCGAAGAGGTGGCGCTCGCGGACGGCATGATCGTCGACAAGCGGGACAGCTCGCGCGCCATATCCATTGCGGACGCGATGCGCCATGGCGGCGTCGACCGCATCGTGCAGGAGGAAACCACCAACCCCACCGCCGACCAATCGAAGGCGCGCAATACACACTCGGCCATCTTCGTCGAGGTCAAGATCGACGAGGAGATCGGCGTCATTCGCGTCACGCGCATCGTCAATGCGGTCGCGGCGGGGCGCGTCATCAACACGAAGACTGCGAGCAGTCAGATCCTGGGCAGCGTCGTTTGGGGTATCGGCATGGCGTTGCACGAGGAGACCTTGATCGACCACAGATTCGGCCGGGTCATGAACGCCAACATCGCCGAATATCATGTGCCGGTGAACGCGGATGTCCGGGACATCAAGGTCATCTTGGTCGAGGAAGCCGACGACAGCAATCCGCTCGGGATCAAAGGATTGGGAGAGATCGGTATCGTAGGCGTGGCCGCGGCGATCGCGAACGCCGTCTACCACGCCACGGGAAAGCGTGTGCGCGACCTGCCGATCACGCTCGACAAGCTGTTTGCGTAGCTGAGGCTCGCTTCTCGAATACGTGGCGAACGTTCGAAGCTCGAAACCGCGAACTACTGCTCGACGATTTCGAAGCGCCGCAAGAGATCGGCGAGAAGGGCTTCCGCATCTTCATTCGGCGGAACGGTCTTGTCGTTGGGGCTGAGCTGCCAGCGAACGAAGCACCTGAATCCACCGATGATCGGCATGAGCGCCACATACTTCGTGGTAGGGTAGCGGCGGCGCATTTCCGTGGTCAGCATCGACTCGATTTCGCGCCGCGTTGTGCGAAGCTTTGCCATGGTGCTCGCTCGCAAGCTTGGGCCCGCAACATGCGGTCTCGGCAACGGCTTGCGATTGCCCCCCGGCCATCAGTTAAACACGGCTATGACCGCTTTCGATGCAAGGTGAAAGAAAAGTCGAGGCGGATGCGGCTGAAGAAAACTGTCCTTTGCGAAGTTCAAAGCGTTTCGCGACACACTAGAATTGCTAATTTAGATCATTGGGCGGTTGGCGCCAAAGACACCATTATTCAACTTGGACGGGCTGCCATGGTATGCGTGGTCAATATTCGAGGTTGCGGCGGCATGGGGTTGCCAAGGCCGCCAAGAATACCTTGGCCGGGCGGGCGACCAGCGACCTGCGATCATATCATTAAAATTGAACCGACTAAATTCATACAAACGTCAAATGACTCGCTTACGGAGCAGGCACCGCAAGGACCGCAATATGGACCAGGCAAAGCTGTTCCGAGAACAGGCTACACTCGCCCGCTCCGTGGCTAACTGGAAGTCGGCCACCGACCGGATCGCCATGTGCGAGCTTTCCCACATTTGGATGGTGGCCGCCGAGCGGATCGAGCGGCGAAACCGCGCCGAATCTGCCAAGCGGCGGCCGAGCAATGTCTTCGGCCGCATCCGCAGTTTCGCAGGCGTGCCGACCTGAAGGATCGATCCGGCACAGAAGATGGTGCCGGAAATGCTTGAGGAAGCTCAGCCGCGGGCCACCCGAAAGTGCCGCCCCAGCTCAGGCGCCCAATCACAGGGGCAAGGCTCGATGGACAAGTCGGTTTCGTCGAGCCGCTGCACCCAAAAGCGAAACCTTCTCGCGCCGATGGCTTGCGCAGCTGGCCCAGTGTGATTGTGGACGATGACGAACCGGGACGGCACGTCTTCCGGCTTAGGGATGAGGCCGAGATAGCGTCCTCGCTGACCATAGAGCCGGTCCCCATTGGCGTCATCTCCCCCTCCTCTGAACTTGGAATCGTCCTCCGCGCGCATTTTCGCGTAAGCGCGATTGGCTTTGGTTTTCCCAACACTCTTCCCCAAGGCCGCCTCGGCCCCGTATTGCTCCATGAACTCGGCCATGCTCATCATCCCTGCCTCCTGAGATTGCGAGGCGCTGGCGCTGGCCAAAGCGAGCGGGAAGGTGCCGCGTCGCGCTTTTTTCTGATTTCAGCCTACCACCGCCGACCGAGGTTTCCAGCGCGTCGCGCCGTCGATTTAGCGCCTCCGCGTTTTCCGCGTTTCCGTCGGTTGGCTGGTCATTGGCAAAAGTGGTAAATTGGCGAGGGGCTTCCGAAAAGCGGAACATTGGCATGCGCACGATTTGCAATCGGATTGCCGCTTTTGTGGGTTGGCTCTGCCGAATTTTTTCGGTGACGCCGATTTCCTTGATCCAAGACAAACGAGGGAACTTGCCGCCTCCCTCCGGCGGAATTGGAGCATTCTGAGTGATCTTCATACGGCTCGAGTGCGACGGGTCGAGACACGCTAAACTGTCAAGCCTCGGGTCTATTCGCAGCCTCAAGGGGCACTGTCATCGGGATCGCTCATGCTCCGTCCCCGACGAATAATGCTTTGTCGGAAAAGGCCTGACCACAACTTCATCATGTCGGGAAATGATTTTCCCGATGCGTCCGAAGCATGCATGGGAATCGGTCCAAGGGGAGCATGGATCGATCTGGATGTCGCGACAATATGATAGCCGACAGCCACGAACACCAGCAATCCGCCGACGAGAGTGCTTCTGCTAGGCGTCTCCTTGAATGCAAACCAGACCCACAGCGGAGCCAGCGGGGAGTCCAGCGACCCGATCAGCGCGGTCTCGATCGCAGGCAAAAGACGAGCACCCACGGTAAAGAGCGCGAGACCGAGTGCAGAATTCACCAAGCCAAAAATAGCCAAGAGCAGCAACTCACGACCGGAGATGGCCAATGGTTTGCCGATCGGCCAACAGACGAGGCCGCTCAAAAGCGCGGACAAGCAGGCGGCCGGCATCACGGGAATGTTTGGGTAGCGGCGAGCGATCACCATCATCGCCGCCATGGCAAGAGTCATGGCGAAGGCGAGGAGATCGCCGAAGAGACTTCCGTCCACGCTGAGACGAATCATCATCGCAACACCAGCGAAGGCCGCCACGCTTGCGCCGACCGCCCCGACATTTGGCCGTTCCCTCATGACGAGCCAGCTGAGCGCAGCGGCGACAAATGGAACAGTCGCATAGATGACCGCAACATGCGCAACGGTGGTGCGCCGTAGCGAAGTGATGAAGAAAATCATGCCGATCGCCGAGATGAGGGCAAACGACCAGGCTGGCCCTCTCATACTTTGAAAAGTCGACACGGCCCCAGCCCGCTCCATGGCCAGAACGATGAAAGCGATACCCAGCGCCCCGAAGACTCCTCTCCATGCAAGCATCGTCCAGGCATCCAGCGGAATCAGGCGTGTGAACAAGCCGGCTGTGCTCCATGCGACGGCAGACGCCGTGATGAGCA
>JAFBAK010000357.1 GCA_019247795.1 Hyphomicrobiales bacterium | reverse complement strand
GCGTCACATGCGCGCCGGCAAAGCTTACATGCGCGATCAGCCGGTTCACCGCGCCGTCGAGATCGCGGCCGTTGCTCGTGATTGAGGCGGCGACGAAATCGATGACGTTTTGCGGCACCTTGAAGCAAGGGTCGCGCTCGCACGCGGCGGCAATGCGCCGCTCGAGGATGCGCCGGCGCAACTCCTCGTCGAAGGCGCCGATCTCGACGCATAACCCTCCGGCCAGCCGGGATTTGATGCGCTCATCGAGGCCTTCGAGCTCGCTCGGCGGCCGGTCGGCGGCAACCACCATCTGGCGCCGTTGATCCGCGAGAGCGTTGATGATGTGACAGAACTCCTGCTGCACGGTCTTGCCCTGCAGGAACTGCACGTCGTCGACGATCAGGAGATCGATGTTGCGCATCTGATCCTTGAACTGGATCGCCGTCTGCGAACGCAGCGCCGAGACGAACCCATGCATGAAGCGATCCGCTGTGAGATACAGCGCCCGCATGCCGCGCGACTCGCAAGAATGCGCCATCGCTTGCGAGAGATGCGTCTTGCCGAGACCGACCGCCGCGTGGATGTAGAGAGGGTTGTAGACCGCCTGGCCACCCACCGTTTCTCCGACCTTGCGGGCGGCCGCACAGGCGAATTGATTGGATCGGCCGACGACGAAGTTGTCGAAGTTCAGTTGCCGGTCGAGCGCCGCGGCGACAGAGAGCGGCATCGCGATTTCCGATTGCCTCTTATCCTGTCGACCGTCGATCGAAGCCCGTGCCTGAGGACGCCGCAGCGAGGCGTTGAGTTCGCAGGGAGTCGCGCCTTCCGCGAGCCGGGCACCGATGCGCATGATGGGGTTTCGCTGCGGCGAAGCACCGCGCACGCTCACCTCGACACTCACCGCGTTGCCGTCTGCTGCAAAGTGCTTGCGCAGCCGCTCCGCGTAATGGGTGTCGATCCAGCTCTTGAGGAAGCGAGTCGGCACGCTCAAGCGTGCCACGCCTTCCTCGATGCTCGCGAGCTCGAGCGAGCCGAACCAGCTTGCGACCACGTCGTCGCCGAGTTCGGCGCGCAGCTTGCGCCGCACCCGCTCCCACAACTCTCCGAGTGCGGAAGCCGAAAGGCTCGGTTCGGCGATTGGACGGATCGTCTTTTCCATCATGAGTTCGCCGAGAGAGACCTTTTCACCAGCACGGGTCGGAAGAGTGTTTTCGAACATCACGCTCATGCCAAAGAGGTTCGCTGCGGACATGCGTTCCCGTTCACCGACACGTATTAGACGCATCGGTCCAAAAACGCGGCGGTTCAGGACATTCAGAAAGCCAAGCGGAAGCTAGACGGAGTTCACGCCGTTACGCGAACCTAGCGATACTCCGATACAAGGAACAAAATACACGTGAGCATGGAAACGAGAGCAGTATCCCCAGTTCATCAATTAGTGTCATTGCCCACTCCAGGTGGCGAGGCCCGTTTTGTTTTTTCGTTGGACGATGACGCCTGCCGCCGCCCGCCCTCTCGCCGCATCACGTAAGCATCTCGACGGCAACGCTGCAATTGCGGTTTTGCAACACTCATCGCTGATTCGTTTTCAAGGTCGGCGGCGGCCCACGAAGCTTCGTCGGCTGCGGCTCCTCAACCCGTTGCGGCTCATGGATATTTCATATTCAAGTCTGTGGATATTTTGGGGGGAGCGCATTAAACGAAAATTAATCATCGGCCCGGCGCGCGATGCAGTTGCAAACGGCTTGTCGCCCCGCCTTTCCACTCTTGGCGGACAACCCCATGACTCAACTGAAATTTCCATGTTCATATAGCCGGAACATGATCGAGGTCGGGTTGCGCGCCTCAGTTGAGGGTTGCTTCACGCGAGTGGCAATCCCACTTGTTCCCTGAGCGGAAGCGCGCATCACTCGAAGTGTCGGCGCGCGACCCGGCGACGGGGCCTGTGGATAAATCAACACCCACGGAGAGGCTGGGATCGGGTTCCATAGCGCCGATGTTCGCGGCCCTGTCGCGAGCCCGATCGGCTCCGATTCCGCGTTGAGATTGGCGTGTCGTTTGTGCAGCGCCGCTACGCTTCGGCGAACGACGCCCCGTTCGACACGTGCAGAATCCAGGAAATTGTCACACCGGCTTGCGACGGGATAGCCGTGTCGGGATCGGAGCGAAGCTTCAGCCGACGTTTTTCACACGCGCCGCGAGGCGCGAAACCTTGTTCGAAGCGGTTCGCTTGTGGAATACGCCTTTTTGCGCGGCCCGCATCAATTCGGGTTGGGCAGCCTTGAGCGCGGCTTGCGCCGCGGCGGCATCTCCCGAAGCGATCGCCTCCTCGACTTTTCGCACATGCGTGCGCACGCGGCTCTTACGGTTCTTGTTGACCTCGGCGCGTCGCACGGCTTGGCGAGCAGCCTTCTTGGCCGAAGTGGTGTTGGCCATCGGAATTCCTTGACGTGAGGTCGAGCCCGAACAGGGTCGCTTCTCAATTGACGATGCGGATGAGGCGAAGTCGCGCCGAGCGCACGTCTTCGCCGAAGGCCGGGTTTATAGTGTCAGCCTGGAGCAGCGTCAATGCACGGCGCTCGATGCACGGCGCCCGATCCTGGCCCAAACCTTTATTCTCGCCCAAAACTTTATTCTCGCTCAAGGCTCGCTCCTGGTCCAAGCCCGATCGCCTCACAGGCGAAACCAGCCGAGCCCGGCGCGCGCGCTCTCGGGACATGCTGACGTAAACCTCGCATCCGCGGGAGGGCACACCAAAGACGCGTCCTAATATATAATGTACGCGTTCATTTCCGGCCGGTGCTTACGCAAAGCGATTGGACTTCGGAAAACCCTTTGGCGGCAGGCGTCCGGCATCTCCCCGATTTCCCAGCCAATCCCTGAGATCGGCCTTGCCGACGGTCCAGGTGCGGCCCGACGTATCGGTCCAGGTCAGACCCTCGTCGAGGCGGAACACGCGCGCATCGGAGAAACTGCCGCTCTTATAGCGCTGCAGCCGGACGCCGGAGCCGCGCCCCATCTCGGCGACTTGGCGGATGGGGAAAATGATGAGCTTGCGATTCTCTCCGATCGCCGCGATGCGGTCGCCGTCGGCCGGCACCAGAAGCGCGGCGCGCGCCGGTGCACGCAGATTCAAGAACTGACGGCCCTTTCGAGTCGACGAGACGATGTCATCGGCCAACGCGACAAAGCCCCGCCCATCGCTCGCCGCGACGAGCAGCTTGCTCCCGGGACGATAGGGCACCGCGGTGACGACGTCGGCGCCTTCGTCGAAATCGACCATCAGCTTCACCGGATCTCCGAAGCCGCGTCCGCCTGGGAGCTTGCCTACGTCGAGCGTGTAGAGCTTGCCGTTCGAGGCGAGCACGAGGACCTTTGCGGTGGACTCGGTCGGAAAGGAGAGCTTGAGCGCGTCATCCCCTTTGAACTGCAACGCCGAGAGGTCTTGCACATGCCCCTTGAGGGCGCGCACCCAGCCCTTCTCGGAGAGCACGAAGGTCAATGGCTCGCGTTCCATGATCGCTTCGGCGAGATCGACATCGGCCGCGGGCGGCGCGTCGTCGAAGCTCGTACGCCGCTTGCCGAGTTTCGTGTCCGGGCCGAAGGCCTTGCGGATCTCGCGAATATCGGCGGCCAGGACCTTCCATTGGCGCGCTGGCGAGCCGAGCAAACGTTCGATCTGGCCTTTCTCGACCGTGAGCGCATCGAATTCGCGCTTCAGCTCCAGCTCCTCGAGTCGCCGCAAGGCGCGAAGCCGCGTGTCGAGAATGGCGTTCGCCTGAACCTCTGTGAGCGTGAAGGCCTGCATCAACTCGATCTTCGGATCATCCTCGTGGCGGATGATGCGGATCACTTCATCGAGATTGAGGTAGACGATGAGGAGCCCGGAGAGAATCTCGAGGCGTCGCTCGATCGTCGCAAGCCGATGGCGCGAGCGCCGCTGCAGAACCTCTCGGCGATGATCGAGCCAGGCGAGAAGCACCTCTGCGAGCGAGACCACGCGCGGAATCTGTCCGCCCATCAACACATTCATGTTGAGCGGGACACGGCTCTCGAAGTCGGTCACGCGGAACAGGGATTCCATCATCACTGCCGGATCGACCGATCGGTTCCTCGGCTCGATCACGATGCGCACATCTTCGGCGCTCTCGTCGCGCAGATCGGCCACCAGCGGCAGCCTCTTGTTCTCGAGGAGCTCGGCGACGCGCTCGATCAGGCGGCCTTTCGGCACTCCATAAGGAATTTCGCTGACGACTGCGACCCAGGTGCCACGGCCGCCCTCCTCTTTGTCCCAGCGGGCGCGCACGCGGAAGCTCCCGCGGCCGGTCTCATAAGCTTGCAGCACCGCTTCCTTCGGCTCGACCACCACACCGCCGGTCGGGAAATCCGGTCCTTGAACAAAGGCCAACAGATCGGCGGTTTTCGCCTTGCGATTTTCGATCAGGTGAAGCGCCGCATCGCAAAGCTCGGCTGCGTTGTGCGGCGGGATCGAGGTCGCCATGCCGACGGCGATGCCTTGAGAACCATTGGCGAGCAGGTTTGGGAAGGCGCAAGGCAGAACGACCGGCTCTTGGTTCTCTCCATTGTAAGTATCGCGAAAGTCGACCGCGTCTTCATCGATGCCTTCGAGCAGGAGGCGGGCGACCTCGGTGAGGCGCGCTTCCGTGTAGCGATAGGCCGCGGGGTTGTCGCCGTCGATCGATCCATAATTGCCTTGGCCGTCCACGAGCGGATAGCGCTGGGCGAAATCCTGAGCGAGGCGGACCATGGCGTCGTAGATGGCCTGATCGCCATGCGGATGAAACTTGCCGATCACCTCGCCGACGACGCTCGCAGATTTCTTGAAAGCCGCGCCCGGATCGAGGCGCAGCAGGCGCATCGCATGCAGGATGCGTCGGTGCACGGGCTTCAAACCGTCCCGCGCATCCGGCAATGCCCGTCCCATGATGGTCGAAAGCGCGTAGGAGAGATACCGCTCCTCGAGCGCGCTCTTGAGGTCGACATTTTCGATATTGCCGTCTTCCGGCGGCTTCATCGGCTTGCCCATGAGAATAGCCTTCGCTCACGCCGCGCTCGCAGACAACGCCGGCTGGTGATGATTCGCTCGAGGCCAGATCTGATGTCGGAAGGCGTCCCCGCGCAAGGCCTCGCGCGGTGGAGGGCGAAAGTGCCGCGCCACATCACTTGTGCGCCACATGCTTCGGCTTTCCGCAGAGGTCAAAAAAGCGAGGTCGTGGCCAGCGCCTTCGCCACCGCGAGCGTGCCCGCCGCCACCGTCACGTCGATCACCACTTGTCGACGGCCACGCCGAAGCACCAAGGCGTCGGCCCGCAGCGCCACGCTCCTCGCGGGGGCGAGATAGCTGATGCTCAATGAGCTCGTCGCGCTGCCGCGCAGCGTCTCGAAGTCCGCGCCCGAGAGCGCCGCCGCGACACCGGCGACATCGATGAACGCAGCGATCACGCCGCCATGCACGATGTCCTCGACCGTCACATTCTCCTTTTTGAAGGGCAGGCTGAGCACGGCACGATCGACGGCGAGTTCGTGCAACGTGATGCCCAGCGCGCATGCCACGGGTGAGCCGATGAGCAGCCGATCGATGCGCTCGGAAAGCCGAGGATCAATCCGAGGATCAGCTCCGTCTTTGCCGCCTTGTGGTGCCGTCATCGAGATCCTCCCTTGCGTTTCGCTCTCGAGTTCCACCTCACGCAATCGTGCACGTCGTTGGCGCCCTTAACGCTCGCCTTCGGCGAGCCACAGGTGTTTATGCGTGCACATAAACCCTCAATTCCGAGAGCCCACGATGACCTTTTCCACAATCATGTCGCGCTCCTTCGCCTGCGCCATGGCCGTCGCCTTGACGACAATGGCTGTCGGCTCGTCGATCGCTTTCGCGCAAGCCACTCAGACCGTCCGGGTGCGCGGTTCGGTCGTCTCGCTCGAAGGCTCGATGCTCACAGTGAAGACGCGCCAAGGCGCGGATGTCACCATCAAGCTCGCCGACAATTTCCGCGTCGCCTCCGTGGTCAAGGCCTCCGCCGCCGACGTCAAGCCCGGCGTCTTCATCGGCACCGCGTCAGTCACGAAGGAAGGCGGCTCTCGCGCGCTCGAAGTGCTCGTATTTCCCGAGGCCCTGCGCGGCACGGGCGAGGGAGACTACGCTTGGGACCTCACGCCCGACAGCATGATGACCAATGGCACGGTGGGCTCATCCGTCGAGAGCGTTGCCGGCCCCGTGATCACGGTCGCCTATAAGGGAGGCGAGCGGAAGATCACGATTGGCCCAGACACTCCGATCGTGACGCTCGGGCCTGCCGACAAATCCGATATCAAGCCGGGAACGCCGGTCTTCACCACGACGCAAAAGCAGGCTGACGGCACCTACACGGCTGCAGCGGTGACACTCGGCAAGAACGGTGTCGCCCCACCGATGTGATCTGCGATGATGTGATCTGCGCCCAATGTGATCCGCATTCCGGCGCGAGCCTCAAGGGGAAGACACATGAAGGCTCGACGGCACCCGTCGAGCCTTTGCTTCGATGGCGCAGTTCAGCGAGCCTTGTGGGACATTCGCTAGACAGGAAAATTGCCGATCAAAGCTCAGGCCCCAAGTAGGCCTAAGGCGAAACACTTGCCAAATGGGCAGAAGACCATTATCTGACCTTCAAGCTTTTCAGCGTGCAATCGAAAACCTTTATCGAGAGCGGGGTCCGCTGGGGGCCGCGCTCTTTTCGTTTGATCGGACGTTGAATGGAAGAAGCAGGCGAAATTGCCGAGCCGCGCCTCGTCGCCGAGACGGGTCTTGCGGCGCGTGTCGCCGCCGCCATTGAGCCCTCGGTTCAGGCGGCGGGCTTTCGTCTCGTTCGCGTCAAGGTCACGGGTGAGGCCGGCTGCACCGTGCAAATCATGGCCGAACGGGCTGACGGCTCGATGAGCGTCGAAGATTGTGAAGCGGTGAGCCGTTTGATCTCGCCGATCCTCGACGTCGAGGATCCGATCGAGCGCGCCTATCGTCTCGAGATCTCTTCGCCCGGAATCGATCGTCCTTTGGTGCGCCGGTCCGACTTTGCTCGTTGGGCGGGTCATCGCGCGAAAGTCGAGCTCGCCCTGCCCCTCGAGGGGCGCAGGCGCTTCAACGGAGTGCTGGTCGGACTCGAGGGCGAGGGAGCGCGTTTGCGGCGGCTCGACGCGCCTGAAGGCGAGGACGCTGAGGTGCTTCTGCCGCTCGCGGAGATCGCCGAGGCCCGCCTCGTGCTCACCGACGAGCTGATCCGGGAAGCTCTCCGTCGCGGCAAGCGGGCCGGACGCGGGGCAACGAACCAGCAAGTTTCTTCCGGCCATGATGCAGAGCCGGCGCAACCCAAGACCGAACGAGCGGAGCGCGCTTTTCATGGCCGCCCGCAGAATTCTCAACGAATGATGCGACATCAATAGTCGGAGTGAATGAACCATGGCCGTCAGCGCAAACAGGCTGGAGCTTCTGCAGATCGCCGATGCCGTCGCCCGCGAGAAGCTCATTGATCGGCAGATCGTGATCTCGGCGATGGAGGAATCGATCGCCAAGGCCGCGCGTTCGCGTTATGGGCTCGAGACCGACATCCATGCCGAAATCAACCCGAAGACGGGCGAGTTGCGGATCGCCCGGCATCTTCTCGTGGCCGACGCCATCGACAATCCCGCGACCCAGATCAGCATCGAGGATGCCCGCAAGCGCAATCCCGCTGCTCAGGCCGGTGATTACATCTCCGAGCCGTTGCCGCCCTTCGAGTTCGGCCGCGTCGCCGCACAATCGGCAAAGCAGGTGATCGTGCAGAAGGTACGCGAGGCCGAGCGGGATCGCCAATATGACGAGTTCAAGGACCGCATCGGTCAAATCGTCAATGGCACGGTGAAGCGGGTGGAATACGGCAACGTGATCGTCGATCTCGGTCGCGGCGAAGCCATCATTCGTCGCGACGAGCTGATCCCGCGCGAGACGTTCAAGCCCGGCGATCGCGTCCGCGCCTATGTGCTCGATGTGCGGCGCGAGCAGCGCGGCCCGCAGATTTTCCTCTCACGCACCCATCCGCTCTTCATGGCCAAGCTCTTCGGTCAGGAAGTGCCCGAGATCTACGACGGCATCATCGAGGTGAAGGCGGTCGCGCGCGACCCTGGCTCTCGCGCCAAAATCGCGGTCATCTCGCGCGATTCATCGATCGACCCCGTCGGCGCTTGCGTCGGCATGCGCGGCTCGCGCGTGCAGGCGGTGGTCGGCGAGCTGCAGGGCGAAAAGATCGACATCATCCCCTGGTCGGCCGATGTCGCGACTTTCGTCGTCAACGCCTTGCAACCCGCCGAGGTCGCCAAGGTCGTGCTCGACGAAGACTCCGACAAGATCGAGGTGGTCGTGCCCGACGAGCAGCTCTCGCTCGCGATCGGGCGGCGCGGCCAGAATGTGCGCCTCGCCTCTCAGCTCACCGGTTGGGACATCGATATTCTGACCGAGGAAGAGGAATCGGAGCGGCGCAAGCAGGAATTCGAGCATCGTTCGACACTGTTCATCAGCGCCCTTAACGTAGACGAGACTGTCGGCCAGCTCCTCGCCTCAGAAGGCTTCCGCTCGATCGAAGAGCTCGCTCACGTTGAGGAGAACGAGATCGCCTCGATCGAGGGCTTCGACGAGGAGACCGCGAAGGAGCTGCAGAGCCGGGCGCGCAATTATCTTGCGATGATCGAAGCCGAGCACGATGCCAAGCGCAAGGAGCTCGGTGTCGAGGACGCGCTCTTGAACATCGACGGCGTCACCATGGCGATGCTCGTCAAATTCGGCGAGAATGGGATCAAGTCCGTCGAGGATCTCGCCGGCTGCGCCACGGACGATCTTACCGGCTGGACCGAGCGCAAGGATGGGCAGGCGACCCGCCACGCCGGCGCGCTCGACGGCTTCGATATTTCCCGAGAAGAAGCGGAAGCCATGATCATGGCGGCACGCGTCGCCGTCGGTTGGATAGAGTTGCAAGCCGAAGGAACGCAGGCCAGTGAGAGCGAGGGTGGCGAAACGGCGGCCGACGCTGCGTCCTGAAGGGGAATGACGGCCTTGGATCGATCAGAGATGTCGATGATCTCCCGTCGGCATTCCCGGTCCTTGGGCAATGACGAGTTGGAGCGATGATGGACGGATGCGGGCATGGCGCGACATGCGCATGAGCTTGGATCGCGTGGTGTCGCGAGTGCCCCTGCGGCGGGGCGTGATGGCGCTTGCCCGGAAGGCCGCGACATAGGGTCGCCACCGGAGCACGCACGAGGGCCCAAGCGGGCCAAGTCGGAACGTAGTTGCATCGTCACCCGCGCGCTGCTGCCTCCCGATCAATTGATTCGTTTCGTCCTTTCGCCCCAAGGGGTGGTCACGCCGGACATCCGACGCGCTTTGCCCGGCCGGGGAGTCTGGGTGACCGCGAACAAAGACCGGGTGGCCGAAGCTTCTCGCCGAAAAGCTTTTGCGCGGGCGTTCAAGAAGGAAGTCGCGGTTCCCGTCGATCTCGCCGATGAGGTGGATGCTCTCCTGCGCAAGGACGCGCTGCAGGCCCTTTCGCTGGCCAACAAGGCGGGCGCGGTGACGTCCGGCTTCGAGAAGACACGCTCCGCTCTCGAAAAAGGTGAGGTCCTGATCTTGATCGAGGCGAGTGACGGTTCACCGGAAGGACGCAGGAAGCTTGTCGGCCTGTTGCGGCGGGGCGCCGGAAGTTCAGCGGTCAGCATCGGCGACGCCGGTGTGGATGGACCTGAAATCATCGCCAGCTTCACCTCGTCGGAGCTGGATTTGGCGTTGGGGCGCCCCCATGTGATACATGCAGCCTTGCTGCGGGCGCCGGTCGGCGATTTCGCCTTGGCGAGGTGTCTGCGCCTTCACCGTTTTGAATTGATCGAAAAACACGCTAGTGGAGGCGCCGAGCGTTGCGGCGCCGCCCGAAAGAACCGCAATCTCAACGCCAATCTGAACCGCGAGCTCCCAGGTTGGGACGCGAACGGGGCGAATCGAGCCGCAGGACAGAAGTCTGTATGAGCGATCTTAAGACGCCGGGCGACAAGCCGTTGAGCATGCCGACCGGAAAGTTGAGCATCAAAAGGCCCGAGACGGGCACCGTGCGCCAAAGCTTCAGCCATGGCCGCTCGAAGACGGTCGTCGTCGAGAAGGTCAAGCGGCGCACCGGCACGAGCGTGGAACCGCGCGAGGCGACTGGCGCGCAAGCTCCCGCTGCAAAGCGCGCGGCCCCTGCCCCGCTGGCGCGCGGTGCCAAGTCCGCGACCCCGTCCTCGGCCGCGCCCTCCGTCGCTTCGACCGGTAGCGCGCAACCCACGGCGCGCGGTCCCGCCGGCGCTGGGCAAAAGGCGAGCATCGTTCTTCGCACCCTCACGGAAGAGGAGCGGAATCGACAAGGCACCGCCCTTGCCGAGGCGCGCCGGCGCGAGGAGGACGAGCGCAAGCACGCTGAGGAGGAGGCGCGACTTCGCGCGGCGCGTGACGAGGTCGAGCGCAAGGAGCGCGAAGCGGCCGACGAGCGCAAGCGTGAGGAGGAAGACCGACGCCGCTCCGAGGACCAGGCCAAACGAAAAGCCGAAGAAGAGGCCCGACGCCGTTTTGGCGATCCTCCGCCGGCGAGCCGGGCGCCGGGAACTCCAATTCCGCGCCTCGATCCGCGTCCCGCCTCCCAGGCCGCCAGCGCCGGATCGGCCGGTACGGGGCGCACCGCCGCACGTGCGGGACTGAGTGCCGCGACGCCGTCGCGCCGTACCCTCCTGCCCGAGACGGAGGGAAGCCCTCGCCAGCAGCCCCGCCGCCCCGGAGGCGGAGGGGCAGCGCGGGCGGCACCCGCTCCGAGGGCTCCGAAAGGAGATCACAAGCAACGTGGCCGCCTCACCTTGGCGAACGCGCTGACGAGCGACGAGGAACGTACGCGTTCGCTCGCTGCCCAGCGCCGTCGTCAGCAGCGCATGAAAGGCTCCGCGGGCGAGCAGAAGGAGAAGATCGCTCGCGAGGTGACGGTCCCGGAGACGATCTCGATCCAAGAGCTCGCGAACCGCATGGCGGAGCGGGCAGTCGATGTGATCCGCCTGCTGATGGCGCAAGGCCAGATGCTGAAGATCACGGACGTGATCGACGCCGACACGGCGCAGCTCATCGCCGAAGAGCTTGGCCATACCGTGAAGCGTGTTGCCGAATCCGACGTCGAAGAGGGTCTGTTCGACGCGCCCGACCAGCCGCAGGATCTCGCTCCGCGGCCGCCGGTCGTCACCATCATGGGCCATGTCGACCACGGCAAGACCTCGTTGCTCGATGCCATCCGCTCGGCCGACGTGGTGAGCGCAGAGGCCGGCGGCATCACCCAGCATATCGGCGCCTATCAGGTAGAGAGCCCGCTCGGCGGCAAGATCACCTTCATCGACACGCCGGGCCACGCCGCCTTCACGGCAATGCGCGCGCGTGGCGCCAAGGTGACGGATATCGTGATCCTGGTGGTCGCGGCAGATGACGGCGTCATGCCCCAGACGGTCGAGGCGATCAGCCACGCCAAGGCCGCCCATGTGCCGATAATCGTCGCCATCAACAAGATCGACAAGCCGGACGCGAAGCCAGACCGTGTGCGCAACGAGCTTCTGCAACATGAAATCCAGGTGGAATCGCTCGGCGGCGAGGTCCTGGAAGTCGAGGTCTCGGCGACCAAGAAGATCAACCTCGACAAGCTCCTCGAAGGCGTATCGCTGCAATCGGAGGTGCTCGACCTCAAGGCCAACCCGAACCGCAGCGGCGAAGGCGCGGTGATCGAGGCAAGGCTCGATCGTGGCCGTGGGCCGGTCGCGACGGTGCTCGTGCAACGCGGCTCGCTCAAGGGCGGTGACATCATCGTCGCGGGCTCGGAGTGGGGACGCATTCGCACCTTGCTCAATGACAAGGGGGAGACACTTGTTTCAGCCGGCCCCTCGACACCGGTCGAGGTGCTCGGGTTCAACGGTACACCCGACGCCGGAGATCGGGTCGCGGTCGTCGAGAACGAAGCGCGCGCCCGTGAGGTTACGGCTTACCGCACCCGCCAGAAGCGCGAGAGATCGGTCGCTCGCCAGGCCGGCGCGCGTGGTTCGCTTGCGGAGATGATGCAGGATCTCAAGACGGGGGCCGGCCGCAAGGAGTTCCCGCTCGTCGTCAAGGCGGATGTGCAAGGCTCCGTGGAGGCGATCGCGGGTGCGCTGGAAAAGCTCGGCAACGAAGAAGTGGGCGCGCGCGTCATCCATTCGGGCGTCGGCGGCATTACCGAGAGCGATGTGATCCTCGCCAATGCATCCGGTGCCGCGGTGATCGGCTTCAACGTGCGCGCGCACAAGGAAGCGCGCGAGGCGGCCGAGCAGGCCGGAATTGAGATCCGCTATTACAACATCATCTACAACCTGGTTGACGACGTGAAGGATGCGATGTCGGGCTTGCTGGCGCCCACTTTGCGCGAGACCATGCTCGGCAACGCCCAGATCCTCGAGATCTTCAACGTCTCGAAGATCGGCAAGATCGCGGGTTGCCGCGTCACCGACGGTGTGGTGCAGAAGGGCGCGAATGTCCGCCTCATCCGCGACAACGTGGTCATTCACGAGGGCAAGCTCGCAACGCTCAAGCGTTTCAAGGATGATGTGCAGGAAGTGCGTGCCGGCCAGGAATGCGGCATGTCATTCGAGAACTACCAGGACATGCGGTCGGGCGATGTGATCGAATGCTATCGCGTCGAAGAGGTCAAGCGGTCCCTTTGAGGCGTGCCGTCTCGCTTATGGGGGTTTGTTACCGACTTCCGGAATTCGAGCATGACGGCCTGCAGCCATTATCAAGATCATCAGAACATGATCCTTTGGAAAGGTGCTTTCCACCTTTCCGGCTCATCCTCGTAGGTGCCCAAAAGAAGAAACGGAAGATTTGCTGCAATGGAGCATCTGATGCTTGGGGCAAGCCCCGAAAGCCGAGTGCGCCGCGTCCTCGCGGCCGTGAAGGGACCGGCAATCGCTTTAACCCTCGTCCTTGCTTCGCGAACCGTCTTGGCCCAGCCATTTTATGTGCCTTCGGGCTCGATGGAGCCGACCCTTCTGATCGGCGATGAGCTGGTCGTTGCAAAATACGCCTATGGATTCAGCCGCTACTCGCTTCCGGTAGATCTCGGTTTTTCTTCCGAGCACCGTTTGCTCGAAAGCTTGCCGGAATATGGAGATGTGGTGGTTTTCCGACTGCCGCGCGATCCACGGCAGGTCTATGTAAAACGCGCAATCGGCCTGCCCGGCGACCGCATTCAGATGCGGGAGGGGCGCCTATGGATCAATGGCGCCGAGCTTCCCTTGCGACGCGATGGCCAGGGAAAAGTGGAACAGGAGGACGGCAGTGAGATCGGCGCGGCACGCTTCATGGAAATGTTGCCGAACGGCCGCGAGCACCCGATCTTCAAGCTCGAGTCGAAAGGCGCACTCGACGACACGCGCGTCTTCGTGGTGCCGCCGGGCCACGTCTTCCTGATGGGAGACAACCGAGACGACTCGCTCGACAGCCGCGTTTCGGCTGTCGCCGGCGGCGTTGGCTTCGTCCCGGCCGAGAATCTCATCGGCCGCGCCGAGGTGGTCTTGGGGTCTTGGAATTTTCCCGTGGCACGCCGACCCTCCGAATGGGCATCGGCATTGAGGCCGGCGCGATTTTTTGCGCGCATACGATGAAGGATTCGCGAAGGCCCGAACGGGCCCGAGCGGATTTCGCGAGTATCGAGGTTCCGGTTCGACTCCGGAGGAGAGAAGATGGCACGACACCAACCCAGCCGTCATGAGCGAGGCCCTTCCCAGCGCGCGCTTCGGGTGGGCGAACTCGTGCGCCACGCGCTCGCCGAGCTCTTGTCGCGCGGCGAGGTCCGTGACGATGTGCTTGAAAATCATCCGGTCACGGTTCCCGAGGTGCGCATGTCGCCTGATCTGCGTCTTGCCACGGCCTATGTGATACCGCTCGGCGGCAAGGATGTCGGTCTCGTGCTCGAGGCACTCGACCGCAACAAGCGCTTCATCAAGGGAGAGATCGCGCGCCGCATCAACCTGCGCTACGCACCGGAGATCCGCTTCCGCCACGACGACACATTCGAGGAGGCGTCACGAATCGAGGCTCTCCTCCATTCGGAGAAGGTGCGGCGCGATCTCGAGTCGGACCGAAAAGCTGAAGATGACCGGAACCATGGCTGAGGGCGCCAGCGAAAGCTCCCGCTCCGGCGAGAGCATGAGGGTCGATTCCCGAGAGCCGCAACCGGCGCGCCCGCGCAAGCGCGAGGTCAATGGCTGGCTCATCCTCGACAAGCCGGTCGGCATGACGTCGACGCATGCCGTCGCCGTGGCCAAACGGTTGTTCAATGCCAAGAAGGCAGGTCACGCGGGGACGCTCGATCCCCTGGCCTCCGGGCTCTTGCCCATCGCCTTCGGCGAAGCCACAAAGACCGTTCCCTTCGTCATGGATGGGCGCAAGGGCTATCGCTTCACCGTCGCCTGGGGCGAAGAGCGCGACACCGACGACAGCGAAGGCGCAGTGACCGCATCGAGCGACGCTCGGCCCTCGCAAGCCTCGGTCGCGGATGCGCTTTCTGCCTTCATCGGCGAGATTTGGCAGACGCCGCCGCGGTTCTCCGCCATCAAGATTGCCGGCGAGCGCGCCTACGATCTCTCGCGCGCCGGCGCAAGTGTCGAGCTCGAAGCCCGCCTCGTGCGCATCGAGAGGCTGGTGATCGTCGAGCACCAATCCGACACGAGCGTTTTCGAAGCGGTTTGCGGCAAGGGAACCTATGTGCGGGCCATCGCCCGTGATCTCGGCCGGGCGCTCGGTTGTTTCGGGCATGTGAGCGCGCTACGGCGCACTCACGTCGGGCCATTTTCCGAGAAAGATGCAATTTCGCTGGACGATTTGACTGAATTGCGCCATAAGGCCGCCGCTGGCGAAGGGAACTTGGCCGGCGAATTACTGCCCGTTGCGACCGCGCTGGACGACATCCCGGCGCTGGCCGTGAGCCGGGCGGATGCAGGACGGCTTCGCCGAGGCCAAATCGTCCTGCTGCGCGGGCGTGATGCCCCGCTCTTCCAGGGACGCATCAGCGTGACTTCGGAAGGCGCCTTGGTGGCGCTCGCCGAGGCGGAAGGAGCGGAGATCAGGCCGACGCGCATCTTCAATCTGGGACGCTGAGCGGCCCTCGCGAGAAAGGAACTCCCGATGTCGATTGCGACCGAGCGCAAGAGTGCGCTCATTTCCGACTATGCCACTAAGAAGGGGGATACAGGCTCTCCCGAGGTGCAGGTGGCGCTTCTCACCGAGCGCATCAACAATCTCACCGAGCATTTCAAGACGCATGTGAAGGACAACCATTCACGGCGCGGCCTGTTAAAGATGGTCTCGCAGCGACGCTCGCTCCTGAACTATGTGAAAGACAGGGACGAGCCCCGTTACAAGACGCTGATCGAGCGCCTGGGCATCCGTCGCTGAGGAGGACCCGCGCGCCTGATGGCGCGCAGGTCGATTTTGCTGCGCCCGCATCATGAGGATCGTGGGCGATGAACCCCGCCGGCAGGCCACGCCCGCCATGGCAGGATCGTTGGACGCTTTTTAGCGCCAGGCCCGAAGCTCCGCGCGTATCGGGCATGTTCGTGTCGATGAGCCGAGCCGTTCAGGCTCGTCGTCCGAAACGGGAATTCCGCGGCTTCGGAATCCCGAGCGGCGCTGCGATAAGAAGAGCGTCTTGCCATCTTGCTCATGGCTTCGCGCCCGCCGGCCAACCATGAGGATGGTCAATGTTCGATGTTCAACGAGAAGTGCTGGATTGGGGCGGGCGCCGTCTCGTCCTGGAAACCGGCAAGGTGGCTCGCCAAGCCGATGGCGCCGTGCTTGCGACCTATGGCGACACGGCCGTGCTTGCGACGGTGGTCGCCGCGAAGGCGCCGAAGCCCGGCGTCGATTTCATGCCGCTCACCGTCAACTATCAGGAGAAGGCTTTCGCTGCCGGACGCATTCCGGGCGGCTTCTTCAAGCGCGAAGGGCGCCCTTCGGAGAAGGAGGTGCTGGTCTCGCGGCTTATCGACCGCCCCATTCGGCCGCTCTTCATCGACGGATGGCGCTGCGATACGCAGGTGATCATCACCGTACTCTCCCACGATCTCGAGAATGATCCCGACATCGTCGCCATGATTGCGGCCTCCGCGGCGCTGACGATTTCCGGCGTGCCGTTCATGGGACCGATCGGCGGTGCGCGCGTTGCCTACGTCGACGGCCAATACGTGCTCAATCCGACGCTCGACCAGATGAAGGCGAGCGCGCTCGATCTCGTGGTGGCCGGCACGCAAGACGCGGTGCTCATGGTCGAATCGGAAGCCAAGGAGCTTTCCGAAGACGTCATGCTCGGCGCCGTGATGTTCGGCCACACGGGCTTCCAGCCCGTGATCGAGGCGATCATCCGCCTCGCGGAGATGGCCAGCAAGGAACCGCGCGAGGTGGTGAAGCCCGACCATGCGGCTCTCGAAAAGGCGGTGCTCGAGCTCGCCGAAGCAGATTTGCGCGCCGCCTACAAGATCACCGCGAAGCAGGAACGCTACAACGCGGTTGACGCCATCAAGGCCAAGATCAACTCGCACTTCTTCCCCGAGGGCGAGGAGGCGGGCGGCCACACCAAAGAGGAAGTGGCGGGCGTGTTCAAGGAGCTGCAGGCGAAGATCGTTCGCTGGAACATTCTCGATGATGGCGCACGCATCGACGGCCGCGATGTGAAGACGGTTCGCCCGATTGTGAGCGAGGTGGGCATCTTGCCGCGCACGCATGGGTCTGCGCTCTTCACCCGCGGCGAGACCCAAGCCATGGTGGTGGCGACGCTCGGCACGGGAGATGACGAGCAATACATCGACGAGCTCGAAGGCACGCGCAAGGAGACCTTCCTGCTGCACTACAATTTCCCGCCGTATTCGGTGGGCGAGACCGGGCGCATGGGCTCGCCGGGCCGGCGGGAGATCGGTCATGGCAAGCTCGCCTGGCGCGCCGTCCACCCATTGCTGCCGCCCCATCACGAGTTCCCCTACACCATCCGTCTGGTGTCCGAGATCACCGAGTCGAACGGCTCGTCGTCGATGGCGACCGTTTGCGGCTCCTCTCTGGCCATGATGGATGCGGGCGTGCCGCTGCGGCGGCCAGTGGCCGGAATCGCGATGGGCCTCATCCTCGAGGGCGAGCGCTTCGCGGTGCTCTCCGACATCCTCGGCGACGAGGATCATCTCGGCGACATGGACTTCAAAGTGGCGGGGACCGACACCGGCATCACCTCGTTGCAAATGGACATCAAGATCACCGGCATCACCGAGGAGATCATGCGCGTGGCTCTCGCACAGGCGAAGGACGGGCGACTGCATATCCTCGGCGAGATGGCCAAGGCGCTCACCGGCGCCCGGGCCGAGCTCGGCCAATACGCGCCGCGCATCGAGGTTATCCAGATCCCGGTCGACAAGATCCGCGAGGTGATCGGTTCGGGCGGCAAGGTGATCCGCGAGATCGTCGAGAAGACCGGCGCCAAGATCGACATTTCCGATGATGGCATGGTGAAGGTCGCCTCGGCCAATCAGGAGTCGATCGCCGCGGCGCTCAACTGGATCAAGTCGATCGCGTCGGAACCCGAGCCCGGTCACATCTACGAGGGAACGGTCGTCAAGGTGATGGAGTTCGGCGCCTTCGTGAACTTCTTCGGACCGAAGGACGGGCTCGTCCATATCTCCGAGCTTGCACCGCGCCGCGTCGCCAAGGTGACGGACGTCGTCAAGGAAGGCGACAAGGTGAAGGTGAAGTTCCTCGGCATGGACGACAGGGGCAAGACGCGCCTCTCGATGAAGGTCGTCGATCAGGCGACCGGCGAAGACGTCACCGAGAAGCTGCGCGCCGAACGCGACGCTGAGCGGACGCAGAAGCAGACGGCCTGACGCGATTCGCGTCGCGTCGTCCTTCATCGACGGCGCGACGCGCAAGGCGCGACGCAGCTCCCTTTGGCCTGGCTCTCGACGCCAGCTTCGAGATAGTCGTCGGACGCACAGTGTGCGTCCGACTTCATCTGAGGACCGCCCCATGGCCGTAGCCGTGCCGCGCGCATCCACCGAAGCACGAAGCGTGGGGCGCGCGACGCCTCTGCACCGCATCGTGGTGGTCGGCGGCGGAGCGGCAGGCCTCGAGCTCGTCACGCGCCTCGGCGATCAGCTGGGCAAGCGCCGGCTCGCCGACGCCGTGCTCGTCGAGAAGAGCCGCACGCATCTGTGGAAGCCGCTCCTCCACGCAGTGGCCGCAGGCAGCATGGATGCGAGCGAGCATCAGCTCAATTATCTCGCTCAGGCGCATTGGCATCATTTCCGCTACCGATATGGGGAGATGATCGGCCTCGACCGCGCGAAGAAGAGCGTGCATCTCGGCCCGACCTTCGACGGGGAAGGACGGCAGATCACCGCGGCACGAAGCGTCGGCTACGACACTTTGGTGATCGCGGTCGGCAGCATCAACAATGATTTCGGCACCCCTGGCGCCGCGGAACATGCGATCCCGCTCGACACCCAAGAGCAGGCAGAGCGCTTCCATCATCGGCTCGTGAACGCTTTCTTGCGAGCTCAATCGCAAGACGGCCCTGTTCGGCCCGGCCAGCTTCACGTTGCCATCATCGGGGCCGGAGCGACGGGCACCGAACTCGCGGCGGAATTGTATCAAACGGCTCGCGAGGTGGCGGCTTTCGGCCTCGATCACGTGGATCCCGACAAGGACATTCGCATCGTCCTCGTCGAGGCCGCCGACCGTATTTTGCCGGCCTTACCCGAACGCGTCTCCGCCGCGACCTTGAAAATTCTGAAGGGGCTCGGTGTCGAGGTGCGCACCAAGGCGCGGGTCGGCGAGGTGTGCGCCGACGGCGTCAAACTCGCGAGTGGCGAGACCATCCCGTCCGAACTCGTCGTCTGGGCTGCCGGCGTCAAGGGACCGGATGTGTTGCGCGACCTTGATGGCCTCGAGACGAACCGCGTCAATCAGCTCGTGGTGACGAGCACCTTGCAGACGACGCGCGATCCGGACATCTTCGCCATCGGCGATTGTGCGGCCTGCCCGAGACCTCACGACAGGCAGCCGGTGCCGCCCCGTGCCCAGGCGGCGCACCAGGAAGCCTCCCATCTTCTTCGCCAATTCAAGCGGCGGCTCGAGGGCAAGCCGCTCGAACCCTTCGTCTATCGCGATTTCGGCTCGCTTGTTTCCTTCGGCCGCTTGGGAGCCGTCGGCAATCTGATGGGTTTCCTGTTGGGCAAGGGCCTGTTCGTCGAGGGCGCGCTCGCGCGCCTCATGTATCGCTCGCTCTACAAGATGCATGAGACTGCCCTGCACGGGGTCGCCAAGACGCTCATCGGCAGCCTGGCGCGAAGCCTGTCACGTGGGGGCGGCGAGCCGCGCGTGAAGCTGCACTGAGGGGAAGGATACGGATCGCCCCTGGCGAACGACGGACTTCATGCTCGCTCGTCACCATGCTCGGACTTTTCTGCCCGACCAAGATCTCTTCGAAAACCCGCTTCCCGCCGATCCCGATCGTCCTTTATTCAGGCGAGATATGAGGCTGCGTGTTCGGTTCGAGCGGAGGCTCCGGCGCATCGGCTTGTGGCAGATGGCTGGCGTCGAGCGGCAGCACGCTCCCCATCCACAGCGCATGATTGAGATGGTCGTCTCGCGGCCGATCCGTATTGGGGTGAACCAGGATGGTGAGCCCGAGACGGTTCAGCATCAGCCAAGGCACGATTTTGGGAAATACCTCCTTCGCAAAGGAGATCTGGAACATGGCGCTCGGATGCGGCCCAACGGGGAGATCATGCCAGGAGCCGTTGCGCACGAGGAAGCGCTCCGCCACGAGCTGACGCAAGCGCTCGGCTTTGTCACGCGTCGCGGCGGGATCGTAATAAATATGCGCGTGGAAGCTCGATATTCGCGACAAGGCTTCGGGGTTCGGCGCGTTCCCGGAAAGCGGGTCGTTGCTGCCCTTTTGTTTCGTCTCCATGCGCACCCTCCTGGTCCTACCGCATCATCGCGGCTACGTTCCCGCCATCGACCGTCATCACATCGCCGGTGGTCTTCTGCATCAGAGCTTGAGCCACGAAGGCATCGGCAACGTCTTGCGCGGTGACTTCCTCGCGCAAGAGATTGCCCGCCATGTATTCGGAAGGCGAGACGCCGCGAGTGGCGGCGCGTTGTTGGATCATCTGGGGCGTGAGCAGGCCCGAGCGGATGCGATCGGGATTGAGCGCATTGGCGCGAATGCCGTCGGCACCGTGCTCCAGCGCGTATTGACGCACAAGCGCGAGGAGGGCCGCCTTTGACGTCCCGTATGCGCCGAAATTCGGACCCGGATTCACCGCCTGTTTCGATACGTTGAACAGGAGCACACCACCCAGCTTTTGCCGCTTCATGATTGCGACAGCCTCGCGGGCCACATTCTGGTGCGCGAAGAAATTGATCTCGAAGCTTCGGCGCAAGATCTCGTCCGAAATTTCGGCGATCATGCCGGTCAGCGCCGTTCCGGCATTCGATACCAGGATGTCGACCCCGCCGAAACATTCGACGACCTTGGTGAAGGCAGAGGCGACCGATCCCTGATCGGTCACATCGCAGGAAACCGCGAGCGCCGAGCCTCCCAGCGATTTCGCGATCCGGGCGACCGCTTGCGAGTCGATGTCGAGTAGCGCGATTTCCGCACCCTCGCGCGCGAAAGCTGTCGCGGTCGCAGCGCCGATCGCGCCCGCGCCCCCCGTGACGACGACGACATGGCCGCCCAGGCGTTTGGGTGCCGACTTGCCAAGCTTTGCCTGCTCGAGGGACCAATACTCCATGTCGAATTGGTCATCCTCCCCGATAGGCTCGTAGCGGCCGATCGCCTCGGCCCCGATCATCGAGGCCATGGCCGCTTCGAACAGATCCGCCACGATTTTTGCGTCAGCCTTGTCCTTGCCGATTCCCACAATGCCGACGCCGGGAACGAGGATGATGCGGGGCATCGGATCGAGCGCTTTCTTCCTGCCGCCAGCGCGCGCGTTTTGACGCTGAAAATAATTCTCATACTCGGCGGCATAATCCCCAATCGCCAGCGCCGCTTTTTCTGCCCAGGCCTTGAGCTCGCCGCACCGCGCGGGGAGAAGCAGGAGCGGTTTGCCTTTCAGGCGGATGATGTGATCGGGCGTGGCCGGGCCGCGCAGCGCGCATGCTGCGAGCTTGTCATCGCCGAGGAAAGCCTCGATATCCGGCCCCTTGCGGCAATCCATGATCCAGTGGCGCGGCCATTTGCCTTGCGCCGCACTCCCCAGCATGCCTCGCAGAGCCGCCAATAATTCGGCTTCGTCGGTGGCCGGGTGTCGCGACTGCTCCCGGGGCTTTGGGCGCGGCCTTGCGGTCACCGCGATGTAACTTTCGGCGAGCGTCACGAGTTCGATCATGCGTTCATAGGCTTCGCGCGCCGTGGCGCCGAAGGTGAAGATGCCGTGCTTGATGAGCATCAGGCCTTCGACTTCCGGATTGGCTTCGAAGGCGGACGCCGCCGCTTTCGCGAGACCGAAGCCCGGAAGAACATAGGGCACGCAAGCGAGGCGCTCGCCGTAAATGCGCCGGCAGATTTCCTCGACTTCCGGCTGATCGGCAATCGCCACCGCGGCAACCGAATGCGTGTGATCGACGAATTTTTGCGGCAGGAAAGCGTGCAGCAGGGTCTCGACCGATGGATTCGGCGCGGCACTGTCGAGGAGGTTGGCACGCTGCACGCTCACCATCTCCTCGTCGGTAAGCTTGTCGAGCCTGCGCAAGCGCAAGAGCGGCTCGAGGCGCACGGCCGGATGACCTTCGGGTTCGATGGTCGCGAGATCCCAACCGCTTCCCTTGACGCAAAGGACGCGCACCTCGTCCCCATAGACGTCGCGCATGCACGTCTTGACCGAGGTGTTGCCACCACCATGGAGGACGAGCCGCCGGTCGCCGCCGAGAAGCCGCGCCGAATAGGTCCGCAAGGCGAGATCCTCGCCGATGCCGCGTTCCGCATAATGGGCGACGGCTCGCCTCGCCTCCGGTTCCGACCACCGGCTCTTCATTCAGGACTCCTGCGCCTCGTGATATTTTTTCCGGATCATCTCGATGTCGACCGACGGCTTCGGTCGCGAGATCTTGAGTTCGTCGAGGGTGTCGGCGACGATCTCCGAAGCCACGAAATTGCGCACGCGCTTGCGGTCCGACGGGATGACATACCAAGGAGCACGCCCGGTGCTGGTCTTCGAGAGCGCGTCCTCATAAGCCTTCATGTAGTCAGCCCAGAAGGCACGCTCTCTGTAATCGTCCTCGCTGATCTTCCAGCGCTTGTCGGGATCGTCCAGCCGATCCTTGAACCGGCGAAGCTGCTCTTCCTTGGAAATGTGGAGGAAGAGTTTGATCACGGTCGTTTGATGGCGGTGCAGAAGCTTCTCGAACGCGTTGATCATCTCGTAGCGCTTCGACCACACTTTCTTCGACACCAGCTTGTGCACGCGCTCGACCAGCACCGCCTCGTAGTGGCTCCGATTGAAGATCGAGACCCAGCCGCTCGCCGGCGCGCGTTTGTGATGGCGCCACAAGAAATCATGCGCGGCCTCCTCCGGCGTCGGCACCTTGAAGGCGGTGACCGTGCAGCTCATGGGGTTCATCGCCGAGAAGATGTGCTTGACGACGCTGTCCTTGCCGGCCGCGTCGAGACCTTGCAGCACGATCAACACCGAATGGCGCCGCTCGGCATAGATGCGCAATTGCTGATCGGCAATGCGGGCACGGTTCTTCTCGATGCGTGTGTCGATGTCGTGATTGTCGAGCGCGAGAGCCGTGAAGCGCGTGTCGATGCGGTCGAGACGCACCGGGGTCTCGGGCTTGACGATGAACTCTTTGCGGTAATCCATTGCGGCGCTCCCCGGTGGAGCGCCTTACCTCGAGTCTGAAGCGGCGCTCGGCACGGTTTGCCCTCGACCCCACAAGACTCACGAGACTTGGACGGTCAGGGACTTCGCGAGGCTATCTTCCCGCGCGCAAGGCGTCGAGCACCACACCGCCAGGCCGGCCTGTCGGCGGCAAGCCGAGCCTCGCCTCGTAGGCCTTGATCGCCTCATGCGTCTTGGCGCCGACGGCGCCATCCGGTGTGCCGACATCGTAGCCGCGTTGCGTCAGGAGGGCCTGGACCTCCTTGCGCTCGGCTCGCGAGAGGCCCCGATCATTCGTCGGCCAGGTGCCGACGAGCGGACCCGCACCCTTCAGTCGATCGGAAAGAAGCGAGATCGCGAGCGCATAGGATTCGGCCGCGTTGTAGGAATAGATCGCATCGAAATTATGGGTCACCAAAAAGGCCGGCCCCTCGCGCCCCGCCGGAACGATGAGGCCTGCGGTGCCTGCCGCCGGAAGGGCGCGACCATCGGCCCGCCTGACGCCGGCGGCAGCCCAAGCGGAAAATGGCCGCTTGGCACCGCGTCCGGTAGGGCCGCGATATCCGTCCGGCAGGACGACCTCGAATCCCCAGCTCTCCCCTGTCGTCCAGCCGGATTTGCGCAGGAAATTCGCGGTGGAGCCGAGAGCATTTGGGACCGAATCGACGATGTCGCGGTTGCCGCTGCCGTCCATGTCGACAGCGAGCCGCATGAAGGTGGAAGGCATGAATTGCGTATGCCCGAAGGCTCCGGCCCACGACCCCACGAGGTGCGCCGGGTTGACGTTGCCGTCGTCGATGATCTTCAGCGTCGTGATCAACTCGTGGCGAAAATACGAGGCCTTCTCGCCGTAGCACGCAAGTGTCGCAAGCGACTGGATCAAAGGTCGCTTGCCGATGGATTTGCCGAAATCGGATTCGACGCCCCAGACGGCGACCACCACATGCCGATCGACCCCGAAACGCGCCTCGACGGCATCCAGCGTCGAACGCCATTGCGCCAGCATGGCCCGACCGTCCGCGATGCGCTGATCGTCGACGAGCGCGGCCAGATAATCCCAGATCGGCGTCTTGAACTCCGGCTGCTCCTGCTGCAAGTCGAGCACAGTCCTGTCTGGAGAAAGACCGCGCAACTGCGCATCGAACGTCGCGGCAGACACCCCCTTCGCCGTCGCATCGGCCCGCATGCTTTCGAGACAGGCGCCGAAATCCTGTTCGGCGCGAGCCGGACCCGAAGCAAGACCAATGAGGGCCACCGCTCCCAAAAGGAGAGCGTCAAAGGGACGAAATCGCAGGCGAGAGATGGTATTCGGCATGGGCGCCATTTAAGCGGTGCTTATGGTTAAAAAATGGGTAAAGCCCATATTCCAAAGGCCATGTCACCTTGATCGCGAGCCTGGGTCCCGAGCCTTGGTTCGCGCCCATGCCTGCCTTATAAGCGCAGCCTTCAGCATCATTGCGGTTCCAGCCAGCCGGAGACCTTGATGGCCGGGCATTCCCAGTTCAAAAACATCATGCACCGCAAGGGCAAGCAGGACGCGGTGCGCGCCAAGCTCTTCGCAAAGCTTGCCCGCGAGATCACCGTCGCGGCGAAGATCGGCCAGGCCGATCCGGCGTTCAACCCACGTCTTCGCCTTGCGATCCAGGCGGCGCGCGCCGAGAATATGCCGAAGGACAATATCGAACGCGCCGTGAAGAAGGCGCAAGGCGGCGACGCGGAGAACTACGACGAGGTCCGTTACGAGGGTTATGGACCGGGCGGCGTCGCACTCATCGTCGAGGCCTTGACGGACAATCGCAACCGCACCGCCTCCGAGATCCGCTCCTATTTCACCAAGAGCGGCGGCAATCTTGCGGAATCCGGCGCCGTCTCCTTCATGTTCCAGCGCATCGGCCTCATCGAATACGACGCGAAAGCCGCAAGCGAAGAGGCGATGCTCGAGGCGGCGATCGAGGCGGGCGCGAGCGACGTGTCATCGACGGCCGACGGGCACGAGATCATCTGCGTGGCCGAGGATCTCGCCGAAACCGCGAAAGCGCTCGAGGCGAAAATCGGCCCGCCCCGCAAGGCGACGCTTGCCTGGCGTCCGCAAAACACCGTGCCGGTCGATGATGAGAGCGGCGAGAAGCTCATCCGCCTCGTCGACACGCTCGAGGACAATGACGACGTCCAGAAGGTCTATGCGAATTTCGAGATCTCGGACACGCTGATGACGAAGATGGAGGGGTGAGCTGCGCGATCTGCGCCTGATCGGCCTCGATCCGGGCTTGCGGCGAACCGGCTGGGGCGTCATCGCCGTGGAGGGGACGCGGCTTTCCTTTATCGCTTGCGGAGTCGTCACGAGCAGCGAGAAGCGTTCGCTCGCCGAAAGGCTGCTGCAATTGCACGAGGGCTTGAGCGCGATCATCGCCGAGCACGCCCCACGCGAAGCTGCGGTCGAGGAGACGTTCGTGAGCAAGGATGCGCGGGCGACGCTGAAGCTCGGCCAAGCCCGCGGCGTCGCGCTTCTCGTCCCGGCGCTGCTCGGCCTGCCGGTCGCCGAATACGCGGCGAACCTCATCAAGAAGACGGTCGTCGGCGTCGGACATGCCGAGAAGCATCAGGTCGAAGCCATGATCCGCGTCCTCCTCCCCAAGGCCGACCCGCCCGCGGCCGACGCGGCTGACGCGCTTGCGGTCGCCATTACCCATGCCCACCATCGAGCACGTGGCGGTGCGTGAAACGAATGGTGTTCCTATTCCGTGCGATGGTCGGGAGAGGGTTAAACCAGTTCAACGCTGACTTTACGTCCGAGAAGTTCGGCCGCTCGCTGTAGCGTGGAAAGGGTTACGTTGCCGTCGTTGGGATCTAGCAAGCGGCCAATTTGGGAGCGGCTCGTATGCATGCGTTCGGCCATACGCTCGCGTGAAAGCCCCTCGGCCTTCATGGCTTCCAAAATCTGCCAGGCCAGAACTTCTTTTATTGCCACATCCTGAAAGATTTCGCGCGTGCCATCTTCCTCGAGCCACTCATCGAGTGTCGAAAGCCCTTCGGCGCCAGGAGGTCTCCTCCTTCTCATGATCTTCTGCCAGTCCCGGACAACCTCTTCGCCAGACGCAGTTCGGTAAAACGCGACGGAGATTTTTCTGGCTGGCTCTTTCATCCCACTCATGGGTGAATGTGCCATATAATGTCCAGCGCCCCAACAATCTGAGCCGCAAACTCGCTTTTCGGCCGCGAAATCCGGTATGGATGAGTGCGACTCGACGGCGCCGCGGGAACCCTTTGATATGATCGGCAAGCTCAGAGGCGTCGTCGATAGTTACGGGGAGGACTTCGTCATCCTCGACGTGAGCGGCGTCGGCTACCTCGTCCAATGCTCATCGCGCAGCCTCCAGGCCCTGCCCCGGGCCGGGGACGAGGTTTCTCTCTTGATCGAGACGCAAGTGCGCGAGGACGCAATCCGCCTCTTCGGCTTTCGCGAGGAGGCGGAGCGGGAATGGTTTCGACTTCTGCAGACGGTTCAAGGTGTCGGCGCGAAGGTCGCGCTCGCCATCTTGTCGACGCTCGACCCGGGAGAGCTTGCGAGCGCGGTCGCCAGTCGCGACAAGGCGCAGCTGCAGCGCGCGACCGGCGTGGGCGGCAGGCTCGCCGAGCGTCTCGTGACAGAGCTCAAGGACAAGGCGCCCGCTTTCGCGCCGATCGATCCGCTCGTCGCGAGGCTCGCGGGCGCGGTCGAGGCCAGGGCCGGCTTGCCGCAGCCTGTCGCCGACGCGATCTCCGCCCTCACCAATCTCGGCTACGCGCCACCCCAGGCGAGCGCCGCGGTCGCGGTCGCGCTCAAGGCGGCGGGTGAGAACCCGGCGGCGTCGCAGCTCATCAAGCTCGGGCTGAGGGAGCTCGCCCGATGAGAGCCGAGCTCCAACGCTCAGGAAATATCGCGCCCGACTTCGATCCGAGCTTCCGCGCGAAGCTTCACGAACTCTTCAGATGGCGGCGCGATGTGCGCCACTTTCGGCGATCTCCGCTTCCGAGCGGGGCGTTGCAGCGCCTGCTCGATGCGGCCTGCCTCGCCCCTTCGGTCGGCCTGAGCCAGCCGTGGCGCTTCGTCATCGTCGACGATGATGTCAGGAGGGTAGCCATCCGCGAATGCTTCGAAGCTTGCAACGCGCAGGCGCTACGTGAGCAAAAGGCCGAGAAAGCCGGACTTTATGCAAGCCTCAAGCTCGCCGGTCTCGTGGATGCCCCCACGCAGGTCGCCGTGTTCACCGACAGGGCGACGACGCACGGGCATGGTCTCGGTCGCCACACCATGCCGGAGATGATCGAATACTCAGGCGTGATCGCGATTCACACGCTCTGGCTCGCGGCGCGGGCCGAGGGTATCGGCGTCGGCTGGGTGTCGATCCTCGACCCTTCCCGCGTCGCCTCGATCCTCGACACGCCCCCGGCCTGGAAGCTGATCGGCTATTTATGCATCGGCTATCCTGAAGAGGAATGCGAGACGCCCGAGCTGGAACGTCGAGGCTGGGAAGAGCGGCGCTCGCCCAGTGCGATCATCGTCAGGCGCTGAGTTCAGGTTTGCGGCTGTGGCTCGAGGCCGGGATCAGGCTCGGGCCGAGGCCGGCCGCGGCCGGCTTGCGGCACGGGTGAGCCTCGTTGAGGTTTCGGTTCCTCGGGTTGCTCGCGCACCGGGCGCTTGCCCGCGAGGAGATCGCGGATCTCCTCACCGGTCAGCGTCTCGAACTCGAGGAGCGCCTGGGCCAAATTCTCGAGCTCGTCCTTCTTGTCGGTCAGGATGCGGGTGGCCTCCGCATAGCCATGCTCCACGAGGCGCCTGATCTCAGCGTCGATCTTCTGCGCCGTCGCTTCAGAGATGTTCTGCTGTCGCGACACCGAATAGCCGAGGAACACCTCTTCCTGGTTCTCGCCATAAGCGACCGTGCCGAGCTCGCTCGAGAAGCCCCAGCGCGTCACCATCATGCGGGCAAGCCGCGTCGCCTGCTCGATGTCCGAAGCCGCTCCCGAAGTCACCTTGTCGGCGCCGAAGACGAGCTCCTCGGCGACCCTTCCGCCCATCATGATGGTGAGGCGCGACGTCATCTGCTCGTAGCTCATCGACAGCTTGTCCCGCTCGGGGAGCTGCATGACCATGCCGAGAGCGCGTCCGCGCGGGATGATCGTCGCCTTGTGCACCGGGTCGGTCGCCGGCACGTTGAGCGCCAAAAGCGCATGACCCGCCTCATGATAAGCGGTGAGCCGCTTCTCATCCTCGGTCATGACGAGGCTTCGTCGCTCGGCGCCCATCATTACCTTGTCCTTGGCGTCCTCGAATTCCGCCATCGTGACGAGACGGCGTCCGCGGCGCGCCGCGAGAAGAGCGGCCTCATTGACGAGGTTCATCAGGTCGGCGCCAGAAAAGCCCGGCGTGCCGCGCGCGATCGTCTTCAGCTCGACATCGGGCGCGAGCGGCACCTTGCGCACGTGCACCTTGAGGATTTTCTCGCGACCGAGCACATCGGGGGCCGGAACCACGATCTGGCGGTCGAAGCGGCCTGGCCGCAGGAGCGCCGGATCGAGCACATCGGGCCGGTTGGTGGCGGCGATGATGATAATGCCTTCATTCGCCTCGAAGCCATCCATCTCGACCAGCAGCTGGTTCAGCGTCTGCTCGCGCTCGTCATTGCCGCCGCCGAGGCCGGCGCCGCGATGGCGGCCGACGGCGTCGATCTCATCGATGAAGATGATGCAAGGCGCATTCTTCTTGGCCTGATCGAACATGTCGCGCACGCGCGAGGCGCCGACGCCGACAAACATCTCGACAAAATCCGACCCCGAGATCGTGAAGAAGGGGACATTCGCCTCGCCGGCGACGGCGCGCGCGATGAGGGTTTTTCCGGTGCCCGGCGAACCGACGAGAAGAACGCCGCGGGGAATGCGGCCGCCGAGCCGCTGGAATTTTTGCGGGTCCTTCAGGAACTCCACGATCTCCTGAAGGTCCTCTTTTGCTTCGTCGACGCCCGCGACATCCTCGAAAGTCACACGGCCATGTGCCTCGTTGAGGAGCTTCGCCTTCGACTTTCCGAAGCCCATCGCTCGCCCGGCTCCGTTCTGCATCTGCCGCGACAGGAAGAACCAGGCGCCCACGATGAGCAGGAAAGGCAGCGAATTGAGGAGGATCGCCATGAACCAGGGCGTCTCGGAAGATTGCGGTTTCGCCGTGATCTGGACGCCCTTCGCGGTAAGCTTGCGGATGAAATCCGGGTCGTTCGGCATGTAAGTCTGGAAGGGCTTGCCGTCCGTAAAGGTGCCGGTCACCTCTTGGCCGGAAATGACGACATTGGAGATGCGACCCTGATCAGCCTCGACCAGAAGCTGGCTGTAGGGGATTTCGGACGAGCCGGTGCGCTGCCCCGGATTCTGGAACAGCGTCACGAGCGCGAGCACCAGAAGGATGATAATGGCCCAGAGCGCGAAATTGCGGAGGTTCGGATTCATCGCTTCACATCTGTTCTAGCGCGATGCTCCAGCCGCGTTCACGAGGGCCGACCACAACCGAAGCAATTTTAATGTAGGGGCGAGACGCTTTCTTTCCAAGCCAAGGCGCGGTCGGACCGACCTTAGAGTGAAATCGCGCCTCAAACCAGCGTCGATAATGCAATAGAGTTACTCTGATTTGCTTGAGGAGCTCTGCGGACCCGAGCCGGAACGGCGGCTTTCGGCCCCTTTTGCACGAATTTTCGACCTCGCCGGCGAGCGCCTTCACGACGCACTCGCAGGCACCCGGCGCCATCGTAATCGAGAAGGGCACCGCCCAGGGTGCGCGTCAGCGGTTTGCGGGCGCCGAAGGCTGTGGACAAGGCGTCGAGGCAGCCCTCTGCGCGCTCGAGCCGGATCGGGCTTGGACGTTCGCCCATGATCTTGTTCAAGGCCAGGGTCAAAACGCGCAAAGCCAGCTCGCGCGGCTCGCGCCGCATGATCCGTTCCATATCGAGGACGAGGCCACGCGCGCTTTCTTCGAGGCACGCAGCGGCGAAAGCCGCCTCCGTCTTCAGTCGAAGCGCCTCCTCGACGGTGGCGGCACGCTCCGCGAGCTTTGCAAGCCGCGCCGGCGTGAGGCCCTCTCTTGCCAATGTCGGGGCCAAGCGACGCCAGCGCGCGCGAGCAAAACGCGGATCCTCATTGGACGGGTCCTCGACGAATTCCCAGCCATTCGCCTGGCAGGTGGCGAGCAGTCGTGCCTTGGGAACGCTCAAGAAAGGTCGCGCGTGATGCAGCCCACTTCGTTCCGAAACGCGGCGCATGCCGGCAAGCCCGGCAATTCCCGAGCCGTGCGCCATCCGCATCAGCAACGTCTCGGCTTGGTCATCGAGCGTGTGGGCGGTGACGAGGAGCATCGCGCCGATGTCCCGCGCTCTCGCATCGAGCAGCGCGTAGCGCGCGTTTCGCGCCCGCTCCTGGATGCGCGTCGAGGGTTTGCGCCCCTTCCAGCGAAGCACCTGGTGTTCGACACCGCAGTCACGGGCCCATGTGCCTACCTTTTCGGCCTCGGCACGCGAATTTTCCCGCAAGCCGTGATCGACTGTGGCGGCGCGGAGCTCGGTTCCGGAACAATCCCTGGAGACCATGGAGAAAAGCCGCATGAGGGCAACAGAATCCGGTCCGCCCGAAACGGCGAGCAGAATGCACTGAGCGGAGCCGATGAAGGGCAGGAGAAGGATTTTTGCCTCGTCCGGGCCGAGCGGCTGGTGGTCGGGCGCAACCCGTCGCTTGTCCTTTTCGCGCGTGAAGGCTCCCCGAGCCGAAGCTTTGCGGCGCTTCCCCGCTTTCCTCAGCTCGGGCATTTGGCGCGCTGCTGCTCGCGCTGCACATCCTTCAGCAGAGCCGGACGCGCGGAAGGGTATTTTCGTCCCACCTCGGCAAAGGTGGCGCAAGCCTGGTCGTTGGCGCCGAGCCCCCGCAAGGAGACGCCCAGCTTGAACATGCTGTCAGGCCCTTTCGGAGATGTGCCGTAGCTCGTCGTGATCTTGAGGAATTGTTCGGCGGCGTCGCGATAACGGGCTCGCTGGAGGTAGCTCTCGCCAAGCCAGTAAGTCGCATCAGGCGCGAGTTTCGAGCGCGGATGGGATTGCAGGAAGCTTCGGAACCCCATTTCGGCCTGCTCGAACTGGTGCTGCTGGATGTAAGTGTAGGCATTGTCGAAATCGGAACGGGCCGAATCGGTGCCGGTCGCGGCGACCGAGGTCTCGGGCTGCCGCGGCTGTCCCTGCGGCGCACCGGGAGGATTGCCGATGCCAGCGATGTCGAGGGGGGTCGCGGGATCACCCGGAATTCCGTCCGGCTGCTCCATAATGGAGCCCGGAACCGCCGAGCGCCTCATGGGCGGGGGGGCGGCGCTATCCGGCGAACCAAGAGGCCGCGGCGCGCCCGGGGCATTCGGATCAGCCTCGGGATTGAAGACATCGCCGCGCGTCGCCACGCGCGGCGTCGGTGCCGCAGGCGCGAGGGGCGGCGGAGATGCGGCGGGCGGCGCCGTCACGATCTGACGCGGCGGCGGGGAATTTTCATGCACCGGCGGTGGATGGGAACTCGCTGCCGGACCCACCCCCTTGCCGCTGTCCTGGAAACGGAACTCGGTGTCCTCCTGGAAGCGCTTGAGCTGATCGCGAAGCTGCTGATTCTGGAATTGCAGCTCTTCGATCTTCCCCGACATTTGGCGCATTTGCGCCTCGAGTTGGGAAAGGCGCACGACCACATCCGACTCGTCTTGCGCGTGTGTCGGGAGGGCATGGAGCCCGGCCGTCATGCCGGCAAGAATTGCGACGAACGTCACGGGACGCATCATGGCGCAGGAGCCCCTTCTCATCCATCACCGCCGCGCCGCCTAAGAAAATTCGTCGGCTCGTGGGCGCGGCCCGACGACACATTAAACGACAGCGCGGCAGGAATCGGGCGACCCGACGACGGAAAGCCGGCGCAGCGGGAGAGTGAGAGCGCCGGCTTCGTCTCAGGAAGCGGGAGCGCCGGAAAGCACCGTGACGGCGCGCCGGTTCTGCGACCAGCATGAGATGTCGTCGCATGTCGCGACCGGGCGTTCCTTGCCGTAGGATACGGTGCGCATGCGCGAGGCCGAGATCCCTTTCGAGATGAGATAGTCATGCGTCGCCTGGGCGCGCCTTGCGCCAAGCGCGAAATTGTATTCGCGAGTGCCGCGTTCATCCGCATGGCCTTCGATCGTGAACGAATAATTGGCGTAGCGGGAGAGCCAGGCGGCCTGTTTCGACAGCGTCGCCTGCGCGGTGGATGTCAGCTCGGACGAATCGGTCTCGAAGAAGACGCGATCCCCGACATTGGTGGCGAAGTCCTGCACGCTGCCAGGAGCGCCCGCGCCCGCACCCGCCCCGAATTGGTCATCGCCTGTCTTGGCGCAAGCGGACGCGGCGAGGGCGGCCGCGACGACCAGCGCGAATTTCACGGCGCGAGCCGAGACGGGAAGATGAAGCATGCCGGACCTCCGGATCCATTGAACGCTACGATCGAGCCTCACATAGCCGGCACGGGTTAAGCCAAGGTTCCATCAACCTTGATGAGAGCTTAGACCAATGCCGAAAACGCTTCCGAGCCTCCAAACTTGGCGTCAGGGTTAACGAGGGGTGAATGGCAAATTTGCGGCGCGTCGGGCCCGCGGCCGCGAAATCCGTGCAAGCTCACGCGAATGTGCGCCACGGCGTAAGAACCTGGCACCGCCTCTTCCCTCGGGTTAGCCGAGAAGCGGGCTCCACGCGGGATCCGAGCCGAAGCTCGGCGTCGGCACGGCGACATCGACCCGCCCCGTGACATCGGCCATGAAGATCTTGGCGCCGCCCTGGTCTCGAAAAAACATCAGATATCGCCCATTCGGGGCCCAGGTCGGCCCTTCGTTGTGGAAGCCCTCGGTCAAGATGCGTTCCGCCGAACCGTCCGGCTTCATCACGCCGATGCCGAAAGAATTGCCCGATTGGCGGGTGAAGGCGATGTAGTCGCCCTTGGGTGACCAGACCGGCGTCGAATATCGGCCTTGGCCGAAGGAGATGCGGCGCGCGGGGCCGCCGCTCGATCCCATGATGTAAAGCTGCTGCGCGCCGCCGCGATCGCTTTCGAAGACGATTTGCGAGCCGTCCGGCGAATAGGATGGCGAGGTATCGATCGCGCTCGTGTCCGTGAGCCTTGTCGTGGCCCGCGAGCGCAGGTCCATCGTGTAGATGTTGGCGTTGCCGCTTTGCTCGAGGCTCATGACCACACGTTCGCCATCCGGCGAGAAGCGGGGCGAGAAGGTCATTCCGGGGAAATTTCCGACGATTTCCCGCTGGCCCGTCTCGATGTTGAGGAGCCGCACGCTCGCGTCACCATTCGACGCGAAGGCCATATAGGTGACCTCCTGGCTCGTGGGCGAGAAGCGTGGCGTGACGACGAGCTCGTTGCCCTCGGTCAGATAGCGGACATTCGCGCCGTCCTGGTCCATGAGAGCAAGGCGCTTGCGGCGCGCCTGCTTCGGTCCCGTCTCGTCGACATAAACGACGCGCGTATCGAAGAAGCCTCCGGCGCCCGTGATCTTTGAGTAGATGGCATCGGCGATCAGATGAGCGACGCGCCGCCAGTTGTTCGCGTCGGTCGTGTATTGCTGACCGGTCGCCTGCTCGCCGGAGGCGACGTCCCATAAGCGAAACTCCGCGTGCATGCGCGCCGAATCGCGCTGCACCCGCCCGGTCACCAAGGCCTGCGCGTTGATGGCCCGCCACGAATCGAATTGCGGCATCACATCGGGTGAAACCGCCTTGTCGATGAAGGCTCTCTTGTCGATCGGCGCGAAAACGCCGGATCGCTGCAAGTCGTTGGCGATCACCGCGGCGACGCGGGCTCCGAGATCGCCCTCTCCTTGCAAATCGGGAATCGCGATCGGCATCGGCTGGAAATTGGCGCGATCGAGCGAGACGATGAGCTCCGCCCGCGCGGCGGCGGCGACCAGCGGGGTCGCCGCAAGGCCGAGGGCGAGAGAGCGTCGGGAAATGAATGGGGTCATGATTTGCTGCGGCTCATCGAAATGCCGGTTTCGGTTAGACTTCAGATGCGGCCCGACTATGACGGGCAACGCTCATCCCAAGGACTCGGGCGGTGTAAAGAGCGTGTCCTTCCATTCGTTGAAGGTCGGAAGGAATTGCGCCGGGATTTGGTAGGGCGCGCAGCGCATGATGGCGCGTTGCAGCGCGCCCGCCACAGCGCGCACACCAGGGTCGGAGGACGAGCTTGCGACTTGTGGGCGCTCGGCCAAGCTGCCGTCTTCCTTGAAGACCACACGCACTTGTGCCTGCTGGATCTTGGTCTCATCGAGTCCGGGCGGAATATCGAAACACTTTTGCACCTGATCCTTCAGGAGCCCGGCGAGTGCGTCACGCATCGAAGGCGAGAGCTTGGGTGCGTTGCCGGTCTGGGTGCCGAGCGAGGCCGTCTTCTGCAACTGCGCCCCGACTGAGCCCGAAGCTTGCGGCTTCTCCTTCGACACCAATAGCTTCTCGATGGCGCTCGTGGAGAAGGACGGCTCGCCCTTCTCCTTGGCCGGAGGCTTCACAGGCTTAGGCTGCTCCTCGACCTTTTTCTGCTCGAGCAGCTGGGCGATCTTATCGAATTGCGGCGGTTGCGGCTTCGGCTTCTCCAACTCCTTTGGGGGATCGGGAGCTTTCGCGAGCTTCTGAGGCTGCGGTTTTTCGGGCGGCTTCGGAATTTCGGCGTCGACCTTCGGCGGCTCCGGCTTTTGCGGCTCGGCCGTCTTCTGCGGCTCCGGCTTCGGCTCGGGCTTCACCGGATCGGGTGGACGCGTCGGCGGCAGGGGCGGCGCGCTGGTTGCGTCGGAGATTTCAGGGGCACGCGCGGGAGGGGTCGGAACATCGGTTGGGTCCGCGCCTTGCGTCGGCTTCAGCTGCTCGGTCTCGGCAACCTTGTCGATGCGCGGCTTGGGAGCGGGCTGCACCTCTTTCGCCGTCTTCTCGCCCTTCGTCATGGCGCTGAACTGATCGGAGGTGATGATTTCGACCGGAAGTGTTTCCTCCGCATCGGCGAAAGGCTGAGCCGAGGAAAGCCCGATGAGGCTCACGACCAGCAGCGCCGCATGGGCGGCGGCGGAGAGCGGCAAGCCGGGCTCGGACCAGTCGATCTTCACCTCAACCGTTCCTCAATTCCTCGTCGCCGGCTCCGGCTCCGTGACGAGCGCGACGCGCTTGTAGCCGGCTGCGGTGATCGTCGACATGATTTGGGCGACGCGCCCATATCCGACCTGCTTGGCACCGCGCACGTAAATGCGTTCGTCAGGACCGTTCGCCGCGATCGCTTTCAGCGTATCCAAGAGCGCCGCGTCCTCCACCGGCTTGTCCATCAGGAACACCTTGCCGTTCTCGTCGATCGAGATGGTCACCGGTTGCTTCTCGACGTTCAACGCCTTGGCGCCGGTCTGCGGCAGGTCGAGCGGCACGCCTGCCGTGAGCAATGGCGCGGTCACCATGAACACGATCAAAAGCACGAGCATCACGTCGATGAAGGGCGTCATATTGATTTCGGCAATGGCCGAATGATGACGCCGGCGCCGCCTTCCCGAGCTTTTCGCTCCCGCCAGGGCCGCCGCAACTTTCCCCGCCATTGCCTCGGAACCCCTCTCGACTTCAGGCCGCGAGCCGCTGATCGACCTGCCGCGACAAGATCGCGGAGAACTCGTCGGCGAAGCCCTCGAGCCGGGTCTGCAGATTCAGCACGCGCGCATGGAAGCTGTTATAGGCGATGACAGCCGGAATGGCCGCCACGAGACCGATTGCGGTCGCAAACAGCGATTCAGAAATCCCCGGTGCGACGACCGCAAGGCTCGTGTTCTTCGAGGCGGCGATCGCCATGAAGGAGTTCATGATGCCCCACACCGTGCCGAAGAGGCCGATGAACGGCCCCGCAGAGGCGATGTTGGAGAGCACCATCAGTCCCCTGTTGAGGCGCTCGGTTTCGCGTTGAATGGCGACGTCCATCACCTTCTCGACGCGTCCCGCGAAGCTGCCGAACGCCTTGCCTGAGCCCTCGAGCGAGCGCTTCCATTCCGTCATGGCGGCGAGGAAGACTGCGGCCATTCCGGTCGGCTGTGTTTCCGCGAGATCCCGGTAGAGCTCATCGAGGGACTGTCCCGACCAGAACAAATCCTCGAACTGGTCCATCTCGCGCGCGAGGCGCTTGTAGAGCAGCGCCTTGTTCAGGATGATCGCCCAGCACCACACAGAGGCAAAGATGAGCCCGATCATGACGAGCTTGACGACGATGTGGGCCTGCCAAAAGAGGGTCCAGATCGACAGGCTCGGGGCGAAGGTTGGGAGCGCGGTTTGCGCGACATCGGCTGGATTCATCGAAATCGATCCGTTCACAAGACCCATGAGCAGGCGTGCCGACCGCGCCGACCTCACCGACCTGTCCCGCGCCAGTCACTCGGCTGACAATGCGACGAAACAAGGGCGCTGATCCGGCCATTCGCCGACGACCCGGTTCGTTGGTGCCTCGTTAAGGTAAAGAAAACGTCAAGTTGCAGAAGAGCAACAGCATCGCGAACTCAGATATAACCGAGCGGAATTTCCGTCGTTTCTTTCATGGTTTCCATCACGAAAGTCGCCGAGACGTCGAGCATGTCGATGCGCGCGATGAGCCTTTGATAGAGCGCGTCATAGGCGGCAACGTCGGGCACGCGCGCTTGCAGGATGTAATCGATCTCGCCCGCGGTGCGAAAGGCGCCGACGATCTCGGGAATGTCCTTCACGGCGGCGCGGAAGCGTTCGGCCCAATCGGCGCTGTGGCGGCTGGTGCGCACCGCGATGAAGACCGTGAGCTTCGCATTCACCGCCTCGGGATCGAGCAGCGCCACCCGCCCCTTGAAGACGCCCATCTCCTCGAGCCGGCTTACGCGTCGCCAGCAACTGTTGCGGGAGAGACCAACCCGCTCGCCCAGGTCATCGAGCGATAAAGTCGCGTCGCGCTGCAGCTCTGCGAGCAAACGTTTGTCTGTGCTGTCGAGTGGAGTAGATTTCATCCCATGCTTGCCGATTTACGTGGGACATATTTACCAAAACGCCTCAGAAATTGCCAGCTTTTGGCGATGCGTTTTCGGCAGATCAAGCGCAATCTCCGCTCGCGATCGATGGAGGAGCCGCACATGGGCGAATCACTCAAGAGCCTCTTCACTTCCCACCCGGATGCGGTGGGCGAAAGTTATGGCGATCATTTCGGGGTCGCGATGTCGTATTCCGGGAAGCTCTTCGCGGCGTCTTGTGCCGCCTTCGTGCATGCACTCCTGCCATTCCTGTTCGTAACGACGGCCTCGAGCGCAATCAAGAAAATGTACGCGAATATGTCGCGGCGCGCCGCGCCGTCGCCGTCGAGCGCGCCTTCGCTCGAGGTGCGCGCCTCCGTCGACTACGCGATCTGATCCGAGCCCACGATCCGGGGCGGCTCGGCGAACGGCCGAGCGCTACTCGGCCGTCGAGGCAGCGCCCGGACGCGTGACACGCAGCGGACGTTCCTCCATCACCGCGAAGGCGACGAACGCAAC
>JAFBAK010000318.1 GCA_019247795.1 Hyphomicrobiales bacterium | reverse complement strand
ATTTCCGAGCGGTAGCTCGTGCCGACATCCGGACCTTGGCGATTGAGCTCGGTCGGGTCATGCGCCACCGAGAAGAACACCTGGAGGAGCTGCCCGTAAGTGAGCTCGCTCGGATCGAAGGTGATCTCGACGGCCTCCGCGTGGCCCGTCGTCTCCGTGCTCACCTGATCATAAGTCGCTGTGGCCTTCTCGCCGCCCGAATAGCCGGCGACGACCTTACGCACGCCCTTAAGATGCTCGAACACCCCTTGCTGCCCCCAGAAGCAGCCGCCGGCGAGCACCGCTGTCTCGTCGCCTTTTTGCGCAGCGGAGGCATCGAGCACGGGCTTCGGCAACGGCCGCGGCGCTTCCTCGGCACGCGCGGAGCCCCATCCGGCAACGGCGAACCCGCAAAGGATCAGAAATGCAAAGCGCATCGAACGCCCTTCCGTGACCGCCATTTCCGCCTCCATTCGACACGAAACCATACCGCAACAGCCGTCCCATCAATCATGCGACCGAGCGGATTGGTCAAATCGCAAAAGCGAGAGGGATCGCGTCACTTTGCGAAGCCGCTCAGAGCGAATCGGCTGCGCCCTCGACCTTGCCCCACCCGCACCGCCCCCAGTGATAGGGCTTGTCCGCGCAATAGCCGAGCTTGCGCAAAAGCTCGGTGAGCCTTTGGCTCGCGGCGCACGCGTCGTCAGAGCGGGGATCGTTCGGCGGCAAGCCCTGGCACATCTCCAGGACGTCGAGCTCGACGCCAATCAGCTCCTGAATCGGAAGGGATTGGGTGCGCGCCTGTGCCCCCGTGGCGGCAAGCGCAAGACCAGCGACAATCAACAGGCGTATCATTTTCCGCCTCCCTGTCGTGCTTTTCTCTCTCTTAGCGCTGCGCGGCGGCTCAGGCGCGAAGTATTGCCGAAGCCGTCGCGCCGGCCGATCGCGATCGCTTCGAAGAACCGGCAGCATCCGAGCAGCAGCATGATCTTACGTGATCTCGCAAGCAAACAGGTATAGATTCGGCGGCGTATTGCCTAGGGAGGGATGCATGAAGCGCTTTTGTCTTGCCGCGTCCTTCCTTGCCGCGCTGCTGCTCCTTTCGAGTGAAGCTCGAGCCTTTTCCATGAGCTTTCGCTGGTGCGGCGCCTCGCCCGAGTTCCGTTTGCGCGATGTGCCGAAGGAGACCGCAACGCTGGATTTCCACATGCAGGATCTGATGGTGCCGAGCTACCCGCATGGCGGAGGCAGCGTCTCCTATCATGGCGAGGCGAGCATTCCTTGCGGGAGCCTCGGCGGCTCTTATCGCGGCCCCTCCCCGCCGCCACCGCAAGTCCACACTTATCGCTGGACCGTGAAGGCGCTCGACGCGTCGGGCAAGCCGCTCGCGACCGCGACGAGCGAGCGGAAATTTCCTTAAGTGAGCGGCTCGCGACGCAAGCGATATCGAGCGCTCTCGCTGCCGATAGGCGCCGCGCTTCTTCTAGCCGGCCTGGCGCATGGCGAGGCGGCCGGCAACGATCTCCCGGCGCTTTGCGCGAGCCTCGGCAATGATGACACTTTGCGCGATTATCAGCCCTCGCTGCGGGCCGGCACGGTGAAGGCGTTCCGCGCGATGTTTCCCGGCAGCAAGACGCCACCTGACGATGCGATGCTCGAGGCGCAAGCGAAGTTCCGCTGCATGGGCGGAAAGGTTCATGTCTGCTTCATCGGCGCCAACCTCCCTTGCGGGAGGCTCAATACATCGCGCCAAAACGAGGGAGCGGAGAATTTCTGCCGGACAGATCCCGAGGCCGATTTCGTGCCGCTCGTCGCGACCGGGCACGATTCGATCTACGCCTATCGCTGTCACGACGGAAAAGCCGAAATCCTTCGCGTCTCCTACGAGCTCGATGAACGCGGTTTCGCGAAGAGCTTGTGGATGGTGTTGCCTGACGGGCCGTGAGGCTTCCCCGGCGACCGCGTCATTCCCGGCCGAGCGGCCGAAGGCCGCGAGGGGAAGGGAACTCATCTTCCATAGGTTTCATGGTCCCCCTTCCCTCGGCTCGCGTTGCGAGCCTCGTCGGGGGGACACGACGGGGACCGTGTCATTCCCGGCCGAGCGGCCGAAGGCCGCGAGGGGAAGGGAACCCATCTCCCATAAGTTTCATGGTCCCCCTTCCCTCGGCTCGCTTCGCTCGCCTCGCCGGGGGTGACACGATGGCTACCGTGTCATTCCCGGCCGAGCGGCCGAAGGCCGCAAGGGGAAGGGAACATCTCCCATAGGTTCTTGGCCCCCCTTCCCGAGGCTCGCGTTGCGAGCCTCCCCGGGCGTGACACGGTGATGTGTGACACCGCTCAGATGCCGAGATACGCCGTTTGCACGTCCTTGTTGTTGGCGAGCTCGGCGCTCTTGCCCTGCATGATTACGCGGCCGCTTTCGAGCACATAGGCGCGGGCGACGAGGGTGAGCGCGCGGCTCACATTCTGCTCGACGAGCAGGATCGCCGTGCCGAGCTTGTGGATCTCCTGGATCTTCTCGAAGGTAACGTCGGTCATCACCGGCGCAAGACCGAGCGAAGGCTCGTCGAGCATCAGGAGGCGCGGCTTCAGCATCAGGCCTCGCCCGACGGCGAGCATCTGCTGCTCGCCCCCGCTCATGGTGCCCGCGAGCTGGCGCCTTCGCTCGGCAAGGCGCGGGAAGATGCCGTAGACGAGCTCGAGCGAGCGCGCGCGCTCGGGTTTGGCGCGCGGCGCATAAGAGCCAACCTCGAGATTTTCCTGCACGCTCATTTCCGGGAAGACCTGGCGGCCTTCCGGCACATGGGCGATGCCGAGCTCGGAAATCTTGTGCGGCGCCATGGCGGCAAGCCTGGTGCCATCGAAAGTGATGCTGCCGGCGCTCAAACGCACGAGGCCGGAGATGGCACGCAAGGTGGTGCTCTTCCCGGCCCCGTTGGCGCCGAGAAGCCCGACGGCCTCCCCTTCGCCGACCATGATGCTGACGCGGCCGATCGCCGGCACCGAGCCGTAGCTTGCGCTCACCCCGTCGAGCTCGAGCAACACTTAACGCGCCTCCGAGGCGGGCACGTGCGCGTAGCCGGAGCCGAGATAAGCGCGAATCACCTCCGGATGTTCGACGATCTCGCGCGGCGAGCCTTCCGCGATCTTCTGTCCATGGTCGAGCACGACGATGTGGCGCGCGACCGCCATGATGGCGCGCATCACATGCTCGACGATGACGATGGTGAGGCCGCGTTTCGAGAGCTTGCCGATCAGCGCCACGGCCTGATCGATCTCGGAAGGGTTGAGCCCCGCCATCACCTCGTCGAGGAGGAGGAGCCGCGGCTCTGTCGCCAGAGCGCGCGCCATCTCGAGCCGGCGCTGATCGATCGTGGTGAGATCGCGCGCCGGCGTCTGCTCCTTCGCCGAGAGGCCCACGAAATCGATGGCCTCTCGCGCCTTCTGGCGCGCCGCCTCGATCCTCTTGTCGCGCAAGAAGGCACCCGTCATCACATTGGCGAGCACTGTCATCGCACCGAAGGGCTTTGCCACCTGAAAGGTCCGCGCGAGGCCATGCGCGCAGATGTCATGCGGCCGAAGCCCGACTATCTCACGGCCGAACGCCGTGATCGAGCCTGCGTCGGGCCGGAAGAACCCCGTGATCAGGTTGAAGCTCGTCGTCTTGCCCGCACCATTCGGCCCGATGAGCGCAAGCGTCTCGTTCTCGCCGACCGAGAAGGTGACGTCCTGAACGGCACGCAAGCCGCCGAAGCGCTTGCTGAGGTTGCGGATGACGAGCGCCTCGGCCATCGCGCCACTCAAGCCTGCGCCGGCCGGGCGCGCCAAGGGCGAAGGCGCATCTCCCGCAAGAAGCCCATGATCCCTGTCGGCCGCCAGAGGATCACCGCCATGAGGATGAGGCTGTAGACGGTCAATTGGATGCCGCCGATACGGCTGCCGAGCCAGCTTTGCAGCAAGGCCGAGGTGGTCTCGAGGAGCACGGTGCCGATCACCGGCCCCCACAAGGTGCCGATGCCGCCGACGATCGAGACGAGCGCCGCCTCGATCGAGATCGAGAAATTGAAGGCGGTCGCCGGGTCGATGAAGTAGATGTATTGGATATAGAAGGTGCCCGCGAGCGCGGTGAGGAAGGCGCTGATCATGTAAATGTCGCGCTTCATGCGCGGCGCGTCGACCCCGATGGCCTCGGCCGCATCCTCATTCTCGCCGATGGCGACGAGGTAGTAGCCGATGAAGGAGCGCTCGACGAGCCAGGTGATCGCAAGGCCGATCACGAGCAAGCCGAGCGCCACGTAATAATAGGCGGATTTCGCATCGAACTGCATCATGAGCGGCGCGTTCCCGAGATTCGGGATGGTGGTGCCCTCGGCGCCCCAGGCGAAATCGCGGAACTTGAGGAAGATCAGCATCAGCACCTGAGCGGTCGCGATCGTGGCGATGGTGAAATACGGGCCGCGCAGGCGAAAGCACAGCCAGCCGATCGGTAGGCTCGCGAGCGCGGCGACGACCCCTCCGGCGAGCATGCCGATCCACGGGGAAATGTCGAAATCGATCTGCAGGATCGTCGAGGTGTAGGCGCCGAGGCCAAAATAAGCCACATGGCCCAAGGAGAGCTGCTTGGCGTAGCCGCCCATGAGATTCCAGGCGGTGCCGATGAAGGCAAAAAGCAGGATGCGGATGAAGATGTCGAGAACGAAGGCGCTTTTCACGGAAAGCGGCAGGACGAGAAGAACGATGGCGACTGCCCCAAGCGCGAGCGGCGTCGAGGCGCGCCAATTCCGCTTCATCGCGCCCGCCCTCCGGCAAGGCCGCTCGGGCGCAGCGCGAGCGTGAGAAGGAGCATCAGGAAGACCACGATCAGCCCCGAATCCGCGCCGATGAATTGAATGCCGAGCGATTCGGCAACCCCCATCATCAAGCTCGCGACGAGCGCGCCTGGAACATTGCCGAGCGTGCCGAGCACCACGGCGACGAAGGCCATGAGCACGAAGACCTGCCCGACGAGCGGATAGGCCGGGTAGAAGGGCATGAGCAGCGAGCCCGCCGCGCCCGCGAGCGCGAGCGCCACGCCGAGCGCGACGCAAAACACCCGGTTCGGATTGATGCCCATCAGCATCGCGACGTCGCGGTTCTGGGCCGCCGCGCGCATGGCTTTGCCAAGATCGGTCGTGTGCAGGAAAATCCAGAGCGCCGCGCTCAGCACCATGGCGAGCGCGAAGGCGAAAAGCTTCGCGAGCGGAATGTAGAGGCCGCCGATATGAAGCGCCTCGTCCGAATACCAGGTGTGGACGGTGCGGTAATTCGCGGTGAACAGCATGAGCGACAAATTCACGAGGAGAAGCGAGAGCGCGAAGGTGAGGAAGATCTGCGGCATGTCGTTTTGCCCGAGCACCCTCCTGATGAGAAAATGTTGGATCAAAACGCCGACCACGAAGAGCACCGGCATCGTCACGACGAGCGAGACGACAGGATCGATGCCGAACTGGGTGGCGAGGAAGAAGCTCAGATACATGCCGATCATCACGAATTCGCCCTGGGCGAAGTTCACGATCTTCACGACGCCGAAGATCAGCGTGACGCCGATGCTGACGAGCGCGTAAATGCCGCCGATGAGCAGGCCGTTGATGACGGCCTGGGCGAGGGTCTCGAGCATCGTCGTTTCGGCTGCTTTATGTCTTGATCAGCGGCGCACGCGCATCCGCCTGCGGAAAGACGCTTGCCAGATCGCCGTTCTGCCACTGCACGCCGACCGGATGGGCGTAGATGTTCTTGCCGTCCGGGCCGAACTTCACCTTGCCACCCGGGCACATCGCTGCATAACCGCTCGAAAGGTCGAGCGCGGCGACGGCATCGCGTACCTTTTGCGGATCGGTCGAGCCCGCATTCTCGAGCGCTTGCGCGATCATGAAGGTTTGCGCCACGAGGCCTCCCGCATATTCGAAGAGGAACTCGCCGGTCCGCTTCTTGTATTCGGCATTCACCTTCTGCGCATCGTCATTCATGTCGTGGTTCCAATGCGCCACGCCTTGCAGGCCTTCGGCGAGCTTGCCGACATTCTTGTAGAAATCCGGAATGACGAAGCCGCCGGAGCCGCCATTGATGGCGATGTCGAGGCCCACCTGCTTCACCGTCCGCACGATGAGGATGAGGTCGTTCAGATAGGAGACCGAGAACAGCGCATTTGCGCCGGAGGCCTTCACCTTGTTGATGAGCGGGCTCGCATCGGTGAAGCCCGCCGAATAAGGCTCGAAGAGCACGATCTCGACGCCCTGGGCGGGCGCGAGCTCGCGCAAGCCGTTCGACGTCGAGGTGCCGAAGGCCGTGTTCTCGAAGATCACCGCGACCTTCGGCTTGTCGCCGACGAGCTTCGACATCTGCAGCTGCGCTTCGGCAAACTGCGAGGCGCGCGCGAAAGGCGTGAAGGTGAAGCGGCGGCCCTTGTTCAGCTGGTCCGAGCTCGATCCGGTGAGAAGGGGCACCTTGGCGCGCTCCGCGACCTCGCTCGCGATCAGCGTCAAGGCGCTCGCGAAGCAGCCATGGATGGCGGATAGCTTGTTGTCCGAGATGAGGCGGTCCGTTTCTGTGCGCGTGACCGTCGTGTCGCTTTGCACATCGGAGACGATGAGGTTCAGCTTGGCGCCGCCGAGCGCTTTAATGCCGCCTGCATCATTCACCATCTCCACGGCGAGCTTGGCGGCGTTTACGCAGCCGACGCCAATCTGGGCAAGGCTTCCGGTGACGGGGTAGAGGCCGCCGATATTCACGGGATCGGCCGCGTAACCGCGCATCGGATAGGCGCCGAAACCGCCCGCGGCGAGCGCCCCTGCCGTTGCGCGAAGGAATTGCCTCCTCGTGCGAGCGCTTTCGTTCGAAACGCGGCCTTTCCGCATCTTCACCTCCTGAACCCGAACCAGCGACGACGCGCCATATCCGAAGCGATTCTTGTAAGCCGAGCTTAGCGTTCAATCCCGCCGGGCGCGAGTGGCATCTCCGTCGTCACGCGCACCCTGTGCGCGAATCCGTAATGAGTGACGTCGTCACCCGCCTCGGCGCGGCGCATCAGGTGGGTGAGCTGGGCCTTGGCGTCTGTGACCGAAACGCGCATCGAGCCTCCTTTCATTCAAACGGGAATGAAGACCAACAAGCAGCCGGTTTCAAGAGAGACACCTCATGCACTCAACATCGCCTCTCATCGTTAGAGCCCCTCTGGCGAGCCTAATTCGCGGCTGCTAAGGTCCCTCGCTTTCAGGTGGCGCATCAGACGGGGCATTTCATGAAACGCCGTACTTTTCTCAAGG
>JAFBAK010000312.1 GCA_019247795.1 Hyphomicrobiales bacterium | reverse complement strand
CCGCGCGTGCGGCTTCGCGATCTCATGAATAAAAGGCTCACCGGATATGCCAATTGGCGGCTCGGCCGCGCGGACGCGCAGGACATGCGCATTCTCTCAGCGCTGATCGCGGACGTGGAGGCGCATCGCCCCGACCACATTGCGGTGACCGGCGATTTCGCGAATATCGGTCTCGCTTCCGAATTCGTGACGACGCGACGCTTCCTGGAGAGCCTCGGTACGCCCCAACGCGTGAGCGCCATTCCGGGCAATCACGACATCTATGTGAGCGGCTCGGCCGCGGCGCTCACGCCGGCGATCGGACCCTGGATGGAGAGCGATGCGACGAGCGAGGCGGGCTTCCCGTTCCTCAAACGTCGGGGCCGGGTGGCGCTGATCGGCCTGTCAACCGGGGTGCCCACGCCCGTCTTCGTCGCTGCCGGACGGCTCGGCTCACCCCAAATGGAGCGGCTCGATGCGCTCTTGGCATCGCTCGGACGCCAAAGGGCGATCCGCATCGTCCTTATCCATCATCCGCCCCATAAGGGGGGAGCGCCGCGCTTGCGCCAGCTCACCGATGGGGCGCGTCTGCGCCAAACGCTCGCGCGACGGGGCTGCGAGGCCGTGCTCCATGGACATAACCATCGAGCCTCGATCGCCTCGGTGCCGGGTCCAGATGGCCCCATCCCGGTCATCGGGGCGCCCTCGGCCTCCGCCCGCCCGAACCGCAATCACCGCCCCGGCTGGTGGCTGATTGAGATCGACGAGGGAGCGAGCCCGGACGCAGCGGTTTCGGCGCGCTTGCGGGTTTACGACGAAGGGACCGCGCGTTTCGCGGAAGGGAAGGAACGCTCCGAAGCCTCAAAAGGGTTTCTCAGATATTCGTCCGGTTAGCATGCTTGCCCCACAAAGCCGGCATGCGTGGTTTCCCGGGGCTGATCTTTCACCGCCGGCAAAATCGAGTTTGCGCATCCTTCGCGCTTTTGGCGCGCATGCTAATCTGTCGCTCCTGACGACGATCTGGGAGAATTGAGGCCGATGCTTTCCTCGCTCAAGCTTCCCTCGCGACGCGCCGCGCTGCTTGCGGGTGCTGCCGCGCTCATGCCGCTTGGGCGAGGTCGGGCGCAGGAAAACCTCGAGAAGGTAAAGCTCGGCTCGCTGCGCTTCGTCTCCTCGGGCGCCGTGTTCATTGCGCTCGAGCGCGGTTACTTCAAGGAGGAAGGCCTCGATGTCGTGCCGAGCTTCTTCGACGCGGCGCAGCCCATCGCTGTGGCGACCGCGTCCGGCGACCTCGATCTCGGCGTCACAGCCTTCACGGCCGGCTTCTTCAATCTTGCGGGGAAAGGGGCGCTCAAGATCATCGCCGCGCAGGCTAGAGAAGCCAAAGGCTATGAAGGCAATATCGTGCTCGTCTCGAACGCGGCGTGGGACAAGGGCTTTCGCGACGTGAGCGAATATGCGGGCCATTCGATCGGCATCACGCAGATCGGCTCGTCCTTCCATTATCAGATCGGGCAAATCGCCGCGGCGAAAGGCATTGATCTCAAGCGCATCACGATCCGGCCGCTGCAATCGCTTCTGGCCATGGCGGCAGCGCTGAAAACCGGCCAGGTCGATTCCCTCATCATCGCGCCGCATCTGGCGCACGCCATGGTGGAAAACGGCGATGCGAAAGCGATCGCCCGCTATTCCGACATCGATGAATATCAATTCGGCGGCCTCTTCACGACGCCGAAGGCGATCGCGGCGAGGCGCCCGATGCTCGAGAAATTCGTGCGGGCCTATCAAAAGGGCTCACAAGACTATTTCTCGGCGCTGTTGAGGCGTGACGATCAAGGCAGACGCGTGTTCGAGGAAAAATCGGCTGAGGCCGCCGCGCAGATCGCCAAATACGTCTATCCGAGCGAGCCTGCCGCGAAAGCCGCGATGCTCGTCGAGGCCTCGGCCTTCTACGTGGATCCGCAGGCGCGGCTCGATGTCGCCGATATTCTCAAGCAAATCGCCTGGTACAAGGCGCAAGGCCTCGTGGCGGCGGAAGTGGACGCGCGCGCTTCGCTCGACCTTTCCTTCGTCAAGGGTCATTTGAACGCCGGGTAAGGACACGCCCGCATGATGCGCCAATACGAGCTCGTCGATCGGGTCAAGCGCTACAACCCCGATGCGGACGAGGCCCTGCTCAACCGCGCCTATGTCTATGCGATGAAGGCGCATGGGGCGCAGAAGCGCGCCTCCGGTGACCCCTACTTCTCCCATCCGCTCGAAGTCGCCGCCATCCTCACCGATCTGCATCTCGATGATTCCACGATCGTCGCGGCGATGCTCCACGACACGATCGAGGACACGGCGACGACACGCGAGGAAATCGATCAGCTCTTCGGGCACGAGATTGCAACGCTCGTCGAAGGCCTCACCAAGTTGAAGCGCCTCGACCTCGTATCGAAGCGCGCCGCGCAAGCCGAGAACCTGCGCAAGCTCCTGCTGGCCATCGCCGAGGATGTGCGCGTGCTTCTGGTTAAGCTCGCCGATCGTCTCCACAACATGCGCACCTTGCATTTCGTGCCGGCCGACAAACGCGGACGGGTCGCGCAAGAGACCTTGGACATCTACGCACCGCTCGCCGGTCGGATGGGCATGCAGGATATGCGCGATGAATTCGAGGAGCTGGCCTTCAAGGAGCTGATGCCCGAGGCTCATGACACGATCGTGCGCCGCCTTTCGGACATCTCGGGCCGGAGCGAGGCGCTCATCCAGGAGATCGAAGGCGCGCTGGCGCGCAGCATGGAGGCCCAGGGTCTTGCCGCGAACGTGAAAGGACGGCTCAAAAAACCTTATTCGGTCTGGCGCAAGATGAATGCCAAATCGATCGCGCTCGAGCAGCTCTCCGACATTTTCGGCTTTCGGGTGATCGTGCGGAACACGGCCGAATGCTACCGCGCGCTCGGTGTCGTCCACACGAGCTGGCCGATGGTGCCCGGCCGCTTCAAGGATTACATCTCCGTGCCGAAGCAGAACGACTATCGTTCGCTGCACACGACCATCGTGGGTCCGGCGCGCCAGCGGGTCGAGCTGCAAATTCGCACCGCGGAGATGCACAAGATCGCCGAGCTCGGCATCGCGGCCCACGCGCTCTACAAGGATGGGCTCTCGCCCGACAAACGGCGTCTCGCGGCCGAAAGCTCGGCCTTCGCCTGGCTCCGCCGGACCATCGCCAATCTCGCCGAGGGGGACCCGGAGGAATTCCTCGAGAATACCAAGCTCGAGCTCTTCCACGACCAGGTCTTCTGTTTCACGCCCAAGGGCCGCCTGATCGCGCTTCCGCGCGGCGCGACGCCGATCGATTTCGCCTATGCGGTGCACACCGAGCTCGGCAACGGAATGGTCGGCTGCAAGATCAACGGCAGGCTCGCGCCGCTCGTCTCGGAGCTTCGCAACGGCGACGAGGTGGAGGTGCTCTCGACGGAAAGCCAGGCACCGCCGGCGGCCTGGGAATCGCTGGTCGTCACCGGAAAGGCGCGCGCCGCGATCCGGCGCGCCACGCGCATCGCGGTGCGCCGCCAATATGGCGGGCTCGGAAGGCAGCTCGTCCAGCGCGCATTCCAGCGCGCCGGCCGGGCCTACAGCGACGACAACCTTAAAGCCGCCTTGCCGCGCCTCGCCCGCGGCTCGGTCGAGGACGTGCTGGCCGCGGTCGGGCGAGGCGAAATGGCGTCGAGCGACGTGTTGCGTGCGCTCTACCCCGATTATCACGGAGAGCGGGCCCATGTCGTCTCGGAGCCCGCGCCGAAGGATCCAGGCTGGTTCACTTTCCCGAAGTCGCTGGGCCTGATCTTCAAGCCTGCCTCATCGTCCGGCAAGGCGCAGCCGATGAGCGATGTTCCCGTGATCGGGCTCGACGCGGATCTGCCGGTGCGCTTTGCCGAGGGCGGGGCGGTTCCGGGAGACCGGATCGTCGGCATCCTGACGCCGGGCGAAGGCGTGACGGTGCATCGCATCGATTCCCCGGAGCTCGCCCGCTTCGAGAATGCCCTCGATCAATGGTTCGATGTGCGCTGGGATGTCGATGGCAAGAACGCACGGCGTTTCCCGGCTCGCATCGTCGTGGTCTCGATCAACGAGCCCGGCTCGCTCGCACAGGTGGCGGCCGTGGTCGCCGAGCACGATGGCAACATCGAGAATATCACGATGACGCGGCGCACGGATGACTTCGTCGAAATGACGATCGACATCTCGGTATGGGATCTCAAGCATTTGACCGCGATCTTGGCGCAATTGCGCAGCAAGCCGGTGGTCAACAGCGCCGAACGCGCTCCTGGTTGAGATTTCCAAAACCGTTTTTCGGGAACCCCCTGCCTCGATCCGGCGTTCTCTTGCCGGCCAGGTCGGAGCGAGCTTTCGCCAACGCCTTGCCGTGCACTCGCGGAAGCCTTGGCCGGATGGGTCCCGAGTGGCATGGAGTCGGGGAAGCTCCGAATGGTCCGGCGGGCGACATTCGACGGGACCGTGCATGATCATCCACCCGCTCAATGAATCGACGACGCAATCGTCGGACGCTCACCTTGTGCTCGAAATATTCCGTAAGCTTGCGGAATTCCGCATAGATTACGACGAGACCTGCCTGCACGAGCTTTTCGCCACGTTGCGCCGGCACATGCCTGAGCATCACGCCGACCAGGTGATGTCGGACGCGCTCGTCATGGACAACGAAATCCGTTTCCGCTTGCCTGGCGGCCTCTCGCTCGACGAGGACGAGGCCGGATTTCCGGGGCCGGATGCACAGGCCTTGATGAGATTGATTGCGCATGCGGGCGCGACCGACCATAGTCTCGCAGCTCAGGCGGCCGAGGAACTCGGAATCGAAAATCATCGCATTTTGCGCAAATGTGCCTCTGTTCTCGCGTCGAGCCTGGCGCAGGGAGGGATAGAGATCGGATGGGAAGCCGCCGCGCCCGTAGGGATGCCGGTGAAGACGGGCGGCTCGTCGGACATCGACTTTCGCCTTTGAGGGTAATTTTCGCGTCCGTTCTGGGCGCGCTCGCCTTTGCGCCCTTGTCGATCGGACCCGCGCTCGCCGCAGGCGCTGAAAATTCAGCCGCCCCTTCGGACGCCATCTTCATTGCCGAGATCGTCATCCTCTTGATCGTCGGGCGCGGCCTCGGCGAGCTGATGCATCGCGTCGGCCAGCCGGCCATCATCGGTCAGCTCCTCGCCGGCATCCTGGTCGGCAACTCCGTGCTGGGGTCGCTCTGGCCGAGCGCAGGGAAACTCTTGTTTCCGCACAATGACGCGCAGCACAGCATGATCGACGGCGTCGGCCAGCTCGGCGTGCTGATGCTTCTGCTGCTCACCGGGATGGAGACCGATCTCGAGCTCGTCTCGAAGGTGAAGCGCGCCGCCGCGAGCGTCTCGATCACCGGCATCGCGGTGCCTTTCACTTTCGGCTTTCTCACGGGCGAATACCTGCTTCCCGACAGCCTCTTGCCCACTCCGGAACGGCGTCTCGTGACCGCCCTGTTTCTGGGGACCGCCTTGTCGATCTCCTCGATCAAGATCGTCGCCATGGTCGTGCGCGAGATGAATTTCATGCGTCGCGACCTTGGCCAGGTGATCATCGCCTCGGCCATCATCGAGGATTCGATCGGCTGGATCGTCATCGCCATCACCTTCAGCCTCGCGACACAAGGCAAGGTCGACGCGGGCTCGCTGGCGCGCAGCGTCGGCGGGACGGCGCTCTTCCTGATCGCGAGCCTCACGCTCGGCCGGCCCGTCGTGCATGCCCTCATCCGCTGGGCGAATGATCGGCTGGTGAGCGAGCTCCCGGTGATCACCGTGATCCTCGCCATCATGGGGATCATGGCGCTCGTCACGCATCTGATCGGCGTTCACACCGTGCTCGGCGCCTTCGTGGCCGGCGTGCTGATCGGCGAATCGCCGATCCTCACCCGCCACATTGAAGGCGAGCTGCGAGGGCTCATCACCGCCCTGTTCATGCCGATCTTCTTCGCGCTCGCCGGCCTGAACACCGACATCACCATCCTGAGCGACCCGCATCTCCTCTTGATGGCGATCGGCATCATCCTCATCGCGAGTGTTGGAAAGTTCGGCGGAGCCTTTCTCGGCGGCGAAATCGGAGGCCTCACGAAACGCGAATCGCTGGCGCTCGGCATCGCCATGAACGCGCGCGGCTCGACCGAGGTGATCATCGCCTCGATCGGCTTGTCGATCGGCGCGCTCAACTCGGATCTCTACACCATCATCGTCGCCATGGCGGTCGTGACCACGATGGCGATGCCGCCGACCTTGCGCTGGGCGCTCGGCCGCTTGCCGATCCGGGCCGAGGAGAAGCAACGCCTCGAACGCGAGGAGTTCGAAGCCAACGGCTTCGTGGCCAATATCGAACGCATTCTGCTCACGGTCGATGATAGTCCGAGCGGCCGGCTCGCGGGGCGGCTCGCCGGCCTCGTCGCCGGACCGCGCGGGCTCCCGACCACGACCTTGCATGTGGAAGGCAAAAGCCTCGTCGGCGCAGGGCCGGAGGCCGCAACCGCTCTTTTGGGACCGGGTGCCGCGAACACGCCGGCGCCGAAGGCCGCCGTGCCGCCGCCCGATCAAGCCGTCGCGAGCGAGGCGCGCAAGGGCTACGATCTCCTCACGGTCGGGCTTCAGCCGGCCCGCGCCGCGGCCGGCGGCTTTCATTCCAAGATCGTCGAGGTGGCGCGCAGCTTCGAGGGCACCGTGGGCGTGGTGGTCGCGCGCGGCGCCTTGCATGAGCGCCCGTTGCGTTCCAGGCTCAACATCCTTGTCCCGGTCAACGGCTCCAATGCCTCGCGGCGCGCCGCGGAATTCGCTTTTGCGCTTGCCCGCATCGAGAACGTGGTGGCGACCGTGGTGTATGTGGCGCCGGCCGAGAGGCGACCCGGCGAGAGCCGGCGGCTCGGACGCTCCCTTCTGTCGCGACGCCACGAAGATGCCATCTTGAAGGACATCACGACGCTTGCCGACCAATATGGGATCGCCATTCGCACGGTGGTGCGCGTGGCGGACGCCGCTCCCGACGCCATTTTGCGCCAGGCCCGCCGCGCGGGCCACACCTTGATCGTGGTCGGCGCGACGAAGAGGCAAAGCGACACGCTCATCTTCGGCATGCTCGCGAACGAGCTCCTCGAGCGTGCCGAGCAATCCGTCCTGTTCCTCGGGAGCTGACCCCGATGTACGGTGCTTACGGGTCAGCGCAAACGGAGTGTGCGCTTCACCATGCCTCACCACAATGTCGCCAGCCCATCATGCGACGGCATAGGATTGACGATATTGCGGATAGTCTTGCACAAGCGAGGCAGTATTCGCCGGTGTTTCGGGTCCAACTCATGGATTTGAGGATGATCTTGTCGCAAAGCCTGTTGCCACGCGCTATGGGCCAGACATGACGATCACCGAAGAGCAGCGCCCGGAGACGCCCGAGCCGGCGGCGGCGCGGCCGCTCATCGTGGCGATCGCGGCGTCGCTCGAGGGCTTGCCGGCCCTGAAGGCTCTTCTGGCGGCACTTCCAAGCGACCCGAGATTGGCCTGCATCGTCGTTCAACGGGAAAGGCCTGACGGCGGCGAGGTCAAGGCGGAAGATCTCGCCGAGCACACCCAATTCGCGGTGGCGTCCATCGTCGATGGTGGCCCTGTCCTTCCCGGCCACCTCTATGTCGCTCCGACCGGGTCGGTCGTGCGGATGCGCAAAGGTGAATTTCGCCTGAGAGTCGCCCACAACACTGCAGAGCGCCGGTTTGCGGCCGACGCGATCTTCCGCTCGATCGCCCGGAATTTCGGCCCGCGCGCCATCGGGGTTCTGCTTGAAGGAGCGGACGGCTTCATCGGCCTCGAGGCAATCGGGGCGGCCGGCGGCATGACGATGGCGCAAGCTTCCGGCGGCCCGGATGCATCGCCGGCTTCCGCGGAGAGCGCCAACTCCGCTTGCATCGATCATGTGCTGCCCGCCGCGGACATCGCGCGCGCCATTCTCGATTATCTGCGCTTTTGGTCTGAAAGCGAAGAGGGCAAGCGTCCATGGCTCAGGCGCCGGCGCATCCAGGAGCAGCTCGTGTCGATTTGCGCCTTTTTGCGCGAGCAGGCGGGCATCGATTTCAAGCACTACCGCACCACCACGTTGTTGCGTCGCATCGAGCGGCGCATGCATGTGCTGCGGCTCGAATCGGCCGACGCCTATGTCCAGCGACTGACCAGCGAGCCTCGGGAGGCGCAGGCGCTCGTGCGCGAGCTGCTGATCGGCGTCACGGCCTTCTTTCGTGATCCTGAAGCCTTTGCGTCCCTCGCCAGCAACGCGCTGACGCCGCTTTTCGAGAACCGCTCGTCGGCCGATACGGTGCGTATCTGGGTCGCCGCCTGCGCGACGGGGGAGGAGGCCTATTCCATCGCCATCCTCATCCGCGAGATTCTCGACGAAATCGAGAATCCGCCCAAGGTCCAGATCTTCGCGACGGACGTGAACGGACGCGCCTTGTCGGTCGCGCGGCGCGGCCTCTACCCGCCAGGGGCGGCGGCGAATATCTCTCCCGAAAGGCTCGCGCGTTTTTTCGTGAAGCGCGGCCGCCGTCTCCAGGTGGCGCCGGACTTGCGCGAAATGGTGACGTTCTCGGCGCATAATGTGATCGCCGATCCGCCCTTCTCGCGGCTCGATCTCATTTCCTGCCGCAACCTTCTGATCTACCTCGGCGGACATCTGCAGAAGAAGCTCATTCCGCTCTTCCACTACGCCTTGCGCCGCGGCGGCTACCTGTTTCTCGGCGCCTCGGAAAGCCTGAGCGGGCATGGCGACCTGTTTCGCGACGTCGATGCGCATCATCGCCTCGTGCAGCGCAAGGAAACGGTGCTGCGCACGCCCGGAGAGATTCGCGGAACCCGCCTTGGGAGCATGGCCGGCTGGCGCGACATGGAGGCCCGTCCCGGGGTCGATCTCGGCAGCTTCGCCCAGCGCATCATCCTCGACGAATTCTCGCCGCGCTATGCGATCGTGAACGAGGAGGGGCAGATCGCCTATCTGTCCGAAGGCGTCGAGCGATTCCTGCAGCCCCCCGCCGGCGCTTATGCCAACGACATCCTGCGCATGGCGCGCCGCGGCCTCGGTGTCGGTCTGAGGACGACCTTCGCGGAAGCCTTGCGCAATCGACGGATGGCGGTGCGTGAGCTCTCCATGCACAGCTCGGAAGGTTTCGAGCGGATACGACTGACGGTCCAGCCCATGCCCGAACTCGGGCTCGAGGAAGGGCTTTACATGATCGTCTTCGAAGGCCTTGGCGCGGCCTCCGCCTCGAGCCGTCCGGAGCCGCCGAGCGCCCGTCCCGATGCCGATCGCGTCATCGAGCATCTCGAGCAGGAGCTGCTGCGCGCTCGCGAAGATCTCGACCGCACGGTCCAGGATCTCGAAGCGGCAAACGAGGAGCTGAAGTCGTCGAACGAAGAGCTTCTCTCGATGAATGAGGAGCTGCAATCGGCGAACGAAGAGCTCGAAACCTCGAAAGAGGAGACGCAGGCCGCCAACGAAGCGTTGTGGGCCGCCAATCTCGACCTCGGCAATCACTTACGCTCGATCCGGATCGCCACGATTTTCCTCGATCGAGACGGTGCGATCCGCGGCTTCACGCCGCCGGCGAGCGGCATCTACCATCTCGAGACGGCCGATATCGGCCGGCCGCTCGCGCATTTCACGCATGTGCTCGTCGATCCGCCGCCTCTGCCCGATCCTTCCTCGGTCGGCACGGATCCGATCGAGGAGGAGGTGCGGGCGCAAGATGGGCGCTTTCTCACGCGCCGCGTTCTCGCTTATCTCGACAAGGACGGCGAGGTCGACGGGCTGGTCGTGACTTTCCTCGACGTGACGCGGCGCCGGCGCGACGAGGAAAAGTTGCGCCAGGCAGAAGAGAGCCGCCGCATCGCGCTCGATGCCGCGGCGATGGGAATGTGGTGGTGGAATGCGGCAGGAGGCGAAATCTTCGCGGATGAGAGAGTGTGCGAGCTTCTCGGCGTTCCCTTCGCCGAAAGCGGGCTCACGCCTGAAGCGTTCCTGTCGCACATCGACCCGCGCGATCAGAGCCGCCTCAAGGCCGCGATGCGTTACGCGCGTATCGGCAAAGACCGCCACCACATCGAGTTCCGGGTTCAGGCGGCGGATGGATCGACGCGCTGGCTCACCTCGATCGGCCGGCGGGCCGTTGGGCCAGACCTGAGCTGGAGCGGCGTGATCTTCGACATCACGAGCCGCAAGGAGATCGAGGAAGAGGCGAAGCGGGCCACGCAGCTTCTCGACAATGTGTCTCAGGTCACCGACGACCTCATCTACGTCAAGGATCGCGAGAGCCGCCTGTTGTTTGCCAATCCGGCGATGCAAAGGCTGACCGGCCGCTCGCCATTCGGCAGGATTCCGGATTGGCATTCAAACCGCGAAGAGGCCGAGACCATTCTCGCGAACGACCGGAAAGTCATGGAAAGCCGGACCGGAATGGTCGTCGAAGAAGCCTTCACCGCAAAGGACGGGAGGACGCGCTTCTTCTCGTCGAACAAGAAGCCGCTCTTCGGTGACAAGGGCTCGGTTGTCGGCATTGTCGGCGTCTCGAGCGACATCACCGAATATAAGCGTTTGCTCGCCGATCGCGATCGCCTGCTCGCCGAGGTCGATACCGAACGGGCACGGCTCGCCGCGATTTTGAAGGACCTGCCGGCAGGCGTCGTGATCGCGGAAGCGCCGTCAGGCAAGATTTCGCTCTTCAACGATGCGGCCACCGCCCATCTCGGCGAATGGGTGCGCGCGCTTCATCCGCTCGGCGAAGAGCCGGCCTATCGTCTCAGAGCCGCCGACGGACGCCTGCTGACCTCCGCCGAGTTTCCTCTCACGCGGGCGCTGCGCGGGGAAAGCTTCACCGGGGAGGAGTTCGAGATCACGCGGCCGGACGGCGTGCGCACCTTCTCCAATGTTTCCGCCTCGCCGATCCGCGACGCGGCCGGCAAGATCACAGCCGGCATGGTCGCTTTCGTCGACGTGAGCGCGCGCCGCGAAGCGGAGGCGCAGCTCGAGTCCAGCGAACGCAGCTATCGTTTGCTAGTCGAGCAGGCGGCGGTCGGCATCGAGCAGGCGTCGCTCGACGGCAGGCTGCTTGCGGTCAATGACCAGCTTTGCGTCATGTTGGGCTATTCGCGCGAGGAATTGCTCAACATGACCTTCGTCGACATCACCGATCCGGCCGACCTGCCGGGCGAGAGAAGGCGCCAGAAGCGCCTTTATGCCGGGAAGGTCGACAGCTACGTCTGGGAGAAGCGCTACGTCAGGAAAAATGGGACCCGCCTTTGGGCTCGCGTGACGTCGTCTCTCATGCGCGACGAGAGGGGGGAGGTGATCAACCGGCTCTCGATCATCCAGGATGTCTCGGAGCGTCGGCGTGCTCAGCAGGAATTACATGAAAGCGAAGCGCGCTATCGCGCCACTTTCGAGCAGGCGGCGATCGGCATCGCGCATGTGAGTCTCGACGGCAGATGGCTCGCGGTCAACGACAAGCTCTGCGCCATCACCGGCTATTCGCGCGAGGAGCTTTTGCGCAAGCGCTTCCAGGACATCACTCATCCTGACGACATCGACCGCGATCTCGCCGAGATGACCGAGCTGATCGCCGGGCATCGCGAGTTGATGAGCCGCGACAAGCGCTACCTGCGCAAGGATGGCGCGATCGTTTGGATCCGGCTCACCGCCGCCCTGGTACGCACGGATGACGGGGAGCCCGCCTATCTCATCTCGGTGGTCGAGGATATCACCCAGAATCTCCACGCCGCCGCGACGGACGCCCGGCTTGCCGCCATCGTGCGCAGCTCCCAGGACGCCATCTACAGCTTTGATCATGAGAACATCATCGGGAGCTGGAATAGCGGCGCTGAACGCCTATTCGGCTATCTGGCCGATGAGATCATCGGACAAGATCGCGCCA
>JAFBAK010000300.1 GCA_019247795.1 Hyphomicrobiales bacterium | reverse complement strand
TATTTCGGCTTGGCGCGGCGCAAATGGCAGCAGGGCGAAGCCAATGACTGACGCTGCGCTTTCAACGTCCCAGCCGACGGCGCCCGAGCGCCTCGGCGTCATCTCGTGGGAAAGTGGCCCGCGCAAGCTCGTCACCGTCTACCTGCCGCTTGCCTGCTTCGTCATCGTGCTGCTCTTTCCCTTTTATTGGATGGCGATCACGACCTTCAAGCCGAATAACGAGCTCTACAACTACAAGGACTTCAACCCGCTCTTCGTGCATTCGCCGACGCTTGCCAACGTCAAGAAGCTCTTCTTCGACACCGATTATCCGCAATGGCTGTGGACCACGATGCTGATCGCCTTCGCGGCGACGGCCTTGTCGATCTTCGCCAGCGTGCTCGCCGCTTACGCGATCCAGCGCCTGCGTTTTCGCGGTGCCAATTGGGTGGGGCTCGCCATCTACCTTGCTTATCTCGTGCCGCCCTCCATCCTCTTCATCCCGCTCGCGGCCATGGTGGTGAAGCTCGGGCTTTTCGATTCACCGCTCGCCTTGATCCTCACCTACCCGACTTTCCTCATTCCCTTCTGCACCTGGCTGCTCATCGGCTATTTCAAATCGATCCCTTACGAGCTCGAGGAATGCGCGCTGATCGATGGCGCCTCGCGTTTGCAGATCCTGCGCAAGATCACCTTGCCGCTCGCCGTGCCCGGCCTGATCTCGGCAGGCATCTTCGCCTTCACGCTGTCCTGGAACGAGTTCATCTACGCGCTCGCCTTCATCCAATCCTCGGAAAAGAAGACGCTGCCGGTCGCGGTGCTCACGCAGCTCGTGCAGGGCGATGATTATCAATGGGGAGCCTTGATGGCGGGCGCGCTTTTCGGCTCGATCCCGGTGGCGCTCTTCTACTCGTTCTTCGTGGATTATTACGTCTCGAGCCTCACCGGCGCGGTGAAGGAGTAGGCCCGTCTCCTCCCGCTCCGAGCTTCGATGCGAGCTCGACGCCAAAGGCGCCGCTGAGTGACGGGGTGCAGCCTGAAGGCACCGGCGTGAAGATGAACTGAGGCTGCTGCCGCGCTTGGCTAGAGACTAGACGTCTTCGGCCTCCATCACCTTGCGCGCCGCATGGACGAGGAAGCCAGACCGGTTGAAACCGTGCGCGTCAGCGAAGTGGTCGATCGATTCGAGGAGGTCGGAAGGCACCGTGATATTCACGCGCATCGCCTTTCCGCCCTTCCTTCGTGGCTCGGGGACGAGCACGGGCACTCCCGAGCGATGCTCCCGATTCTTGCGGATCTCGTCGACCGGCGTCGGCTCGGGAATCTCCAGACCTTCCTCGACCATCAAGGCGGACATGTCCGGAAAGCGCTTCGGCGGCCATCGATGCCGCCTCCTCGAGCGTCGATCCAGCTCTGATGCAGCCGGAAAAATCCGGAAAAGAAATACCAAAATCGCTCTCCCGATCCTTGTGAATGAGCGCGATGTAATGGCGCATGAGTTACTTCAGTTTCAGCCGGCTTGCTTTTCGATGCTCTTCAAGGTCTCGAGCGGAATGTCCTTTCGCGGATGAGGAACCGTGACGATGCCCGGCAGCACGTCAATATCCGGGGCACCGACCGCCGAAGAATGCAAACCGTCGGTGGTCCTGCCGAGGAAGCGGTCAGCGATTTCGCCCTCACTCCACCGTCAGCACGATTTTTCCGATATGCGTGCTCGATTCCATCAGGGCATGCGCCTTCGGAGCGTCGGTGAGCCGGAAAGTCGCGTGGATCACGGGCTTGCAGCGTCCTTTCTCGAGAAGCGGCCACACCTTCTCCTCGAGCGACTTCGCGATGCGGGCCTTCTGCTCCGCGGTGCGCGGGCGAAGCGTCGAACCGGTGTGCACAAGGCGCTTCATCATGAGGCGGCGCAAATCGAGCGTGACCGTGGATTCCTTGAGGAAAGCGATCTGCACGATGCGTCCCTCCTCCGCGGCGGCCTCGTAATTGCGAGGCACGTAATCCCCGCCGACCATGTCGAGAATGAGATCGACGCCTTTGCCTTGTGTAGCGCCCTTGACGGCCTCGACGAAGTCATCCTTGCGGTAGTCGATGGCGAGATCGGCGCCGAGAGCGCGGCAACTCTCGCATTTCTCCGCCGAGCCTGCGGTCGTGAAGACGCGCGCGCCGAATGCCTTGGCGAGCATGATGGCGGTGGTGCCGATGCCCGAGCTTCCGCCATGCACCAGGAAAGTTTCGTCCTCGTGCAGATGCCCGCGATCGAACACATTGGTCCAGACGGTGAAGAAGGTCTCCGGGATTGCGGCAGCCTCGACCAGGCTGAGCCCCTTCGGAATCGGCAGCGCATTCGTGGCGTGCACTTTGCAAAATTGCGCATAGCCGCCGCCGGGAACGAGCGCGCACACCTTATCGCCGACGTGCAGGCGTGCCGCGCCGGCGCCGAGCGCGACCACTTCGCCGGCGACCTCGAGGCCCGGAAGATCGGAAGCGCCGGGAGGCGGCGGATAATGACCTTGACGCTGCAGGACGTCCGGGCGGTTCACGCCGGCCGCCGCCACGCGAATGAGGATCTCGCCGGGGCCGGGCGTCGGCAGCGGGCGTGTCTGCGCGACAAGCGCCTCGGGGCCGCCGGGCTTCGGGATGGCCATCACCATCATGGTCTCAGGCAGCGTCTGCGCCATAGTCTCCCACCTTTTCCTTTGCTCACGAGGACCGCTTCGAGAAGCCGGCGCTCGCCTCCTTGCGGGAAATGATCTAACTTTCTTCGACGAGGCTGCCAACCGCCGGTTGTCGCAAGGAAAGCGCCGGAGCCGCTTGAAACGAAGAGGGAGGGACACTCATGGACAATGACGAGCCTCGTCCCAAGCGCCCACGCCCGGCCCATGAGATCGGGCAGGATCTGTCGACGCTCTCGATCATCGAGCTCGACGAGAGGGTTGCGGTCTTGCGCAACGAGATCATGCGGCTTGAAACCGCCAAGAACCAGAAGCTCGCGGCTCAGGGTTCGGCAAACTCATTCTTCAAGCGATAGAAGCACCGGGGTCGGCGTGTCTCGCTCGCTGCCGTATTCGGCGGGCGTGTGCGGGTCGGCCGCTTCTCTCTCACAAGCGGTGATCGCAGGTTTTCCGAGCCGACCTCGAAGAGAAGGGATGCCTTGCCGGGCCCTTAAAGAATTCGGTAAAAATTAACTCAATGTTAAGCTTTCCCCCTTATCAAGGTAAATGTCAGGTGGCTCTCCTGTCCACTTGTTTGACGCCTCCCTGTTTAACCTTCAGAGCCGCTCCGTGCGGCTCTTTTTTTGTTTTGAATGGCTGAAGATCTCTCTGTAAATCCGAAAAATTTGTTGAATTAACCTTAACGAAAGGTAAGCGCGGCTCGCCGCGCTTCCTGGCGTTACACTTGCTTTTCCGGACCGCGAAGGTCGGCCGTCGGTCGATCCCGCATCCTTTTGAAACGGGGCAACTTGAGCCCGACGCCAAAAGGCGCCCAGGAGAGGTGAGCGAGGCCCAGGTGAACGAGACGCGACCAGGAATGCGGATAGGGGCGCATGGCGCCGTGATCTTCGCGGAAAGCTTCGTCCATTCGGAGCAGTTTGCCGGCTTGTTCCGCGAGGGCATGGCGCTCGTGGAAGAGACCGCGAGCTATCTCGATGGCAGGGGGCGCGAGGAATCGAGGCTTCTCTCGAAGCAGGCGGCGCTCGGCTACGCGACGGAAAGCATGCGCCTCACCACGCGGCTGATGCAGCTTGCTTCCTGGCTTCTGTTGCAGCGGGCCGTCGGTGAAGGCGAGCTCAGCCGCATGCAGGCCGAGCGCGACAAGGCGCGCATCACGTTGAAGGATATGCAACCGCCGTCATCGACGGAGACGGTCGCGCACCTGCCGCAAGGCCTGCTGGCCCTCATCTCGCGCTCCCTGCGCATCCAGGAACGCATCTGCCATCTCGATCGTCAGATCGCCCAAAACCTCGCCGGCGAGAAAACGCCCGCGTCCTTCCCCGAGAATCCGGTCAATGAGCAGATCGCGAAGCTTCGCCTCGCCCTCTTCGGAGCGGACGAGTGAAAAGCCTCAAGGCTTATTGAATTTCAAATCGCCGAATTTCTTGGCGAAACGCGACACGCGCCCGCCGCGATCCATGATCTGCTGCTGGCCGCCCGTCCAGGCCGGATGGCTCTTGGGGTCGACGTCGAGGGTCAAGACATCGCCGTCCTTGCCGTAGGTCGAGCGCGTCTGGAACTCCGTCCCGTCGGTCATGACGACTTTGATGAAATGGTAGTCGGGATGGGTATCGGCCTTCATGCCGCTCTCTCTCGAAAAAACGCCGGTGCTTCGCCGAAAGCGGCGCAAGCCATGGCTGTTGATGGAAAGCTTTCGCGATTGCCTCTAGAACATCATCCGAAAAAATGAAAGCCATTTTTGGTCGGGATCGGCCAAATCCGGCCCTTCAAGGATGTTCCATCGCCATGCCATTGTCTCCCCAGCAGCTCCTCACCCATCTTGAAGAGCTTGGCATCACCACGCGGACGGTCGAGCATCCGGCGCTTTTCACCGTGACTCAATCACGCGAGCTCAGGGGAGAGCTGCCGGGGGGCCATACGAAGAACCTGTTCCTCAAGGACAAGAAGGGCCGTTTCTTCCTGGTCTCCTGCCGGGAGGACGTGAATGTCGATCTCAAGCGCTTGCATGAACGGCTTGGCGCCTCGGGGCGTCTGTCTTTCGGGAGCGCCGAGCAATTGATGGACAAGCTCGGGGTCGAGCCGGGTGCCGTCACGCTTTTCGGCGCGGTGAACGACAAAAACAAAGAGGTGACGGTCGCGATCGACAGGGGGTTGCTCGAATTCCATACGATCAACGCGCACCCTTTGACGAACACGATGACCACCGCCCTCTCGCGGGAGGATCTGATGCGCTTCCTCGAGACGACCGGTCATGCGCCGCTCGTCATCGATGTCGAACCCCAAAGCATTCCCAAGGAGGATGCGAAGCAAGAGGGATAGCGAGCGCCGCGTTGCCAAAAACTCCGCCCGCCACCATTTGAGGGTTTGGCTCGAGAACTTGGCTCGACAACTTGGCTCGAGAACTTGGCTTCACGGGCACGGATCGTCGTTCCCAGGCGAGTGCCGGCTTGAGCGCCGGCCGTTGCCATGACAAGGGGTTGCGCGATGTCACGATGGCGCTATCGATTGGGCGTCATTTAGGATTTCATCTTGAACAGCGCCCGTAAAAGCCGATACGGCGAGCATCACGAGCGCAGTCAAAAAGGACCGGTTAAGGCCATGCAAGACCAGGTGAGCGCCACGACGGCCGTAAAGGACACGACGACCGCGACCTTTCGGCAGGATGTGATCGCGGAATCCGCGCGCCAGCCCGTTCTCGTCGATTTCTGGGCGCCTTGGTGCGGGCCCTGCAAGCAGCTTGCCCCCATCCTCGAAAAGGCCGTGGAAGCGGCCAAGGGCAAAGTAAAGCTCGTCAAGATGAATATCGACGAGCATCCGCAGATCCCGGGTCAGCTCGGCATCCAGTCGATCCCGGCCGTGATCGCCTTTCAGCGCGGCCAGCCCGTCGACGGCTTCATGGGGGCCGTGCCGGAAAGCCAGGTGAAGGCCTTCATCGAGCGGCTCGTGGGGCCGCTCGGCCCGTCCTCTCTCGAAACGCTTCTGGCGCAAGCTGACGAAGCTGCGAAAAACCGCGATGTGGGCGGGGCCGCGGAGGGCTATGCGGCAGCGCTGGCGCAGGAGCCGGGAAATGCGCGCGCGCTCGGCGGGCTCGCGCGCATGCAGATCGAAAGCGGCGCGCTCAGCGAAGCAAGACGCTTTCTCGACATGGCGCCTGCCGAAAAGGCGGATGACCCGGCGATTTCGGCCGCGCGCGCCGCCCTGGAGCTGGCCGAGCAGGCAGCCAATGCCGGAGATCTCAAAGGCCTCGAGGCAGCCGTGGCGGCGAACCCGCTCGACAACCAGGCGCGTTTCGATCTCGCATCCGCGCTCAATGCCAAGGGTCGGCGCGAGGAAGCGGTGGATCAGCTTGTCGCGATCATCAAGCGAGACCGCAGTTGGAACGATGATGGTGCGCGCAAGCAGCTTCTGCAATTCTTCGAGGCGTGGGGGCCAATGGACGAGATGACGAAGCTCGGGCGGCGCAAGCTCTCGTCCGTGCTTTTCTCTTGAAGCGAACGAAAGCCCGAGCCGAAGGCATGGAGATGCGATCGACGCTGCGCTTTCTTCCGTGCACATCCATGCGCCACCGCGCGAGCCTGTCGGCGATCTTCCTGAGCGTCGCCTTCGAAGGACGTGCGTTAATGGGATCGGGATTGCATTCCCGCATGATCTTGTCGTGCTCTAGGTAGAGCCCATGGGCATCAATGTTCCCTACCGGGGGCCTGCTGATCTTCCCGAAACGCTTCGCGTCTTCCCGCTTGCGGGCGCGTTGCTTCTGCCGCGTGGCCACATGCCCCTCAACATCTTCGAGCCGCGCTACCTATCCCTCGTCGACGATGCGCTGCGGACGGACCGGTTGATCGGCATGATCCAGCCCGACGAGGAGGCGTCGTCGGAGGTGCTGGCCCCCAAGCTTTATGGCACGGGGTGCGCCGGGCGCGTCACCCAGTTCGCCGAGACGGGGGATGGACGATATCTGGTGACGCTCACGGGCGTTGCTCGCTTTGCGGTGTCGGCCGAGCTCACGGCGGACACGCCCTATCGTCAGTGCCAGGTGGATTTCAGCAAATACGCAAGCGACTTCACCGCACGCGCCGGAGAGGACCTTGTGGATCGTGAGTCGGTGCTCGACGCGCTGCGTCGTTTTGCCAAGGCCAATGACTTGCGGGTCGATTGGAAAGGCATCGAGGATGCGCCGAACGAGGCTCTGGTCAACGCGCTTGCCATGATGAGCCCCTTCGGCGCGCGCGAGAAGCAAGCGCTCCTGGAAGCGCCGGATCTCAAAACCCGCGCCGAAATCCTGGTCGCGGTCACGGAGTTCGAGCTCGCCAAGGCGGGCGGCGGTTCCGAAACGCCATTGCAATAAGGGAGGTCAGGATGGACGAGCCGCAATCCAATGATCAGGCCAATCGCAGGGCTATCGACCGCAAGCTCCTGGAAATCCTGGTTTGTCCCTTGACCAAAGGGCCGCTCGAATACGATGCGCGTCGCCAGGAGCTGATCAGCCGCTCCGCGAAGCTCGCCTATCCGATCCGCGATGGCGTGCCGATCATGCTGCCCGAGGAAGCCCGCCCCATCGAGGGCTAATTTTGCGCCGCACGGATCGTCACGGCGGCAATGCCGGCGCCGATCAACAAACTTCCGCCGACCCTGTTCGCGAGCGTGACGGCGCGCGGGTTGCGCATCAGCGCGCGGGCTCGCGAAGCGATGAGCGCATAGCCCACGGCATTCGTGAAAGCGAGGACGAGGAAAGTCGCCTCGAAGATCAGCATTTGCGTGACAAAATCCGCATTGCGATCGAGAAACTGCGGCAGGAAGGCGATGAAGAAAGTGAGGCTCTTCGGATTGAGCGCAGTCACGAGAAAAGCATGCAACAACATCCGTAGCGGCGGGGTCGCGTCGTGTCGTGGCGTCGTATCGAATGTCCCGCCCGCGCGCCAGAGCTTCACGCCGAGCCACAGAAGATAGGCGCCGCCCAGCCATTTGAGCAGCGTGAACACCGTTCCTGAGGCCGCGAGCAAAGCGCCGAGCCCGAGCATCGACAAGGTCATGGCCGTGAAATCGCCGAGCGCCACTCCGATCGCGATCGGCAACGCGGCCCGCAGGCCCTGCCCCAGCGCGTAGGAGACGACGAGGAGCACGGTCGGTCCCGGAATCAGCACAAGGATGCCTGAGGCAAGGAGGAAGGCGAGCCAAGTGGGGAAGGACATGAGAAGGGCTCCGGCACGGGTGCTGCGGCCAATGCCGATGTTACGCGGGCTCAGGACGAGACGCAAAATCACGGGTGAGCGCCTGCGCGCTCACTGCTCTTGCCGCCGCTCTTGTCGCCGCTCTTGCCGCCGCCGTTTCATTTGCTACAACACGGCCCGCCAGGGATCATCTGTCTCACAGGCCTTCCCGGTGACGTTTCTTGTTTCATCGGCGTGGCTTGAGTTGAACCTGCCGAATGGCGGTTCGATCTCGCAGGGACGGGGAGGGCCCCGCCGTTTCGGAGTTCGAAATGGAGAGGGCGGCAACCCGATCTGAAGTGCAAACTGAGCGCGTCACATCGATGGCGGGCGCGCTTGCGACCAGCGAGGTCCGGAAGAGGCCGAGCGCCGCGTCCTGGGCCGACGAGATCCGAGCCACGAGCGCGCTTGCCGCCCCGCTCATTCTCACCAGCATCGCGCAGATGGCGATCAACGCCACCACCACCATGATGGTCGGGCATCTCGGGCCCGAAAGCCTCTCTTCTGCCGCGCTCGCTACCAGCATCTACAGTTCCTTCATGGTGTTCAGCATGGGGCTCGTCTCCGCCGTCGCCCCGATGATGGCGAATGAGCTCGGGCGCGATCCTCACGCAAAAGACGAGTTGCGACGCACCGTGCGCCAAGGGTTCTGGGCCGCCATCGCGATTGCGGTGCCGATCTGGATCCTCCTCTGGAATGCGGAGCCGCTTCTCCTCCTGCTCGGCCAGGCGCCTGACACCGCGAAGCGAGCGGCCTTCTACATGCGTCATCTGCAATGGGGGTTGCTGCCGCAATTGTTCTACATGGTGCTGCGCTCCTTTCTCGCGGTGCTCGGTCGCCCGATGTGGACGCTGCTCGCCGCGATGGGAGCCATCCTCGTCAATCTCGCGCTGGGCTTCTCCCTCATCTACGGCCATCTCGGATTGCCGGCGCTCGGCTTCGCGGGGGCCGGCATCGCCAGTGCTTGCGCCGCGTCGACCTTGTTCATCGGACTTGCGCTCGTCGTCACGGTCGACCCGCGCTTTCGGCATTATCGCTTGTTCGACCGCGTCTGGCGCGCCGATTGGCCGCGTTTTTTCGAGCTGATGCGGCTCGGTTTGCCGATCGCGGTCGCGCTGGCCTTCGAGACGACGATCTTCTCGGCCGCAATGCTGATGATGGGGCTGATCGGCGCCGCGGCCGTCGCCGCCCATGCCATCGCCATGCAGATCGGCACCCTGGGCTACATGGTTCCGACCGGGATCGCCCAGGCGGCGACGGTTCGCGTCGGCCTCGCGCGAGGCGCGGGCGACGTCGATTGGATTCGGCGCGCCGGCTGGACCGCTTACGCGATGGCGCTCAGCGCGTCGGGCCTAGTGGCGCTTTTCGTCGTGCTCCAGCCTCGCCTGCTCGCGAGCCTTTTCATCGATGTCGAGGCTCCGGCCAATGCCGAGGTGGTTGCGCTTGCGCTCACTTATCTCGGTTTTGCGGCGCTTTTCCTGATGACGGATTCGCTGCAGGTCGTGATCGCCGGCATGCTGCGGGGACTTTTCGACACGCGTGTTCCGATGTTAATCGCTGCCTTCGGCTATTGGGTTCTCGGCTTGCCGCTCGGTGCGCTTCTCGCCTTCGGCTTCGGCTTTGCCGGCGTCGGCATTTGGACCGGGATCGTGTCGGGCCTCGGCGTCGTCGGCCTCGTCATGACGCTACGCTGGGCACGGCGCGAGCGATATGGCCTCGTTCCGAAGCGAGCCGCACCGGTGAACGGCTGAAAAGCGATCAGCTGAGCGCGCCGCCCACTTCGACGACGTCGACCTCATGGTGAAGGGATGTGGCGATTGCGATGCGCAGCGCCTTTGTGATGATGGGCACGGCGAGCGAAGGCATCCCCGGATGGTTGACGGCTTGCGCCGGCGAATAGGGGACGTGAATGAAGCCTGCGCGAAACTGGAGGCGACCTTTCGCCCGCAGATGGGCGGCGCCATAGAAGATGTGATTGCACACGAAGGTTCCGGCGGTGTGCGAAGGTCCGGCCGGAATGCCGGCGGCGTGGAGGTCGCGCACGATCGCCTTCACGGGCAGGCTCGCGAAATAGGCGGCAGGGCCTTCGGGCGCGATCGGCCGATCGATGGGCTGTGCGCCGGCATTGTCGGGGATACGCGCGTCGTTGAGGTTGATGGCGACGCGCTCGACCGAAATCTCCGCCCGCCCGCCGGCCTGGCCGACACAGATGACGATCTGCGGATCGAGCGCGGCGATCTCGTCCTCGAGCTTATCGATGGCCTCTCCGAAGACGCATGGCATGAGCCTCGCGACGACGCGACACCCATCGATGCGCTCGCCGTCGAGCGGGCGCACTGCCTCCCAGGACGGGTTTTCCGCCTCCCCGTCAAAGGGCTCGAAACCGGTGAGCAGGATGGTTTTCGCCATGGCCGGAAAGTCTTCC
>JAFBAK010000349.1 GCA_019247795.1 Hyphomicrobiales bacterium | reverse complement strand
CCCCAAAGGAAAGCGTCCCCCTCGCGATCCGTGACGGGTGCCGCGGCCCCGAGGCAAAGACCGAAGGCGAGAAGCCAGCCTGCGCGCGCGGCTTTCCTGTCGAACGAACGCACTCTCTGCTCCCGTGGGCTGACGAACCGGCTAGACGGCTTCGGAGGGGGAAACTCATGCTAGCGCATCAAGGCGCGTGATGCCATCGGTTGCACCGCATAAGGCACGCCGAAGATCAGCGCCCGGGAGCGCTGGGGCTCGCGCCTATTTCCTCGGGACCGAAAAAACGCCGGTCCCCAGATAGTTCATCTTGTTGAAATTCAGCGATTGACGCGTGGTCAACGACCAGGCGCCGGGATGATCGTGACGGAGAAATCCGTCATGATGATGAATCTTGCCCAGAGGATCGAGCCGGAATTTCGCGACCTTCAGCCGCGCCTGATCGGCCACCGCATCATGTTGGTAGCTCGCAGGATCGAGCCTGCCACCCACCTCACCTGACCGCATGCCGGACTTCGCCCAATCTCCCCATCGCAGATACTCGCCGCGTTCGCCGGCCAATGGGAGGGCGCTCGCGCGCAGCCGATTGGACGGTATTCCGCCCTGGAGGGTTTGCGCGCGCCGATCGCGCACATCCGTATCGGACCCGGGCGGGTGGTGGTCCCAACCCATCAAGGCGGCATACCCGTCGCCGCGGCCCCGGATGTTTCCAGGCGCGGAGCGGACGAAGCGATGCTCGTCCCCGTCGCCCATGTGGCGGTGGTCGTTTCGGTCGCGCACGTAACGGTCATCGCCATCGCGATCATGGAAGTGGTGGTGATGGTGGTGATGGTGGTGATGGTGTTCCGCAAGCGTGGGGGGCGGCGGTGGAGGTGGAGGTGGCGGTGGAGGTGGCGGCGCTGGCGGTGGTGGGGCCAAGGGTGCGGGCGGCGACGGTGATGGTGGAGGCGGGGGCGGGGGTGCAGGCGGAGATGCGACGACGGCTTCGGTCTGCGAGGCAAGCACCGTCTGGACGTTCTGCACGCCGCGCGCGATCTCGTTCAGCAGATCGTCGAACCCGAGCGACGACCATTCCCAAAAATGAGCGCTGCCGCCGCCAATGCTGTTCGCTGCCGCCTGCTGATCGCTCGGTTTTACATCGGAACCGCCGCTCTGCCCGTTCTTGCTCGTCACCGCCGCGTTATAGGCCGCGATCAGCGTCGCAGGTGCCTTGAAAGCCGTCGATGGCGGAGCAACCGAGGAGATGGTGCGCAGCGCGAAGCCCGGCAGGTTCACCGTCTGCGTGACGCCGCCCGAAGACATCGTCATGACGCCGTAGCCGAGAATGGCTTGAGTGCCTTCTTGGCTCGATTGGCTCACCATGAGGATGCCGCCGCGCAAGCCGATGGTCGCCAGCGGCGTGTTGATCGTCGCTCCGCCCGTATGCGTCGCCTGGCCTCCGACGACGCGCAACACGCCCTTCCCGAGCGAAATCGCCATCTCGCCGCGCGAGGACGACGGATCGAAGACGAATTTGTCGATCACGATCGAGGAGTTCGGGCCGATGTCGAGGGTCGTCTTGTCGACGAAGACCAACTGCACGCTTCCCGAGCGCGAGGTGTCGATCTTCTCATCCGAGACGACGCGCGATCCCATTTCGATGACCCGCATATTGCCGCCCGGCGGGGTTCCCGATGAGAGCACGTTCGCGGCGCCGGCCGTCCCCACCGGATCAGCGATGGCGCGCCCGGGATTGAAGAAGGCGAGTGCGGCAACTCCGGTCAAAAGCCAGGCGCGCAGCGAGATCGAAAGACACAAGCTCACCCTGCCCTGCACCTGCGGCAAGGCCAGTACCTGGCACCAAGGAAGAGGAACGCCCGACATAGTATGTGACGCTTCGCTCCGGTCCTCGATCAATATTCGCTCACATCGATATCGATATCTTTGAGAAATCGCGCCGCAAACTGCTTTTACGCGATGCATATGTCAAATTTGCGTTGGCGTAACCCTCCGGATTGTGACGGACCTCCGGGCGTATTTTCTTAAATCATCTAAACATCTGAAGCTGATAAGCGTAGCTTCACTCGATGACACTGGCTTCAATTGGTAGGCGATGATTTACCTCTTTCGTCCTAGCTGCGGCAACACGCTTCAAAATCCCGCGAAATTTCCAATCTCTCAAGCATTCCACCGTCGCCCTGCGCATCGAAGGCGAGCGCTCCGCAGCCGCACCAAAGAGCTTGCGGCTCCGCGATGCTTGACGAAAGAGTTTGCCTCGTCCGACCCTAAAGCTACGCGCCTCTGGACTTTGCCTGGCAGATCGTGACGACCGAGCGGACGGTCTCTCTCTCGTCCGTGCCGGCCTCCATCTCGCCCCTCACAAGATGCCGAAGCTCCTTGTTGGTGACGCCGCTGTGAATACAGTCGGGCCGCGCCATCTCGACAAGGCGGGCTTCTTTCTGAGAAGCCTTTGCCGTGAGCACGCCCACCCAGAGCGCGGAGACCAGGGCAGCCGCGATGCTCACCGACCAGCGAAGGGCGTCGGATCGCGGGGCAGTACGGAAATGCGGAACCTCCGCTGAACAATCGATTTCCATGGCGACAGATCCCGTGTCGAACCACGACACCCAGCGCTACGCCAAGCCGATGTCCAAACCCTTCCCAGAATCGCTATAATTCTTCTTGTCCGCCAACAAGCTCTCTTCGCGTCGGGAGGAGGCCGCTTCTCGGCTCGTGAAGCATGACCTGAGCGTGACCGAAATGTAACTTGAAGCGCCGGCCCGGCTGACCCAATTTCCGCGAAGTGGCGACTTCTTTCGGTTACGGAGTCACAAATGAATCGCTTGTCCCAAGTCATCGCCGCCGGCGCGATGTCGTTGGCCTTTGTTCCGCCCGCCTTCGCTCAAGCCCGTGGCCCCGAAGGCGGCGCTTTCCGTTCGATCGCACATCTTTGCGCCACCGATCAGCAATGGACCACGGAGCGCATGGGCGAGCGCCTGGCTCGCCGGCTAAACCTGACGGACCAGCAAAAGCCCGCCCTCAAGGCATTGGAGGATGCGGTCGCCAAGGCCAAAGGCGACGCAAAGACCGCGCTCTGCGCAAGCACGCCCGATCTCTCGACCTTGCCGGCCCGCCTGGCCTTCGCGCAGAAGCGCCTGGAGGCGAGGCTCGATGGAATGAGAGCCGTGCAGCCGAAGCTCGAAGCCTTTTACGCAACGCTCACGGGAGAGCAGCAGGCCGAGCTCAACGAGTTGTGGCGCCACCGCGGAATGGGCGGGCCTCGCGGAGAGGATGGTCAAAGGCATTGGCGAGGAGGCGACGACTTCCGCGGCCCCGACGGGGACGGTCGAGGGTTTCGCCAGGGCGATGACGATTGAACCTGCTGACCTCAGCTTGCTTCGCCTTCCCGCTCGATCTGTCGGGGGAGCATGATTTTCCTCGGAGCGGCTTTACGCCGTTCTGGATCCTGCTCATTGGCTGCCGATGCGCTTGAGCCTCGCTCCCTCTCTTTCGGGGCGAGGCTCGTGAAAGTTATTAGACACAAGCCTTGCCTCTGCTGAGCCGCTCTTTAGAGCGCATGCGTGCGGACCGCCTCGAAATCGTGGTCGATCAATCCTTTCATGACCTCGACGAAGCGATGGGTGCGCGGCAGCTCTGCGTGGATTTCGAACGCCGCCTCGTCGACCCATCGTGAATGGATGAAGAAGAGCCGCGGATCGCGGCTCGAGCAAAAGGCGCCGATCAGAAGGCAGCCCGGCTCGGTGCGCACCCCCTGAACCTGCTCGGTCAGAACTTGCGCAGCTCGAGATTCCAGTCCCGCCCGGACATGGAAGCGCGCGAAGATGACGAGTTCCATCCAAGGCTCCTTCTTTTATCGCTTCGGCTTGCTCCAGGGGTCGGCGAGTGAATGTCGGTCGTGATCTTACTGCCTTTGCTCGCGGGTGATAGAAAGGACGTGCAGCAACATGTGAAGGGGGCTCAGCATGAAGCGGAACGTTGTTCTCATCGACGGGACCTGGAACAACGAAGGAATAGGCTTCGACACGAATGTCGCAAAGCTCGATCCGGCTTATGGCGACGTGCCTCTGATCAAAGCGAGCGCGAATGACGGCATCCGCCAAGTCTGCTTCTATCACGACGGCGTCGGGTCAGACGGGCCCTGGCTTCGCAAACTGTTGGGCGGCGCGATCGGGCTTGGCCTCAAATCGATCATTCAGGACGCCTATGCTTGGCTTGCCCGGAACTTCGAAGCGGGAGACGAGGTCTATCTCATCGGCTTTTCCCGCGGCGCCTATGCGGTGCGCGCGCTCGCGGGCTTGATCGGCGCATCCGGAATACCGCGTAACCCCGACAAGGTGGTGATGGAGGCAGCCTGGCAATATTATCGGCTCAAACCGTCTGTGCGCGGTGGCATGGCCCGCCCGGGAACCGGCGATCAGAAACGCATCATCGCCTATCGCGCTCTCGAGCGCGGCAATGCCTTTCACGATGACCGGCGAATTACCTGCGTGGCCGTTTGGGACACGGTCGGCTCCTACGGCATTCCTGCCGGGATCGGACTTGCACCGCTCGCGAGATACGTGACGCTCGCATTGCTCGGCTTTCACGACACCTATTTCGGCGATCATATCGATGTCGGCTTGCACGCGGTGGCGATCGATGAACATCGCCGTCCGTTCGTCCCCACGCTTTGGACCATGCCGAAGGGAGAATCCCCGAACGGACATGTCGAGCAGACATGGTTTGCCGGGTCTCATTGCAACGTCGGCGGAGGGTATCTCGACAGCGGGTTGTCCGACGACGCTTTTGTCTGGCTCGTTGCGCGCATCGAGGCACTCACCGGCCTTCAATTCGACGAGACGGCCCTCATGAACCGAGCTCATCCCGATCTCGACGGAGCGGTGGTCGACTCGACGATAGGCTGGCCGATCGATCATCGCTGGCCGCATTATCGGGCCGTGCTGTCACCCGACGCGATCGATCACAAGGCCTTCGCGAACACGACGAATGTGAATGACGAGAGCATCAACGAACGCGTGCATTGGAGCGCGGTCCGCAAGGTCGGACGACCTTGCAACGCGCGCGGCAATGCCGATGCCCCTTACGAGCCGCCGAATTTGCATCTGCCGCTTGCCCCCGAAAAAATCGCCCCGGAAACGTTGGAGGAGAAGGAGGTCTGGCGGGAATGAATACATATTCAGTACACAGCATTACATGACAATAATGAAATCGACTTTGTTTTTTCAGGTATAAATTTATGATTTTTCTCTAACACGATTCGGTTTTCAGGCGTTTGCTGGATTTTTGAACGCGCAGGGAAAGCAATCCACCCGTCCCAAGGTTCGTGAGGAAGGCCAAGCATTAAGATGGGGTTAAGGGATTTCTGCAACTCCTTCTCCGGGATGTCTCTCAACGTGCTCGGATGACGGAGGCACCAGCATGAATGCGCGAATGAAGAAGCTCGGACGCGGCACCATCCTCGCCCTGGCATTGGCCGGAACACTCGCCGCGACGACCACGCCCGCTTCGGCCTGGTGGTGTCGCTGGGGCTGCGGGCCAGGTCCCGTCGCCGCCGGTCTCATTGGCGGCCTGGCGGTCGGCACGCTCGTGGGCGCCGCGGCCAACCCCTATTACTATTACGGCCCGCCCCCCGCCTACTACGAGCCGCCGTCCTATGGTCCGCCGCCCTATGGTCCGCCGCCCGGCTCGGTGGCGCGCTGCGCTCGCGGGTATCACCTCGACCCGCAAGCCGGAGCTTGCTGGCCGAACTGAGGACCCGCTTCCTTTCTCACAAGCACCGTTTTGAGCGGCTTGCGCAGGGTCGAGCGCCCGCCCGGAAAAGCGATTGCGCTTTCCGGACCAAGTCCTCGGGAAGAGCGGGAAGGCCGCAAAATGCTGGGCTTGCACCTTCCTCAATAAACGTTGCTGACCGCATTCGCGGTGCTGAGCGTCAGCAACAGGACGAACGCCGCCCAGGAAAAATAAGGCGCCATCAACAACGCGGCCCGTCGGTCGACGAGAGCGTTGAGCCAGATGCTCGCGACGATGCAAGCGACGAGGAGCACCATGAGGAAAAGGGCGGGCACCGGGGCGCGCAGCCCGAAGAACAGCCAAGCCCACATCGATTTGAGAATGAATTGCGCGATGAAGACGACGATC
>JAFBAK010000423.1 GCA_019247795.1 Hyphomicrobiales bacterium | reverse complement strand
AGGGGCACAATGGCGTTGGATTACGCCGGGAAGTCTCCTCGCGGCCTTTTTTTGGGTCGCTTTTTCAATGCTGTTTTCCTGGTATGTGGCCAATTTCGGAAACTACAACGAGACGTATGGCTCACTCGGAGCCGTGATTGGGTTCATGACCTGGATGTGGCTTTCAGTGCTGATCATTTTGGTGGGTGCGGAATTGAACGCTGAACTTGAACACCAAACCGCGAAGGACACGACGATCGGGGCTGAAAAGCCGATAGGCAGCCGAGGAGCGCATGTGGCCGATACCATAGGCGCCGCACGAGCGTAATTTGAGAAATCTTAAGCGGACCGAGAGCTCCTAGTGAGGCAAATTTACGTTCCCGTTCCAGCTTCGAGCAGGTTGAGTTTCCACGTTGCCCCGCGGCCAACATCAATATTGTTGCGCGCTGCCCTTCTGCCGTAGATCAATGTCAAAGCCAGCGATGCAGAGCTGGCCGCTAAACTATTTTGCTTTCCGCACGTTTAGTTCAGGCGTTCAGTAAAGGAGGATCCTCATGGACAAGGAACATGTGAAGGGCGCAGCCGATAAGGCCAAAGGTGCCGTCAAGGATGCCGCTGGCAAGGCGCTGGATGACAAGAAGATGCAGGCGGAAGGCAAGCTTGACAAAGCCAAGGGCGCTGCTCGCGAGACACTCGGCGATGCTAAGGATGCGGCCAAGGAATCCAACCGTCGGTGATCGACGGAATGCTTGCTGACTCAGGGGCCGCCGTGCGCGGCCCTATTTTTAGCGTCGCTTCCCAAGCTCGAGCATTTATCGCAACGGGTGCTCGAGAGAACCGGGACCCGAAGGTCGGGAGAGGCCAAGCAAGGATGATGGCATCGGCTCAACAGAGTGGGGCTGCGCCCGATCCGATGCGACGAGCCGTTTTAATCGGCGCGCTCGGTGTCGTCTTTGGCGACATTGGGACCAGCCCGATCTACACTTTCCGCGAGTGCCTGAAGGCAGGGGGCAGCAGCGTGTCCCCTGAAGTGGTGCTTGGGCTGCTCTCGCTAATTTTCTGGTCGCTGATGGCAGTGGTAACAGCGAAGTATGTGCTCTTCGTCATGCGTGCTGACAATGACGGCGAGGGGGGTATCATTGCTCTTTTGGGACTGGCAATACATAGCGAGTTGGACCCTCGGAGAAGGATCGCGGTCCTACTATTTGGGCTTGCTGGCGCCGCGCTCTTTTACGGCGATGGGATGATTACCCCTGCTATTTCCGTCCTCAGTTCCGTTGAGGGGCTGGAAGTAGCCACGCCAGCGCTTTCTTCCTACGTGGTCCCAGTCACGGTCGTTGTGCTGATCCTCTTGTTCGTCCTGCAACGTCGTGGGAGTGAACGAATCGGGGCGTTCTTCGGGCCTGTTATGGTCTTGTGGTTTTCGGTCTTGGCGGTTGCCGGTTTGATACAAATGGGTTTGGCGCCGGGCGTGCTTGCTGCCGTCAACCCCGTCTACGCTTTTCGATTTCTATCCGCCCATGGCTCGACTGGATTTTTCGCCCTCGGCTCCGTATTCCTGGCCTTGACCGGTGCCGAGGCGCTGTATGCAGACATGGGTCACTTCGGTCGCCGGCCGATCCGGCTCGACTGGTGGTGCTTTGTGCTTCCGGCCTTGCTCCTCAACTACTTTGGCCAGGGTGCCCTGGTCTTGACCCACCCTGAAGCTGTCGGAAGCCCCTTCTACCGCTTGTTTCCAGATTGGCTGCTTTACCCCATCACGCTACTGGCGACGGCCGCAACCGTGATCGCCTCACAAGCGGTGATCTCCGGCGCCTTCTCACTTTCGCAGCAAGCCATGCAACTCAGTCTTCTTCCCCGGCTCGATGTCCGTCAGACCTCCGAGGAGACGATCGGTCAAGTTTACGTGCCACAGATAAACTGGTTGCTGATGGCCGCAGTTATTGGCCTGGTTCTGGCATTCCGCTCGTCAGATGCTCTTGCGGCTGCTTATGGGATTGCGGTTGTTGGCACGATGTTAGTCACTACAGTATTGCTCGCCATTGTCGCTCGTCGCATGTGGGGCTGGAGCCTCCCAATCACTACCGCGGTCATGGGTTCTTTTTTGCTGATAGATCTCGCCTTTTTCTTTGCGAATATTATCAAAATCCCGCAGGGTGGTTGGTTCCCCGTATTGACGGGCGTCGTAGTGTTCACGCTGATGTCTACCTGGCGTCGGGGCAGAGAGATCATTCTTGAGCGCACCAGCGCAGACAATATGCTTCTCCAGGACTTCGTGGCCAGCCTGAATACGTCCGCGCTGCCTCGGGTAGAAGGCACGGCCGTTTATTTAGCCGCCCGGCGCAACACGGCTCCCTTTGCGCTCACGGACAATTTGCGGCACAACAAGGTCCTTCACCAGCGCATTATTCTTTTAACGGTGGTGACAGAGCGCGTTCCTAGGGTGGCAGAGGAAGACCGAGTCACTACAGAGGAACTCGGAAAGGGCATTCTCCGCACGATCGTGCGTTTTGGTTTCGCGGAGCAACCCGCGCTGCCGCCGGTCATTGCGGGCCACGCGAAGCAGCTCTTGATCAACCTAGACGATACGTCCTTCTTTCTTGGTCGTGAAACCCCGGTGCCCACCACCCGTCCCGCTCTAGCAGCCTGGAGGGAAAAGTTGTTTGTGTTTATGACGCGCAACGCCGTGAGTGCGTCAGAATATTTCCAGATTCCGCCCAAGCGAGTCGTGGAATTGGGCACCCAGGTCGAGTTATGAAGTGGCCTTTATTTCAGCGTGGCGTGCCAACTGACTTGCGACTCGTCTCAGCTATGGCCTGCTGTCCCAATACGGCGGCACGCGCCAATAGTCGTAAAGACCGCGCTCTCGCTCTCTGTCCGACCAATTGTAGTCGCTATCACGATAGAAGGTCGGAGCGCCCTCAAGTTGCTCTTTGGTGATATCCGTCCGATATCCCCCAACAGTGGTGTCGTAGTTCAGCTTGTCCCAAGGAATTGTATGCTCGTCGGTCCCAAGGCCAAGAAAGCCGCCGAAGGACATCACCGCATACACAACTTTCCCGCTGATCCTTTCAATCATCAATCGATTGATCGAGCCGATCTTACTTCCTTGCGGATCATAAACCGCCGTCCCTTCAACTTTGTCGCTGGCAATCAAGGGACGACCGGTGCCTTGCTGATTTGTGGACGTGATATCTGATTGCGCCACTTAATCCTCCCCTTGTTTGATTGTGATCCGTCAACTCCGCCCCGACCCTTGCGTTCCCGTCTTGCGTTCCCGAGTAACCCGCACCGGGGCGTTCCAAGAGCGTTGGCGAGCACTTCGCGGGAACGGAGAATGGCGAGCCGGAAACGCGACATCTTTCAAATCAACTCGGGGCCATTCTCGCCCCGATAGCCTCTTCGTGACAGCCATTTGAGCCTGCCGCCGCAGCTCAACCACCCGCTGGCGGTAGTGCTGTGCTGTCTCGAGATGATCAGGCATGGCAACGCAATTCCTGTCCCCTGATCGGACCCCAATTCGCAGGGGTGCGAAGGGTTGCGACCTTGTTCACCTCGCGGCTCGCGGTCTGTCTGCCAGCCAGGCTTGACCGACAAGGGGATTCTGGCGACCTCAGGCGACCTGATGCGGAGCATAGGTTCCTATGATGGCGCTCGTGCTCGAGCTGTAGAGAAAGCGCCGGCGCACCTGCAGCGGACCCAGAACGGCGGGCGATGACCCGACAACGAGCTGACCACTCTCGATGCCGCGAGCCCAGCTTTACACGCGTTAATCAACCGATATTCTGCTGCTGGTTCCAAAGTGAGCAGGGCAAATGGGGGAGATCTCGTATCTAGATAAGCAAGATCATCAGAGCTCAGTTTCATCTCTGTCGAAATCCCCACCACGGACGGGTTCATGATGCGCCGGGCCCGTCGGCTCGCCGATCAGGCGAATAGGACAGAGAAATACCGCGCTTTTTACGCCAAGCTGATTTGCAGCGCCGCCAAGCTCGATGATCCCAATGTCGAGGAAGCGTTCCGCTGCGTGGACCGCTTGCCTTTCGCCGGGCCGCCGCCATGGTGGGTGGGTCTGGGCACGCGGCCCCATGTGGTGACCCCCGATGGTGATCCGGCATTTCTCTATCAAGACTTGCTTGTCGCTCTGGATGCCCAGCGAAACATCAACATCGGTCAGCCCAGCGCACATGCCTTTTGGTTGGGAGCCTGCAAGATAAAGAGAGCCCAGACCGTAATTCAGGTTGGAACAGGCAGCGGATATTACACGGCGATTCTTGCGCATTTGGTTGGCGAGAATGGCCGGGTATATGCCTATGAGATCGATGAGACATTGGCGGCTCGGGCTCGCGAGAACTTGAAAGATCAGAAGCACGTCCAGGTGCGAGCTCAATCGGGTGTAGCAGCTGACCTGCCGCGCGCCGATCTGATTTATGTCTGCGCTGGCGCTGCGCGGCCATGCCGAACATGGCTCGACGCGTTACGACCCAGAGGGCGGCTCATGTTCCCCCTGGCCCCTGAGGGCGTCCTTGGGGGGATGTTGCTGATCAGGCGACCCGAGCAGGGTTTTTCGTGGCCAGCGCGATTTGTCAGCCGCGCCGGCTTCATCGGCTGCGTGGGTCTTCAAGATGAGGAAGCGGGTCGCCGCCTGGATGAAGCCTTTTCCAAAAGTTGGGAAGACGTTCGTTCGCTGCGCCTCGACAATTCACCCGATGGCAGCTGCTGGTTTGCGGGTGGAGGCTGGTGGCTTTCAACAGTATCGGCCTGAGAACCAGACGCCGCAGGACGGAAGTTCGCGGCTAGTGCGTTACGATTTGCCAAGCCGGTCGGTCGCTGAACGCGACTGCAATGAATAGGTCTGATTGATAAGCCACGAGCGCGAGCTCTTTTAATTATCGCCTAGCGATCGCCAGGCCTTAAGTGTCCTGCAAGGTGTCATCCAGCCGGTCGCACGAAGGAGACGCAGGATGTTCTCGCCGTGCGCGGGAAGATAGAATTTGGTCCCAGTAAGCGCTTCTCCACCATCAAATGATACCGCCCGCTGCCGGCGGCCAAGCAGTCTGCCCGGCATCAGGCCGGGATGTTCACTCAAAGCCCCTGACGTCAGCGAGTGTTCGTCACCCGCTGACGAAAAGCCCCTCCGGGAAGCCGCGAAATGCGAACCCCGTATTGTTCGAAGACGGCTTCAGCGCAAACTCGTGCC
>JAFBAK010000418.1 GCA_019247795.1 Hyphomicrobiales bacterium | reverse complement strand
ACCGCCGCTCAACGTTCCGTACGCCGCGACCGGTGGGCGAGGCCGGAAACGCATTGCGTTTCCGGCAGAATCTGCCTGAATAGGGCGGACGAGACGGAGGCTGAATGGCGGCCTTTGACGAAATGACGCTGCCGGACGGCAAGGCGCGGGAGGTGTATCGACGCCTGGCGCGCTGGCTCGACGGCGCGCCCTCGGAGCTTCTCTCATCGCGGCGAAACCAGGCCGAACTGCTATTTCGGCGGATCGGCATCACTTTTGCGGTCTATGGCGACAAGGATGCCACGGAACGCTTGATCCCTTTCGATCTGGTACCGCGCATCTTTGCGCGCGAGGAATGGCGAAGGCTCGAGCAAGGGCTGGTGCAGCGCGTCAGGGCGCTGAACATGTTTCTCGCCGATGTCTATGGCGCACGCGACATCCTGCGAGCCGGCGTCGTGCCTTCGGACCTCGTCTACCGCAATCCCCATTACCGGCCCGAGATGGTCGGCCATAAGATGCCGCACGGTATCTATGTCCATATCGCCGGCATCGACATCGTCAGGGTCGACGACAAGGACTTCTACGTCCTGGAGGATAACGCGCGCACGCCCTCCGGCGTCTCCTACATGCTGGAGAATCGCGAAGTCATGATGCGGCTCTTTCCCGAGCTGTTCCACGCGCACCGCGTGGCGCCGGTCGAGAACTATCCCGATGCGCTGCTCGCGACCTTGCGCTCGGTCGCGCCGGGCACGGCGAGCGCCGATCCGACCGTCGTGGTGCTGACGCCGGGACAATTCAACTCGGCCTATTACGAGCACTCCTTTCTCGCCGACAAGCTCGGCGTCGAGCTCGTCGAGGGCCGCGACCTCTTCGTGCGCGACGACATGGTCTTCATGCGCACCACCGAAGGGCCGCAACGCGTCGACGTGATTTATCGGCGCATCGATGATGATTTTCTCGACCCGTTGGCGTTCAGGGCGGATTCGGCGCTCGGCGTGCCAGGCCTCTTCGGCGCCTTTCTGGCAGGCAATGTGACGCTCGCGAACGCGGTGGGGACCGGGGTGTGCGACGACAAGGCGATCTACACCTACATGCCCGAGATCATCCGCTTTTATCTTGGCGAAGATGCGATCCTGCGCAACGTGCCGACTTGGCGATGCCGGGAGCCTGACGCGCTCGCCTATGTGCTCGATCATCTGGGGGAGCTCGTGGTCAAGGAAGTGAACGGCTCCGGAGGCTACGGCATGCTCGTCGGCCCGCACGCCTCGAAGGGCGAAATCAGGAGCTTCGCGGCAAAGCTGAACGACGAGCCGGACAAATTCATCGCCCAGCCGACGCTCGCCTTGTCGACCTGCCCGACCTTTTCCGATGAAGGGATCTCGGCGCGGCACGTGGATTTTCGTCCCTTCGTGTTGTCCGGTGCGGATGGCGTGCGCGTCGTGCCGGGCGGCCTCACGCGCGTCGCCATGAAGGCCGGCTCGCTCGTGGTGAACTCAAGCCAGGGCGGAGGCACCAAGGACACCTGGGTGATCGATGGCTGAAAGGATCGACAGCGCCACGTCGTTGAGCGATTCCGATGAATGGGGATCACCCGTCGGAATCGGCCCGCGAACTTCGGCCGGCTGAGCGGCGCCGATGCTGTCGCGCGCCGCCGACAATCTTTTTTGGCTCGCACGCTATCTCGAGCGGGCCGATTACATCGCCCGCGTCATCGACGCGACCCAGCGCCTCTCGGCCTTGCCGCGCGCCTATGGTGGGGCGGGAACAGAATGGGAGAGCGCGCTCGAATCGGCCGGCGTGGCCGATGCGTTCCATGAGCGCAACAAGGACGCGAAGGCCGACGAGCAAGGCGTCGTCGAGTTCCTGGTCTTCGACGCCGGGAACCCGTCATCGATCCGCAACTGCATCGATCTCGCGCGCACCAACGCACGCGCGGTGCGTACCGCGCTCACCATGGAAATGTGGGAAGGCATCAACAGCGCTTGGCTCGAGCTCAGGCGTTTCGAGGAGAGGCGCGACAAGGACTGCGTGACGGATCTCGAAGAGCTCGGCCGCTTCCTCTCTTTCGTCAAGCAGACATCCTTGCATTTCGACGGTTCGTCGAACCGCACCATGCTGCGCAATGACGCCTATTGGTTCTCGAGATTGGGCCTTTACGTGGAGCGTGCCGACAACACGGCGCGCATCCTCGATGTCAAATATCATGTGCTCTTGCCGGAGACCGAAAAGATCGGCGGTTCGCTCGATTATTTCCAATGGACCGCCATTCTGCGCGCGGTCTCGGCGCATACATCCTACCATTGGGTGTACCGGCAGGGCATCCAGCCCTGGCTCGTCGCCGATCTCCTGATCTTGCGGCCCGAGATGCCGCGCTCGCTCACCTCCTGCTACGAGAACATCGTTCGCCATCTCGATTCGCTTGGCCTTTCGCATGGCCGGCAGGGCGCCTCGCAGCGTCATGCCCGCGCCACGCTCGGGCGCCTCGAGAACGAGAAGATCGAGACTATATTCCAAAGCGGTCTGCACGAATTCATCACGGCCTTCATCCACGACAATACCCGCCTCGGAACCGCGATCGCCGAGCAGTATCTGACGTGAAGCCACCGTTGAACCCAAAGGGATGGATGCCGTCGAGTGGTCCCCCTCGGTCGGCGATGTCAATCGACGACGTTGCACAGTCGTGGGCGAGCCTGTTCCAACAAGCGGGCGCCCTTTGTCGGGGCCGGGCCACAAGCGGGCGATGCTTTCGATGCGCTTGAGCATC
>JAFBAK010000339.1 GCA_019247795.1 Hyphomicrobiales bacterium | reverse complement strand
TCCTGAAGGATGGCAGCGCCGCCTGGGCCGAGATCCTGTGCGTCCAGGACGAGCGCGTGGTCGGCAACGACAACACGGTGAAGTGGAATGGGCTGTGCCTACAGCTGCCGGCCAGCCGCTTACGGCCGCACTTCGTCAAGGCGACGGGAGCTCATCGATCATTCGACCCGGGCCATCAATTCGGATGTTTGGGGGCGCGGTGGCCGGAGATATCGTCTAGATGACTCTGAGATTTTCGTCTGGGGTTAGCTCCGAAAGCGCCGACGGCGCCATTCACCTTGCCGTCGGATAACAGGCTTGCCGGCCTGAAAGGCCTATCGGAATGCGGGTATCAAGCCAACCGCTGACACATTGGCGTGGGCTGGATCGATCGCCGATCTGTCCGAGCAAAAAAGCCATGCTGATTGATCGGGACGAAACCTAAGTGCCGCAACGTATCCGCCTAGCTCGTAATCAGACTGACTGTCCCAAGCCCCTGTGCCCATCAGTTGGACCTGGATGTTGCGCGTTTGGGATATTCTGATGCAGTATTTTCAACCTCAAAAGGAAAGATGGAGATCGGGATGTTCAGACTTGCAGTTTTAGCCCTATTTCTGAGTGGGTCGCTTTTGTCGAGTGCTCAAGCCGACTGTTATTACAAAGGGCAGCGCTATTCTGATGGTGCCAAAAACGACCTCGGTCAAATTTGCGACGGAAGCACCGGGACCTGGAAGTGAGACGCTGACGCCCACGTTTGAGTGGTCTATGCTCTACGAGAGTTAGCGATTAAGGTTCAAGCGTGATGTTGTCAGTCGCCATCTGCACCTGGCTCCGCCTCATGCGCGAGAGGTGACCTTCGATCCTTCTGTGCGTTGCGCTATTGCAACTGGCTACGCGATCCCACGCGTGAGCGGGCCGGCTTTGTGGCGGAGCGGAAGTGTCGGCGGCAGCAGACGGTTGGAAAGGCTACATGGTAAAGGCTGGGGACCAACATTTCCATGGCAGCTCGCCCGCGTTTGTTCCCATCGTCTATGTGAGCCTTGGCGATGTCCGCGTCTTTGCGCAACTGACATCAGCTACGACGATCTCCGCTACTTGCATTCGATCGGTTATCAACCAAATTTTTTTCGATCACCTGATCGCCTGCGCAAGTATCCCGGCGGCCCAACTCGCGGCCTCTTTCTTGAGAGCTTCGGAACCATCATCTTGGATCGCAAATCCGAGACGGTTTGGGTGGGCGGCCATAAGCACGCCGAACCGGCGGCTCAAATCTCTTCAATGCCGAGTCCTTTCCATTCAGCGGGCGGGTGACCCATCGGACGGTTTCTGGTGGAGTTGCTATGCCTGATCGGACGTGATCTGAGCCTCCCGGCCTTCCGGTCGGCAAAAAAGCAGCGCAGGAAGTATGTTTAGCATCGCGTCGATCGTTGCTGCCTCGACAGCAGTGATAGTTTTGGCGCTGATATCGACTTTGGCGGACATGGCGCTTTCGTCGAATGACAGGCACACAGTGCTTGGGCGCGGCAAGCAGGTGGCCGGAAAGCCGCCTCTTCCGATTCCCTGTCGGTGATCATCTTGGGCAATATCCGCCGCCCATTGATGCAACTATCGAGGTGCCGGGCACCGTAGTCGGATCGCCGATGCCGTCGCCGTTTCGCCCAATAAGAGCGTCGCCATCGTAACCTCGACCACCAAGCTCGACCCGGCCAGCGTGGCCGGTATCGGGCCGAATGAGGGGTCTCAGTGCCGCCGCGAATAGCGCAAAGCCTGCAGGCCGGCGCCGGGGCGACGGTGGTGCGCATATCGACGGCCGGCACGCCCGCTCTCCTCATGATCGCACGAAGTCACCGTCTCGATTTTTTACGATGAAGGATCGCCAGCTCGTCGCCAACGGCAAGGCGGAGCTGGGAAGTGCCAAAGCCGGGCCGAGCGGCCTCGCCTTCGTACGACGGCAAGAACGTGCTCGTCAGCCGCGATGGCAACAGCATGGTGGCAATAGGCTCAACATTCACGCGAGATCCTGCAGCACGTCGACACGAAGATGTGGTAGGTGCTCTAAGAAGAAGGCCCCAACAATGTAAGCCTACCTAACTGCGAGGGGCTCCCGTTCAAGCTCCGTAACCGCATCCTTGAAGGTGGATTAAACGGTCGCCGACGACTTTAATGATGATCTCGGTCAGTTCCTCTGGAGAGTTGCTCAGCTCTTCGGCCGCTTCGTATGGAAAGCGCACGAGGATCGACGGCGGTGGCTCGACCAAATTATTGAGCCTTAATCCAACCCGGACTTCGGCCCAGGTTTGTCCGTTGACCCTCTGGTAGCGACTAACGAACGTTGCTCGATAATCGGGAGTCATTGAACCTGCTCCGTCCTGGCGCTTGCATACTTCTCGAGAGGCTACGAAGCGAACGCAATGGGTTTTTAGGGGTAATGAGCAATCTCAAAAACCGCCTCGCAATCGAGTGGCAGCCGAGGAGATCGGAGGCAGGGAGATCGGTGGTTCATTCTGCTCGAAGAACCGGAAGCGCCTGCCTCCAAGGGTGAGCCCGAGGCGAGAATCCCCATTTGTCGTCACTAATCGAGTGGCATTATCTGCCGCCTTGATCGATAGCGTTACAATTAAGCTTGCTCGTACAGGAGTAGGGCGTTGCGCACTCGCCCCGTTAATCGAAACGAAGTTCGGGTTTACTTCAACTGGTGGAAATCCCAACCACAAATCCTCGCAATTCCGGCTGACGCCTGTCGTGAAGTTGAGGGCAAGACCTATCCCATCATCAAGCTCTTCAAGCCGATGATGGCTGAGATTGCCAACGAGTGGCGGGCCTGGAAAGCCGAGCACGATTGCAGACAAGCTACCTGGGACGACGAGTATCGGAAGGCAGTGACAGCTTTGCATGGGGAGGAGGATGGAAGTCGTGGGGCGCGTGCGCCGAAGCTTGCCGACCACGAGTTTGATTGCAGCTATGAGCACACCTGCCGCGAGTGTGGTGTCGAGTTCTTGAGCTCCCGTGTTCTTCATAGGAAGGGTATCAGTGTTTCTCGCGACTCCTTTTGCTCCAATGCCTGTGCGGATCGAGCCGCCCGGCGCAGCACGGCCCGCCTGCAAGCGGCTGTAGTCAAGCACCGAAGCGAGGAACGATGGGAAGCTCGGTCCGATCTCAAATGCCAGCATTGCGGCGCAGCCCTCGCGGCTGAGCGGCGCAGCAAGCAATATTGCTCCGGCAGGTGCCGCGTCGCAGCCTTACGAGCCCGTCGAGCATAAGCGCGCGGCACGTGAGGCACGCGGCTGTGCTCAGGGAATGATCCCCTTGCTGCGGGCCTGCCGTTCCGCGAAGTCGAGTGCATCTGCTCGCCAGAAATCTGCCGAGTGCTTGGCGCGGTCATTCCGAAAAAAGAGGGGGCTCTTGCTGAGTATGCGCTGCCCCGCCGCGTCGAGGACAACATTGAAGCGAAAGGTATGCTTCTCATCACAGTGCTCGATGGTGATCGCGTTTGCCGCAACCTCCACCACTCTGAACTGGCCTTCCACGTGAGCGCCTCCCGTGAACAAGAGTGCGGAATTTATCACACGGCCGATTTCAAAACATTTGCGCAAAAAATTGGAGAGCCGGATTGACGCGAGGCGGGGACGGGCAAACGCAAAACAGCTCCGAAATTTCTTTTGAGGTCCAGAAAATAATAGCTCAGGTAGTCGGGGGCAGCCCTTTCCCTGAGTTCCTTTCGCAGCTAAGCACTACGCCGGGGCCGCCCACCCCCCCTGCCCTCCCCGCCTCACGCCTCACTCGTGCGTGGCGTGCATCGTGCGACAGGCAGTGTGAGCCGAGGCGCCCGGCTCGCGCGCGTGGCGTGGCGCCGTCATGGTCGAGCGGCATCGTGGTCGAGCGGCATCGTGGTCGAGCGTCATGATCGAGCGGCAATAGACAGCCCCGTCCGCCGAGCCGCGCAAAAGGGTGCCTTCGAAATACGAGCAGGGAGCTTTGAAAACAGGTCGCCTGGGCTTCGGATACCTCTCAACACTACGCCTGTGCGGGCTTTCTGGACGGCATGGCGCAGGCGTGAGGCCATCGCGGCAGACTCCAAACGCCCGATGCAGGGAGCGGGTGCAAGGCAAGCGGAAGGGGGCGGCGCTGCTTCCTATCACGCTTCCTACATGCAAAATCTTAGGAAGCAGATTGCTCCAAAATGCGGGATAACTTTTTGATTTCGTTGGTGGGCGGTGACGGGCTCGAACCGCCGACCCTCCGGGTGTAAACCAGATGCTCTACCAACTGAGCTAACCGCCCGCGGCGGAGCGCCCCGCCGGATGGTGCTGGGCGCCCGATGATGGCCAGCGCCGGTTTAATCCTCCGACGCATCGAGCGCAATCGATCGTCGCACCTGCCATTTTCCTGCGGATCGGCCGTTTGGAATCAAGCCGCGTAAACAAAAGGCCCACCCGAAGGTGGGCCTTTTCATTTCCCAAGACCAATCCTTTGTCAGTGGGCGACGAGGCCCGGATGATCGTCTTCGGGAACGCCGACTTTCGGGGCGATCTCCGGTTCCTTCCATTTGATCGGTGAAAGCTGACTCACAAGCGCGTGCTTCAGAACTTCGTCCATGCGGGAGACCGGAACGATCTCGAGATCGTTCTTCACATTGGCGGGAATCTCGGCGAGATCCTTGGTGTTCTCCTCAGGGATCAGCACCTTCTTCACCCCGCCTCGCAAAGCCGCGAGCAGCTTCTCCTTCAAGCCGCCGATCGGCAGCACCCTGCCGCGCAGCGTCACCTCGCCGGTCATGGCGATATCCCGCCTGACAGGAACGCCTGCCATCACGGAGATGATCGCGGTCGCCATCGCGATGCCGGCCGAAGGACCGTCCTTCGGCGTCGCGGCCTCTGGAACGTGAACATGGATGTCGCGCCTGTCGAAGAGCGGCGGCTCGATGCCGAAATCGAGCGCCCGCGAGCGCACATAGGACGCGGCGGCCGAAATCGATTCCTTCATTACGTCCTTGAGGTTGCCGGTCACGGTCATCTTGCCCTTGCCCGGCATCATCACGCCCTCGATCGTGAGCAGTTCCCCGCCAACCTCGGTCCAGGCAAGGCCGGTCACCACCCCGACCTGATCCTCGGTGTCGGTTTCTCCGTAGCGGAACTTCGGGGCGCCAAGATATTCCTCGACGACCTTCGGCGTCACGGTGATGGTCTTCGCCTTGCCGAGAAGGATATCCTTCACCGCCTTGCGCACGAGATTCGACAATTCGCGCTCGAGATTGCGAACGCCTGCCTCGCGCGTATAGCGCTGTATGAGGAATTTCAGCCCGGCGGCGTCGATCGTCCATTCCTTGGACTCGAGCCCATGTTTGCGCATCGCATTCGGGATCAAGTGGCGGCGGGCGATCTCGGCCTTCTCGTCTTCCGTGTAGCCGGCAAGTCGAATGACTTCCATTCGATCGAGCAGGGCCGGCGGAATGTTGAGAGTATTGGCTGTCGTGATGAACATCACGTTCGAAAGGTCATAGTCGACCTCGAGGTAGTGATCGTTAAAGGTCGAGTTCTGCTCGGGGTCGAGAACCTCGAGCAACGCCGAAGACGGGTCGCCACGGAAATCCATTCCCATCTTGTCGATCTCATCGAGCAGGATGAGGGGGTTGACCGTCTTGGCCTTGCGCATCGATTGAATGATCTTGCCGGGCATGGAGCCGATAT
>JAFBAK010000208.1 GCA_019247795.1 Hyphomicrobiales bacterium | reverse complement strand
AGCGGCGTTCCGCTCATCCACGCGCGTTATCCGCGCGCCTACCTCGACGTCAACCGCGAGCCTTATGAGCTCGATCCCCGCTTGATCGATGGGCCGATCCCCGGCTTCGCCAACACCCGATCGATGCGGGTTGCGGCTGGATTGGGCGCTATTCCGCGCATCGTCGCGGACGGCCATGACATTTATCACCGTCGTCTGCCCGTGACGGAGGCGTTTGAACGCATCGAGGCTTTGCACAAGCCCTTCCATGCCGCCCTGCGACGCCTGCTGCAACAAGCCCGCGCACGTTTTGGGATCGCGCTTCTCGTCGATTGGCATTCCATGCCCTCGGGTGACGCCTCTGGCGGGCGAGCCACGCCCGATTTCGTGCTCGGGGATCGGTTTGCGACAAGCTGCAGCCCACAAATCGTCGATGCAGTGGACGCCCTTTTGCGTCGCAAGGGATACTCGGTTTCCCGCAACAAACCTTACGCGGGCGGCTATATCACCGAGAGTTATGGCCATCCGGCGCAGGCTACTCATGCGCTTCAAATCGAAGCGTCGCGAGCCCTCTACATGGACGAACGGACCCTGACGCCCAATGCAAAATTCAAAAGCCTTGCGCGAGACTTCGTCGACATTGCTAATGTTTTGCGCGAAACGTTGCCAGGCGCGAATCGTGACAGCCGGATCGCAGCGGAGTGAGGTTCATCGCTCCAAAAGCAGAGGCGAAACACAAAAAAGAGGCCGCCAAGCGAGCTTGGCGGCCCAAGTCTAGGGAGGAAACGCCCAAGGAGGGCAGCAACCCGAGAGATCAGGTTGCAATGCACAACTTAGTCGTTGCGTCGCACAAAATCAAGGGACGCGGCAATTTTTTCCCAGCTGGGAAAATCCATGAACCCAGGACGGTGAGCTCCTCGCTCACCTTCGCGGCGAAGACCTCGTGCGCATCAAGGCGCATGTGAGAAGCCTGCAAAAGATTGCATCAAGCCGAGGCGGTGCTTCGGCGAGAAGATATGCAAAAGGGTAAGTCGTACATGACCGCCGTCGACTTTGCTTCTTTCGTCGAGACGCTGGCGACCCATTCGGGCGACGCTATCTTGCCCTTCTTCCGAACAAGCCTCGCCGCGCTCGACAAGTCGACGAATGGCGATTTCGACCCGGTGACGGAGGCGGATCGCGCCGGTGAGGTCGCCATGCGGCGTTTGATCAACGCCAATTTTCCGTCGCACGGTATTATCGGCGAAGAATTCGGTGCCGAGCGTCGCGAAGCCGAATATGTGTGGGTGCTCGACCCGATCGACGGCACCAAGGCTTTCATTTGCGGCCTTCCCATTTGGGGCACCTTGATCGGCCTCACCCATAATGGCCGCCCAGTCTATGGGATGATGAACCAGCCCTTTTCGCGTGAGCGCTTCAGCGGTGACGGCCAGGCGGCTCGCTACGAGGGCCCCGCCGGCCGCCGCACACTTCGCGCGCGCGCCTGCCCGAAGGTTTCCGAGGCAGTGATATCGACGACGCATCCGGGCATGATGGCGCCAGCCGAACGGCAGCGCTACGACCGGCTCGAGACGCGCGCCAAGCTGTCGCGTTATGGCGGAGATTGTTATGCCTACGCCATGCTGGCGGCCGGCCATATCGATCTCGTGGTCGAATCCGGGCTCAATCCATATGACATCGTCGCCATCATCCCGATTGTCGAAGGTGCGGGTGGTGTGATCACATCCTGGAACGGCGAAGATGCCTCGTCCGGGGGCAGCATCATCGCAGCCGGCGACAAGCGCACGCATGAGGAGGCGCTCGCTATCCTCAATTCGTAGCGGGCGATCCGGACGGATGGTCCCCATCCGTCCGGATTGAATTTGGGGATGATGCTGTTCCAGAACATCGAAAGGAACGTACTCTTGTGGATCCGGCAACGATGCTTCACCCAGGCGCTCATGTCCTCAATTGAGCCGCCGTCTCGAAGACTGATCGCCCGTGTGAGCCACCGAACTGCTCTTTCTGGCCTGTCGCCGGACGCGCAATCTCATAAAGGCCCGTGGTCATGCTCGACCTGACCCAACTCGCACTTTATTTCGCCGCAGCTTTCCTTCTTGCGATAACGCCGGGCCCAGGGATTTTCTACGTCGCTGCGCGCACGCTTGCGGGAGGTCGCGAGGAAGGCGTCGCCTCCAGCTTTGGCACCGGATTGGGCGGCCTCGTTCACGTTCTTGCCGGAAGCTTGGGCGTTTCCGCCGTCGTGCTCGCAAGTGCGGAGCTATTCACTGCGCTGAGGCTGATCGGCGCTGCCTATCTGATCTGGCTGGGGGTTCGCACCTTTTATTCCGCTCGCCGGGAGGCAAAGGCCGGCTTGGATGGCGGTGCAGGAACACAATCGATCGGCCCGTGGCGAGCGTTTCACGAAGGAATGTTGGTCGAGGCGCTGAACCCGAAGACGGCAGCCTTCTTTCTCGCCTTTATTCCGCAATTCGTCGACCCGGCCAACGGCCATGTGGCACTGCAATTCGTCGCGCTCGGTTGCGTCTCGGTTGCGCTCAACACCCTCGTCGATATTGCGGTCACCTTTGGGGCAAGCGGCATCCGAAAGGGAGCCGCAATGAGTCCCAAGCCAATCCGCCGCCTCAGAGAGATGTCAGGGGCCGCGATGATCGCCTTGGGCATAGGCCTTATCCTGGCGAAGCGTCCCGCCCATTGATCGGAGGCCATGGGAATCAAAGCGCGTTGTCCTGGTCGCCCGAGGGACGACGTCGAGCGTGATGATTGTGAGTTCAGCGATCGCGGCTCACGCGATGAGAGCCGCCTCGCCCTCCTTTACGGAAAGCTCCCCGCCGGGAAGGAAGGCATCGATCGCGGCGAGAGCCTGATCACGGAAAAAATCGCTCTCCATCAGCAATTCGTGACGTGCTCCTACGATGACGATGGCGGAGCCGGATTTCAAGCGCGAGGCGAAACGCTCGGTCGCGTGCGTCGAGACGACGCGATCATCGCCACTCGCAACAACCAGAAGGGGCGTCGTGAGCCGTCGGGGGAACTTCGGATCGGAAAGCCCGCTCATCATATGGCAAGCGGAAGCGGCCCAATCGATTGTAGGGTCGCCGATCGCGAGTTCGGGCGCGGCGGCCAAGACCGCGGCGTTGCGTTCATAGCGGGTGCGATCCGTGGACAGGCGGTTGTTCTCGAAAGGCCTTGCGGCAATCGGCCCCGGGCCACCCCCAGGAACGAAGCATCGGCCCAGGCCAAAACCTGCAAGCGTGGTGGAGATCGTCGCGGCGTAGCGCGGGGCGATTGCGGGAGAGAAGCCGATCATCGGCGAGGTCAAGGCGGCGCGCAGTGCCGGCGTCGGCCCTCGCGCGAGCCTTGCCAGGAATATGGCCGCGCCCATCGAATGAGCGACCACGAACCAGGGTTTTGGGCTCGCTCTCGCTTCCATCTCCGCAAAAGCCGCATCGAGGTCGCGGTGATAGTCGGAGAAGCGGCGCACATGCCCTTTTTTGGTGTTGCGTACCAGGCGCTCCGATCCCCCCTGCCCTCGCCAGTCGAAGCTCACCACATCGAAGCCGCGGCCGCGGAAATGCTCGACCGTCTCGAAGTATTTCTCGATGAACTCGCCGCGACCTTGCAGCAACAAGATCGTGCCTTGGATCGGCATGGCAGAGGCCGGCCATTGCGCAAAGCGGAGCGCAAGGCCGTCCCCGCTGCGCAGGATGAAGCACCGTGTTTCGGCCGGGACCGGATTTTCAGGGGTGCCGACGAGATCGGTTCTTACTGCGCCAGGCATGCGATTCACCTCGCCGTAAACTAGGCGCAAAACTCATGCGGGGCAAAGCAAGGCTGCCGCAAAGCGGGAAGCGTCAGACCTTTCGCCTTCCGAAATCCGGCTCCGCCGTTTCCTGGCCTTGGTTCACGATGCCCCGCCTGATGGTGCGCGTGCGCGAGAACAACTCGAACAGCTTGTCGCCTTCTCCCCAGCGGATGGCCCTCGCGAGCGCCGAAAGGTCCTCGTTGAAACGCGCCAAGACCTCGAGCACAGCCTCCTTGTTGTGCAAGAACACGTCACGCCACATCGTTGGATCGGAAGCTGCAATTCGCGTGAAGTCGCGAAATCCGCCCGCCGAGAATTTGATCACCTCGGATTGGGTGACGGATTGAAGATCGTCGGCAGTGCCGACGATGTTGTAGGCGATGAGATGGGGCAGATGGCTCGTCACCGCCAGCACGAGATCATGGTGGTCCGCGGACATGAGCTCGACATTCGCGCCCATGCCTTCCCAAAAGGCGCGAACGCGCGCGGTCGCATCCTCATCCCCGCCATTTGGCGGCGTCAAAATGCACCAGCGATTGACGAACAGCGAAGGAAATCCAGCGGCCGGCCCGGAATTTTCCGTGCCGGCGACCGGATGCGCCGGCACGAAACGAGCATGGGCGGGGAGATGCTCGCGGACGGCCTTGATGACCGCCCCCTTCACCGAACCGACGTCGGTCACGATCGCATTTTGCTGGAGATGAGGCGCAATCTCGGCCACGACCGCACCGCAAGCTCCAACCGGCACGCAGATGATCACGGCGTCTGCGCCATCAACGCTTTCGGCGAAGCTCGAAGCGATCTCGTCACCCAAGCCGAGCGCTCGTGCCTCGCGGCGCACCTCGTCGGAGATGTCGAACAGCACGACGCGCCGCGCCAGCGCAAAGCGTCGCGCTGCAAGCGCGATCGATGAGCCGATGAGCCCGATGCCGATGATGGCAAGCCGCTCGAAGGGTAATGCCTCCTCGGGATGAGCTTTCGCCTCAGCCACGGGCCGGCACCGCCTCGCTCAGGAATTTTCCGAGGGTCTCCACCACTTTGTGATTGGCTTCTTCCGATCCGATCGTCAGCCGCAGTGCGTTCGGCAGGTTATAGGCGCCGAGCGTGCGCAGAATGAGCCCTCGGCGCGAGAGGAAAGCGTCGGCATCCTTTGCGGTCTTTCCCGGCTCAGTCGGGAAGTGGATGAGAAGGAAATTACCGACACTCGGTGTGACGGAGAGCCCGAGCGCACTGATCTTGGAGGTGAGCCAGGGGAGCCAGCGATCATTGTGCGCAAGCGCGGCCGCCACATGCGCATCGTCCGTGATGGCAGCGGCACCTGCGGCGATTGCCGCGCCATTCACATTGAAGGCGCTGCGGATTCGGTTCAAAGCGTCGACGACATGGGCTGGTCCGTAGAGCCACCCGATGCGGAGATTGGCGAGGCCGAAAATCTTGGAGAATGTGCGCGTCATCACGACGTTCTCACTCGTTGAGACGAGCTCGAGCCCGGAGGCATAGTCGTTGCGTCGCACATACTCGGCATAAGCGGCGTCAAGCACGAGAAGAACATGCGGCGGCAGGCCGGCATGCAGGCGCTTCACCTCGCTGTAGGGAATATATGTTCCGGTCGGGTTGTTGGGATTGGCGAGAAAGACGAGCTTGGTGCGGGGCGTCACCGCCTTGAGAAGCGCGTCGACATCCGTCTGGAAATCCCGCTCCTTGGCGATCACCGGCTTGCCCCCGGCTGCGCGAATAGCGATGGGGTAGACGAGGAACCCGTATTCGCTCATCACCCCCTCGTCACCGGGCCCGACATAGGCGTTGGCAAGAAGGCTCAGAAGCTCGTCCGAGCCAGACCCGCAAAGGATCCGCTCAGCATCGAGGCCGTATTTTGCTGCGATCGCCTCGCGCAGCTTCGTGGACAAGCCGTCGGGATAGAATTCGAGGCCTTGCACCACCGACTTGAAGGCTTCGATCGCCTTGGGTGAAGCCCCAAGCGGCGTCTCGTTCGAAGAGAGCTTGTAGATTTTCTCAGCACCTTCCGCCGTGCTCTTCCCAGGCACATAGGCCTCGATATCGAGCACCCCCGGGCGGGGCTGAGGGCGAGACGCGGCGGCGGACATGGAGACGATCCCAAATGGCGGCGAGGCGTCGCGTTAAACACGCCTCAGGCGCGAGTGGTCAAGGCCAAACGCGGTATTTCTCCAGGGTCATGCCTTTGGCAAGCTCTTCCGCGCCCTTGTAACGAATGGGGCGTGGGCTCGCGTATACGTGTCCAACACATGTTCAGGTTCAGCGCGTCACGAAAACACGCGGCGAAACACCGAAAATCGAGGCCTTGAGAACATCGCGCGATGCAGGGCGTGGGTCCATCCCGACGCCGGCCGTCTTGAAGCCACAAGAAGGTGCGACGCTTTGTCGGTGCCTTACAAGAACGGAGGAATGCCGTGGCCTCCACACCGCCTGAACCAACAAATGTCCTGGTTCATCCGCTCGTCGTGCGGGTGACCCATTGGATCAACGCACTCGCCATCCTGATCATGATCGGCTCGGGTTGGCGCATCTACAACAATGTTCCGATCTTCTCCTCGATCGAGTTCCCGCTCTGGGCGACGCTCGGAGGCGATCCTGATCTGACCTATGCGCGCAACAGCGACGTCGGTTTCTCGAATGCGCTCCTATGGCATCTCGCCGGAATGTGGCTCTTCGCCGTGAACGGCCTCATCGTCATCTCGTATGGCATCTTGTCGGGACGCTTCTTTCGCAGGCTCTTTCCGATCCGCCCACGAGAGGTTACCGCCACGATCGGCGATACGCTGCGGTTCAAGCTCGCTCATGATGACCTCACGACCTACAACGCCGTGCAGAAGATCCTCTATCTCGGCGTCCTCTGTGCGATGGTGCTTGCCGCGATATCTGGCCTTGCTCTCTGGAAGCCCGTGCAGTTCCAAGGGCTGATCACGCTTTTCCAGAGCTTCCAGGGCGCAAGACTCGTGCACTTCCTCTGCATGTCGGCCATCGCGTTGTTTCTCGTGGTCCATGTGATGCTGGCACTTCTGGTGCCGCGAACCCTTCTTTCCATGATCAACGGAAAGGTTCGCGCACCTTTGCGCATTCCGGTCGAAGCGGGGGAGTGAAGTCATGAGCTCGCGGACACCTTCCAGATCCCTGTTTCGTCCGCCATCCGGGGTCGATCAATCGGCGCTTGCCGAAAACAAGGGCATCGTTCGTTCCATCGAACGACGCTTGTTCTTGCGCCAGGGCTTGAGCCTTGGCGCTCTCACCTTGCTGACCGGCTGCGACATATCCAACAAGGAGAGCGTCCAGGCCGTGCTGAAGGAATTCTCGAGCTGGAACGATCGCGTACAGGCATGGCTGTTCGATCCGGCGAAGCTCGCTCCGACCTTCCCGGAATCGCAGGTGCTGAAACCGCCCCGGTTCAACGCTTTCTACAGCATCGACGAGGTGAAACCCATCGATGCCGCAAGCTGGAAGCTCGAGATTGCTGGCCTCGTGAAGGACAAGCGCCCTTGGACCCTCGATCGCATCAACGCGCTTCCGAAAGTCACCCAAATCACCCGTCATGTTTGTGTCGAAGGCTGGGATTATATCGGCAAATGGAGCGGGGTGAGCTTGAGGCGTTTCCTCGAGATCATCGAGGCCGATCTCACGGCCAAATACGTCGCTTTCGAATGCGCCGACGATTATTCGGGATCCATCGACATGGCGAGCGCCCTGCACCCACAGACGCAGCTCACGACCGACTATGCCGATGAGCCGATCGGGAATGCTTATGGGTTCCCATTGCGCCTGCGCGTCGCGACCAAGCTCGGCTTCAAGATGCCGAAATGGATCACTTCGCTCGAGGTGACAAACCAATATCCCGGGGGCTATTGGGAAGACCGCGACTACAACTGGTTCAGCGGAATATGAACTCTAATTCCAAGCGCGCCCGGTATCTAAATTGCGTCGGTCAGGTCGAACGATGCCGCTCCTCGTCGATCGGTGCCCCCGAGCCTCGGGGTTGGTCCCGCATGGGCCGCCCGCCGAGACCCGGCGCGTTCCTCGGAAGGCCGCATCGATGAACACTGCAGGCCCCGACCCCAGCGGGGCGTGCGGGATCGCCGTCATGGCGAAAGCCTCGATGCCCGGCCGCACCAAGACGCGCCTCGTGCCGCCGCTCACCTTCGAGGAAGCAGCCGCCCTCAACACCGTCTTTCTCAAGGATGCCTTCGCCAATATCGGCGAGGCCTCGCGCGCCACCCCCATCGTCGGTTTTGCGGCTTACGGCCCCACTGGCGAGGAACCCTTCTTCGAGAACCTCACCGATGCGCCTCTTCGCCTGATTCCGGCGACCTACCCCAATTTCGGCGATTGCTTGCTCGCCGGCATCGACGGCATTTTCTCGGCGGGCTGCTCCTCGGCTTGTGTGCTCAACGCGGACACACCTGATCTCCCGAGCGAATACCTCGTGCGCACTGCGCGCGAGCTCGCAGGTGGGCGCGACCGTGTGGTGATCGGCCCGACTGACGACGGCGGCTATTATATTCTCGGTATCTCGAAGGCACACCGACGTCTCTTCGCGGAGATCGACTGGAGCACGGAGCGGGTCTTCGCCCAAACGCTCGAGCGAATCGCGGAGCTCGAGCTCGAGGTCGTCACCTTGCCGAGATGGTCCGATATCGATGACGCACAATCGCTTCTACGTTTCGCGAACCGCATCGATGGTATGAAGACCGAGTTTGGAGCACGTCCCTTTGCGGCGCCTCATAGCCGCGAGCATCTGCGAAATCGTTTCCGCGACAGCGATCTTGCGCATCGTTTGGCCCCTTCCGCGGAATTCCGGGTCGACGCCGCGTGAGAAGCGAAACTCGTGTGTTCGCGGCGCAAACGATGGGCGTGCTATGCGCCTGCGCGCCCATGCTCATCGGCTTGGCGCTGCTGGCGTGCCACGCGCAATGGCTCGACGACTTTCCTCTCTTTATCCCAACCGTATGGGCCCAATGCCTTGTCTACGCGCTCAGCGCGTGGGTGCTCCTGTGTCGCTGGCCGTCCGCCTCCGATGGCCGCCTCCTCATTTTGCTCATTCTTGCGGTGGCGGTGATCTTGCGGATCATCGCGCTCGCGACGCCGCCGAACTTCCTGTCGACGGATGTCTATCGCTATGTCTGGGACGGACGCGTGCAAGGGGCGGGCATCAATCCCTACCTCTATATTCCCTCCGATCCCTCAGTCGCATCGCTTCGCGATGAGGCGATTTATCCTCACATCAACCGCCTCTATACGGCACCGACCATCTACCCGCCCTTTGCGCAGATGGTGTTCTTTGCGGTGACGCGCCTTGGCGAGAGCGTGACCGCGATGCGTCTTGTGATGCTGGGCTTCGAGGCCATCGCCATGCTTGCGCTTGCCGCCTTGCTGAAGCGCCAAGGCCAGCCGGTCCACCGCCTCGCGCTTTACCTTTGGCACCCTCTTCCCGTCTGGGAATTTGCCTGCGGCGCCCATGTGGACGCGATCGTGGTCGCGGCGACGCTTTTCGCGCTACTTGCGGCGATGTCGAAAAGGCGTGGCTTGTCGGGGGTCCTCCTCGCCATCGCGGCACTCACGAAATTCCTGCCGGTTGTCATTGCGCCTTCCCTCTATCGGCGTTGGGATTGGCGAATGCCGATGGCTTTCGTCGTCGTCGCCATTCTGGCCTATGCGCTCTATTCGAGCGCCGGCTGGAAGGTGCTCGGCTTTCTCGGGAGCTACGCGTCGGAAGAAGGCATGACGCAGGGCCAAGGCATCTTCATCGCGATGCTGCTGCAGGACATCGGGCTTGGCCCGCTTCCCGCAATGCTCGGCTTTGCGGCCATCGCCTCTGCCGTGCTCGGAACGCTCGTGATTCGCTCACTTTCGCGCAATCACGATCCCGAATCCATGCCGGCGCTCGCGGGTGGGCTCGCCATCGCCACGCTCGTTCTGATCTCGCCGCATTACCCTTGGTATTTTTGCTGGCTCGTGCCGTTCATCTGCTTTCTGCCGAGACCCTCGCTCATTTATCTCACCTCCTCGGTGTTCTTTCTCTACCTCACCGATGAGCCCTTCGGTCTCCATACCGGCCTCATCATCTACGCCCCGGCGCTCGTGCTCTTCGGTTTCGAGCAGCGCCGTCTCTTCGCACCGCTCCTCCAGGAAGGATCCCTGCCGTGACCGTCCAGCCCCGCTTCCCCGACGTCAGTCGCCGCTATTTCGAAGAGGTGACGCAAGAGCGCGAGGCTCGCGCGGCCGCTTCTCCCGTGTGCCTCTATCTCGAGGTCACGAACCGCTGCAATCTTCCTTGCACCACCTGCCCGCGCACCTTCGAGGAGCTGGAGCCCGAGAAGGACATGGCGTGGGACATGTTCACGTCTATCATCGAGCAGTCGCCCAGCGTCAAGCGTGTCGTCCTCCACGGCGTGGGCGAGCCGATGATGGTGAAGGACCTGCCGCGCATGGTCGCTCATCTCAAGGCGCGCGGCATCTATGTCCTGTTCAACACTAACGGCACCCTCCTCAAGACGAAGAAAAGCCGCGAGCTGATCGAAGCCGGTCTCGATGAGCTGCGTGTCTCGCTCGATGCCGCGGAGGCCGGCGCCTATGCCAAGATTCGTGGGCGCGACATGTTCGATGCCATCGTACGAAATCTCAAAGGCTTTCTCGGGCTCAAGCGGGACATGGGGGTCGAGCACCCGCGCGTTTCGCTGTGGCTGACCGGGTTGAAAGAAACGCTCGAGCAGCTTCCCGCTTTTATCGACGTGGCCCATGAGATCGGCGTGAAAGAGGTGCATCTCCAGCGCCTCGTCTATTTTCCCGAAGGCCAGGGAATGGCGCGCCCTTCCTCCTCGCTGTTCGAAAGCATCGATGCGGCGGAGCGCACCTATCTCGACCTCGCGAAGGCGCGCGCCCGCGAGCTTGGCGTGTTCTTCGATGCTTCGGGCGCCGCGGAGCCCGAGGAGAGCCTCACGCGCGATGTCAATGGCAAGCCTTGGGCGATGTGCCGAAGGCCGTGGTCCTTGATGTATTTCACCGCCCATGGACGCGCGCTGCCCTGCTGCATCGCCCCCTTCTCCATGCACGGCTATGAGAGTTTCACCTTGGGCGATGCCAAGGCGCAAACGCTCGAGGACATCTGGAACGGGCCAGCCTATCGTCAATTCCGCGAGGAGCTCTTGAGCGATAAACCGCCATCGGCTTGCGCCAGCTGCGGGATGCGCTGGAGCCTGTGAGGGCCTTCGTGGGACGGCCCGAAATGGAAGCGACGATCTCCAAGGTCGAGAGTGCGTCTCTCGCACCTCATCCTCGCACGACGCAGGGGCGCATCGCGCTCGTCATTCCGACGCTGAACGAGGAGGAGGCGATCGGCCCGCTCCTCGCCCGCGTGCCGCAGGGCGTCGTCGACAGGATCATCGTTGCGGACGGCGGCAGCACGGATCGAACGATCGAACGAGCGCGCGAGCACGGCGCGACGACGATCGAAGCCGGGCGCGGATATGGGCGAGCCTGCTGGCAAGGCACGCTCGCGGCCGGTGAGGATTGCGCCATTGTGGTCTTCATGGACGGCGATGGCGCCGACAAACCCGAGCTCGTCTCGCGCCTCGTCGACCCGATCGCGAAAGGTGAAGCTGATTTCGTCATCGGCTCGCGGGTCCGCGGGAAGCGCGAGCCGGGCAGCATGTCGGCCCATCAGGTCCTCGCGGGGCTCGCGCTTGGCCATGCGATGCGCCTCGCTCACGGCGTGCGCTACACCGACATGTGCGCCTTTCGCGCCATCCGCCGCTCGAGCTTGATGGCGCTTGGGATGCGCGAGATGACTTATGGCTGGAACATCGAGATGCAGATGCGCGCGGCCGCCGCAAAGCTTCGCATCCTCGAATTGCCCGTGGATTACGGCGTGCGCGAAGGTGGCGTCTCGAAAGTCGCGGGCAGCCTGCGCGGCACGCTGCGCGCCGGCTCGCGGATCATCGCGACCTTCTTCAGGGTGTGGCGAGAGACGAGGCTCCGGTCAGTGGCGGGATGAGCTTATTCGCGGGCGCGGCTGATTCGAACCTTGCCGCCGAACAAGATGGCGACGAAAAGCGGGCGGCTTGGGGACACTGGACAAGCGCCCAGTGGGAGATCGCTATGCTCGAAGGATTAGACGCGATTCCCTGGGCCAAGCTCACCCCTGCCTATGGCTCGGCGGAAGATGTGCCAGAGGCGCTGCGTGCCATTGCCGGCACGGAGAGGGACCGGGAAAAGCCGCCCGTCTTGCAACTCTTCGGCACCATCTACCATCAAGGGACCGTCTATGAAGCGACGGCCTACGCGGTTCCCTTCCTCATAGTCTTAGCGGCGAATCCTCACGCGCGAGATCGTGCCGTCATTCTGCAATTACTGGCCGCGATTGCCGGCGGTACCTCATACTGCGCCGTTCACGGCAACATCCTCGATAGTGTGGAGTTCGAAAAGCAGAAGGACAAAGAAAGGGCGTGGGTC